>DXJF01000097.1 GCA_019057375.1 Candidatus Heimdallarchaeota archaeon
CAAATAGGGGTAGTTTATTGTATAATCCATAAGCAATCTTCTTTGCGAAATTTCCTTCCGTCTTTTTTTCAGGAGAATATTCAACAGATAATTCTGCCAATATTTTCTCTGTTTCCTCAAAATCATTGCTCATGTCTTCTATAAGTTTGAATTTTTCTAATATTGTTAAAAGAGACGTGTAGATTAAAGGTAAACCTGTTCTAGGTGGTATTCCCTCTCGTATTTTTATGTGAGGTACACTACTCTTCTTAGAAAGTTTTTCCAAAAGTCCCCCTGAAGAGATTGTTATAATCATAGTACCTTTAGTAAGTGCGTCTTTGAAACAAGAGAGAGTTTCTTCTGTGTTCCCAGAATAACTAACACATATAATCAAGGTAGAACTGTTACTGAAAGCGGGTAGGTAATAGTCTCTATTAACTAAAATTGGAATTTTGAGTTCGTTTTTTAACAAACTAGATAAATAATCACCTGCAATAGCTGAACCCCCCATTCCACAAACTACTATGTTGGACGGTTCAACATATTTTATACTCTTATCTTTCCAATGTATTTTTTCAGGAATAACTATTTTTAGACTATTTTCTCGAGCCTCTTTAAACAGAGATGACCACTTCTCAAGAATTTGAAGCTGATTAGATTTATCAATTTCAATAATGCGGTTTTGTTCGTCCAAATCAATCATAATTTTTACTTCCAAAAAGATTATTCAAAGGAAATTTCTTTACCCTTCACCCACAAATGTTCAAAATTATTGGAAAAAATCTCAATGATTCCAGAGTTAGAGGAGAAGTGGGGACGATAAACATACTTCTCATGTTTAACTGGAGAAACCCAAATAACAAAGACAACTTGTTCTTCATCTACTAAAGTACCGCGAGCTAGAACATTTCCCTCTGTAATACTTCTTACTTGAGCACCTAAATCAAGAAGATTTCTTGCAACATCTTTTGATTTGGAATCGTCTATACTCATTATGACTCTAACTTTAACTCCTTTATCTAGTGCATCTTTGATTTCTTTTTTGACATCATTATACCAATAGAAGACATTAGTAAAAATCGATATCTCTTTCTCTCCTTTTCTAATAATATCCTTAGTCTTTATTTGCATCTCTTCCAGAGAAGAGTATGCTTCAAGTAGTTCATCTGGTTTGATAATTAATTTTGATTGATACTCTGGATCACTTAAAAGAGACATGATTTCCTGTGAAACTGTTGCCATCTTATCAAGTTCATCGTGATATTCTTGCTCTTTAAATCTTAGAAGGTTATCCAATCCCTTCTTTAGAGTAATTACTTCAAAACGCTTGGGTCTTCCTGATATTGTTCGAACCAATCCTTTTTTCTCTAAGCTGTCAATAGTATCATAAATTCTTGGTGTGGGGATGTCTGTCTGTTTGTGAATCTCTTCCGCAGTAGAAGATGAAAGAGCTACTAAAGTGATCAAAGTTTTAACTTCATATTGAGTCAAACCAAGAGCTTTAAGCTTTAAGGTAAGTTCCTCAGTGTCAGACATAGGGCTTTCTCCACTTTCAAATCTATACAGAGAAATATATAAGTAAATCGTAAGAGTAGCAGCAGAAAGTAAAATTAATTAACCAAAAGTTTAAAATGAAAACAACTAGCAGAAGAAATGTAACCAACAAAACAAGGGGCAATGGTCTAGCCTGGTTATGACAACTCCCTTACACGGAGTAGGCCGGCGGTTCAAATCCGCTTTGCCCCACCACCTTCTATTTACTTTCAACAATGTTATTTTAGGTATTTATAGTAATTTCAAGATTATTCAATTGATGATTGAGTGTCTAAGAACTGAAAGAATTGAAGTTGGTTTTGATCCAAATCTTAGTCAACTGTGTCATCAAACTAAAAATCTCTATAATGCAGCTAATTATACAATAAGACAGTTTTTTTTCAAGCAGAAAACAATACTAACTTACTATAAACTTTGGAAGATATTCAAAACAACTCCTGAGTATAAACAATTGCCTGGACATACAGCACAACAAACATTAAGAATTTTAGCAAGGAATTGGACTTCTTTTATTAGAACAAACAGAGAATTTACTCATAATCCTAAGAAATATATGAGTAAACCGAGTATTCCAAGATTTAAGAAAAAGGATGGAGAGTTTCAAGCATTATTTACGATAAACCAAGTAAATATCGATAGAGATGGTTATCTCAATTTTCCAAAGAAAGTGAAATATAAAATTAAGACACGATTATCAGATAAAACGAAACTTCAACTTGTAAGGGTAATTCCAAAAGGTGTAGGATATAGAATAGAAATTGTGTATAAACGAAATTTTCAAACTAGAGTGCCTTCAATGAAGAGAAAAGCCGCTATTGATCTCGGAGTAGTAAACATCATAACTATGATAGACAACATTGGTAGCAGACCAATTGTAGTTAAAGATGATGGAAAAGGATTAAAATCAAATATACAGTTCTATTTGAAAGAGCGAGCTAGGTTGCAAAGCATATACAAAAGTCAATCCATAAAATCAGGAAAGAAACTAACAAAACTAATTGATACATTTGAACGAAAAAAACTTGAACAATTACATAAGATTAGTATAGCGATAGTTCAAGAATGCGAAAACAAGAATATCGGTGTTCTAGTGATTGGGTATAATCCAGAGTGGAAACAGAGAGTTCAACTTGGTCGAAGGATGAATCAAAATTTCGTAAGCATACCATATTTTGAATTAATAGAGAAAATTAAGTATAAATCTGAAGAGAAGAGTATTCAAGTAGAATTGGTTGATGAAAGATATACTTCAAAATGTAGTTTTTTAGACAATGAAATGGTTAAAAAACAGCTACAATACCAAGGTAAAAGGGTTTCAAGAGGAATCTTCTGCTCATCTAAGGGTTACAAGATTAATGCAGATGTTAATGCTGCCTATAATATACTTGCAAAAAGCGATCCAAAAGCACTTCCTAAGAGGAGTGTTGATGGGGTAGGAGGATATGTGGCATATCCGTCCAGCTGGAAACTATAAGTTAAAAGCTGGTAAAAATAGATACATTTTAGTTATCTTGCCATACCTCGCTTACACCGATTTATCTCCACCCATCTCTCTAATGAAATTGATCGCTGAAGAAATTATGACCTCAGATTCAGTATAAATTCCAAATTCCTTACTTGTGGAAAAAGATTCCTTTGTTAAATTCATTGAAGAAATTATACATCTGCTTTTATCTGTAATAAGAATCTTGGCATGAATATCGTCATCTTCAATTACTATGGAATTTTGCTTTTTCAAGAGATTAATCCATTTTTGTTGTTCGAGTTTTTGTTTTTCATTCCAAAAATTTATTGGATTTCTTGTAACTAAAACAAGTTTTCCTAATTTTTCAGCATTATTTTTCAAATGGTCTAATATTATATTTCCCTGCAGAAAAGGGCTTACAACAATTATACTCTCCTTAGCCTCTTCTATGAGATTCATGTATTTCCCTCTTAAACTCAGTCCAGCTAAAGCTTCTAAAGATTCTTCTGTATTAACTACAGTTTCTGTTAAAGATAATAACTTATCTAATTTTTCTTCTTTAAAAATCTCTATTTTGTAGTTTTCATCATCTAATTGTTCTTTAGTTATCACCTCATATTTTCCTATTACATGATAAAAAAACTCTGAATCAGTCGTTTCCTTTTCAATAATTTTGTTGTTGAATAGCTTCCTCAATGCAATTTTTAACGCATAAGGTGTCAATTTAGTTTTTTCAGATAATTCTTTCCAAGTCAAAGACTTTATGTTCAGTTGCTCTAGAATTCTATAACTCCATGAATTCTTCAGAACTTTGTATACAATACTGGACATGCTGAATAGTTTTGTGTGCATGTTTTAAAATATTGTTAAAGAATTGGAAACATTATCTTTACACCTTCTTTGGTAATTCATCGAAATAATTTTTTATATCTTTCCAATAATCTTACCATAACTCCCTTACGCAATATTTCCTTTGATGTATGTGTTTCTCTGTGCAAAAAACATATAATCAAACTTAATATTTAGATTCTAGGGATGGATATGAAAGTAAAACATGTGAATTTAGAAGACTTATCGCTTGGTGAGAAACGACAATATATTTTGGTAAAGAAGCTGCTTATAGATTTGGAGGGCAATCTAAATGACTTTACTGAAATAAATCTATTGAATAATATTCTTAAAATAGGTTTAATAGAGGAACTTATTGTTAAAGCGTTTTTAACAACACTGAATGTAGATTTCGACGAAAATACGAAGTTTACAGATTTAATAGGAAAGAAATTTCTAGATGGAGTTCTTAAGGAAAATTATAACTGTCATCTCCCATACAAAGTTGAACTTAAAAAAATGTATAAACAGAGAAACCAAGCTCAGCATGGAGGAGTTTTACCTAATGCTACTGAATTGCATGGATGGTTTTCAATTCTAAAAAAATTCATTCTTAAGGTTTTTGCAATTATTTTTGATATAGATTTCATGGAAGTAAATTTAGCTTCTTTAATAAAGAATCCGGATAGAAAGAATCTCTATAATTCATTTATTAACATGCTTGAAAATGAGAGTTGGAAAGAAGCATTATCCTATGGATCAAAACTTTATTTGAGATTAATGGAACACTATAAACAAGTTAATTATTTCTTTTTGTTTGAAGTGTATTGCAATATTAAAATGGCTGCGGATATAGAAAATGAAATGGCAACAAAAATTAGTAGGCTTTTTGAACTTCTTCCTTCAAGAGATTTTTATTCCGCCTTTAATATTAATGAGGAAATTCATAGAAAACTTGCTACTAATTCAATTAGAATTGAAACTGAAACTGATTTATCTATTGAAGAATTGAAGAAAGAAGTTTTATCGCTAAATACACGATTAGTTGACTTGTTAATAAGATTGGATTCAAATAACGTTTCATCTGACTTTAACCAAGATATATTCATTATCAATGATTTGGAATATCCAGTCCAGTATATGAAAGGTCATTACAATGAAACAGAAGGCTTTATTTTGCATTTTACAGGTATTATAAATAATCTAGAAAATTTCAATGTATTAAGAAATTATACCGAAGATACTGATATAAGTTTGAAATATACAAGCTATAAAATACCCGACATAGCCAATCTTAATGTCTTTGCTACTGATTATGAAATGCTTGATTTATCTGAAGAAACTGTATTCAGATATTATGTAACCATAAAATCCTCAAATAATAGTTAGGAATAAATAATGTAACCATGAATAATGAGTTCGAATCCACTCTTCCTCACCACTTCTTAATTACTTTCTTAATATACTGAATTAATTATTTGCTGATTTTCTACTCTTTTTTATTCTTATGGATTGAGGAATAATTTATTAGATATAAAGAATTATTTTGAATCTGTAATATATTGAAGTGATAGAATGAAAAAAGTTCACATAAGGTGGTTTTACGAAATTGACTTCCAAGAAGCATTAGTTGAAGGATTAAAAGACTACTACACACTATATGCAATTCTAAAAGTTCCAAAAACAAAAGGAATTAAAACAGCAGTTAAAGCAATTTTTTCCGATCCAGAATTACTTTATATAGGTAGTTCTCTGCAGACTCCAACAAAGAGATTATTGAGCAATCATAAAGCCCTTCTTTCAGCACTTAGAGATTTTGGTGATGATAATTATGTCCAATTTGCTTTTGGAGGATTTTCGGATGAGAAAGATACTTCAATAGATTTGGATGAGCAAGCACTAAGGGATGTTGAGGCTGCGATAATTCAATTCTTCAAACCCAGATTAAATGCTACTGGTGTAAAAGATTATGTGGGTAGTCAAGCTCTAAGAATAAGAAGTGAATGTGAAGATATTAGTCAACTGAATTTCGAAATTGAAGCAGTTGGAATATGAGTTAAAAAATCTTAAAAGTCAAGGTAGTCTTATGTTATAGATGAATCTAAGATAAAGCTCGAATCCGCTCTGCCTCACCATTTTCAGCCTATTTTTGTTACATGCTAGTCTTTAATTAATTTCAAACATTCTTTAGTTTAGTGAGTTCTTTTCTTTATAATAATAAAAGGAGATTTGGAAATGACAGACGAAATAGATATGGAAACTATTACACTAGGTGGGGGATGCTTTTGGTGTATTGAAGCTGTTTATAGTGAATTAGAAGGCGTACAAATAGCGGAATCAGGTTATTCTGGAGGTAAAATTGATTATCCTACATATGAACAGGTTTGCTCGGGGTCAACAGGTCATGTAGAAGTTGTTCAAATAATATTCAATCCAGAAATAGTTACATTCAAAGAAATTCTAGAACTCTTCTTTACGATACATGATCCAACTACATTGAACCGCCAAGGTAATGATGTTGGTTCTCAATATAGATCTGCAATATTTTATCATTCTGAAGAACAAAAGCAGATTATTGAAGAGATGATCTCTGTATTGAATAGCTCAAAGAAATGGAGTAATCCCATAGTTACAGAGGTAACTTCGTTTAATAAATTCTACCAAGCAGAGGAATATCATCAGAATTACTTCAAGCTTAATTCATCACAACCATACTGTAGAGTCGTAATTGAACCTAAAGTTAACAAATTCAGAAAGTTGTACCTTAGTCAATTAAAAGAAGATTAATTACTTAGTTTTTGTATATTCTCTAATTTCAGAAACATCTTCAAATATCCTTAATTCCACTCCTTTTTGTTTCAGGTAAGTAACAAATATTTTATCTAAAGATTCAACGTCATTTCTCAATTTTTCAAAATCATTCTCTGTTATACTCGAGCTTAAATCAGGAAAATTGAGCATCTTATATGATTTACTAATTTCATCATAATTATTAAAATTTAAACTATTGACTAGTTTATTCGTTTCCATCATTTCTATTTCATCTGCAATGCATAGCTGAACCTCTGTTGCAGCATAACTCGCAGCAAGAATTTCTTTTTTTTCACATGCTGAGAGTACTTTGTTTAGATATGACTTGATACTCACATAACTATCTGTAAGATTCTTTATCTGTTCATCAGAATCAATGGAAAACTCACTTCTTTTAAAGTTAAGAATCTCTCTTAATTGTCTCAAAATCCTCTTTCCTGAAAAAATCATTTTATCGTAATTATCAGATGTTGCTAAAGTAATGATATCGCTTTCATAATTTTCTGGCAAAATATCTAATGTGAAAGTAACATGTAAATTTGAACCCCAGTTCTTTGAATGTATTATATTATTTACAAAAGCAAGAATACTTACTGTTCCATTAATAAAGTTCCATACAGCCCATCTTGCAGTCATGATATTATTGGTTTTCCTTGCAAATTCTAATTGCTGAATTACACTATTTAACCATCTAAAATTGGTCATAGCTATTTCAATTTGCTTTTTCTTTCCAATTTCAGCTTTCTTTTTTAACTCTTGAAAACGAGTTCTATCTTCTTCTGACCTAGAATAAATCTCTTGATTATTGAAGAAAATTCCTGCAGCAACAGGAAAAATTATGGGATTCATGTCAGCCGTAGCTATTTTTTCAGCCCAAAACCAACTGGTACACCAGAACTCTATTGTTTGATTGTTGAAAACAAATTCAATTGAAAATTTCTTATCTTCGTTATCAAGTATAGCATACATATCAAGATCTGAAAACTCTGTTTGCTCTCCTACTGCAGTTGAACCATAGATAGCAATTATTGCGATTTCTGGATGATTTTTAATCACCTCGTTTTTTAAGACCTCAGCAATTTCTTCCATATTCATAGTATCAATTTAAAATTCGAATTTTTATAGATTACCTACAGAGTGCATAAAGCTGTTTTCTTATGAATCAAGATGGTTTTTTAATCCTCAGCTTTCTTGCTCTTCTTGAACTTTAGTTAATTCCTTTACCCTTTTAGGGACTTGAGCTCCAATCTTTGCTCTTCCTAGGAGATACCCTAATTCAGGGATCAAACCATCTGCTCTAGTTCCTCTTTTACAAATTAATCTATATTCAAGTAACCCTATTCTTTCTATTACTTCGATATCTTCAGCATGATTTGAACCGATAAGGGCTTGCTTTATCATTCTTCTTGTAGTTCCACAGATAATTAAAGCCTCTTTCTTTTCCTTCAATGTACTTTTCAGCCATTTGAGTGATTCATCAGTAAGCTTGACCCAAACTTTAGATCCTATAATCTGTTTCTTTATTACTTCAAAAAACATTGGTAAATTATCTGTGAAACCATAGGCCCTAACCATATTAGTCAGAGGGACTTTTTTACCTTGAGCCAATTGATTTCTCATCTCATAAAGTGGATAAAGAGCATCTATACTTTGGGTTGTGCTTGTTATACCACAGTCTATGAACAAACCAAACTTAACTTCCCCTACTTCTCTAAATCTACCATAAATAACATCTCCCTCTTGCAAATCTCCAATGCTTTGTATTGTTCCATAATTTTTTATTAAGATGTTTTTGGCTATTTCCTCATCTTCCCCTTCTATTGTAACCTCGGCATATCTTTCCTTAGTGAAACTTATTCCCTTGATTTCTACATCTAAATTCTCAAATTCTCTGTTTAGTATGTAAGTAAAAGCCTTTTCTGAACTATGTTTAGCAACAATGTAGGTTTTTTCAAGAGTAATTATTTTTTGCATATTTCTATCACCTTAAATCTTATTGGCCTGTTTTCCCCTTTCCATAGGAACAATTTCATAATTTGCATCTTGGAATTTTTGTTTTCTTGCTTCTCCTTCTGAAATCCTATCAAGAAAAACTGCAAGTGCTGCAACTTCACTATGTGGTTGATTACCAATTGCTATATTATAATCTGCGAGTTCGAAAACTTGACCCGGAACTTTAACTCCTCCAACCACAATCAGAATCTCCTCCTTCTCCAAATTTTGGATTTCCTGTAATCTATCTGATAGCTCAATACCATACATAGTTAGATGAATCACAACTCCACCTTGTTTCTTCCAATCTTTCAAGAAATTCCAAGGTTTTCCAATATGTGTTGCGGATAAATTTCCCCCCCATTCATTCTGTATTTTCTGAATACTGTCTTCCACATGTGTATCATGATCTCCTGTGTAGAAAAATTCAGATGCTCCAAAAGCTCTAGCTGTTAATGCCAAATGTGTAGAGATTCTCTTGTCTCTTACAACTCTATGTGATAACCGGAGTACAGCTAGTTTCATATCGATAATTAATTTGAAATACACTTAAAGTTGCTGATTTGGTTGTTTAGTAGATTTCTCGCAGAAGATAGAATACTTAATCGAATAACTAATTAATGAATCAAAACAATAAGTAAAGTATATTATATATAGACTTTTATATTTATTTAGTTAAGAAAATATTGAGAAATACAGAGGGTGCCAAGACTGTCAAAAGAAAGATCTGAACCAGATCAAAATGATCCCGCTTATTTAATTTCATACGCTCATCACTTAGAGAGACAAGCAAGACAGTTAGAAACAGAAAAACAGATGGTAGAAAGTGAAAGATTGAGACTTCAACGAGAAGTAAACAATCTGAAAGTAGAACTTGAAAGGTTAAGATCTCCTCCGCTTTTTATGGGTTATATCGTGGAAATACTTGATAACAAAACAGCTGTAGTTAGAAGTACAACTGGTCCAAATCTTGTCGTATCAATCTCACGTCAAGTTGATATAAACAATCTGAAACCTGATACTCGTGTTGCACTAAATCAAAGAACTTTTGCTATTGTAAATATCTTGCCTGCTTCGTATGATCCCATGGTTCAAAAGATGGAGCTCCTCGAAAAACCAATTGAAAGATATGTGGATATTGGTGGTCTAGATGCTCAGATACAAGAGATTAAAGAAACAGTTGAATTACCTCTGTTGAAGCCAGAGTTATTTGAGAAAATAGGTATAGATCCTCCAAAAGGAGTGCTTTTACATGGAGCTCCTGGGACTGGAAAAACTTTACTGGCTAAAGCAGTTGCTAATGAAACTCAAGCCGCTTTTATTCGATTGATAGGGAGTGAGCTTGTGCAAAAATTTATTGGTGATGGTGCAAGGTTAGTAAGAGAAATTTTCGAATTTGCTAGGGAAAATGCTCCAAGCGTTCTATTTATTGATGAATTAGATGCAATAGGAAGTAGAAGAATAGATCTTGCCACTAGTGGTGATAGAGAGGTTCAAAGAACCTTAATGCAGCTTCTTTCAGAATTAGATGGTTTCAATGCTAGGGGAGACGTTAAAATTATTGCTGCCACTAACAGGATAGATATTTTAGATTCCGCAATGTTAAGACCTGGTAGATTTGATAGAATAATAGAAACACCTATTCCTAATGCAGAAAGTAGAACTGTGATATTCAAAATTCACACTAAAAGGATGAATCTTAAAGGAGATATTGATATAGAATATTTGGTTCAAATGACAGAAGGTGGCAGTGGAGCTGACGTCAAAAACATCTGTACAGAAGCAGGCATGTTTGCTATACGTGCAGAGAGAGATCACGTTGTAAATCAAGATTTCATTGATGCTATTAAGAAAATCACTGGAGATAAAGAAACAACTGCCCGAGTAACAACTGGATATATTTGAGAATATCCATCTTCTTATATTTTATTTAATTTTACTAAACTGTCAAGCAATTTCTTTTGTCTGAAAAATCCTTGAACAACGTGAGATTCTTTTCCAAATTTTTGAATAAAGTGATCAAGCGTCTCCTTAAAAGAGCATTTATCGTTACCTGATGTAAGATTATCAGAATATGAAACAATTTCTTCTTCTAGTGTTTCAGGGATGTAATCTTCAGGGGGTAATCCTAGTTTTGTTGCTTCCTCTTTGACTATTCCTGTTCCAATGTGGTTCTTGACTATTGCAATGATTCTCGAATCAATATTCTCTTTTTCTAGAATTTCAACGCCATTTACTGCATGAAAAATAGACTGATCAATAGATCTACCGATGTCATGTAACATAGCCCCAGCAATAGCGATTTTTCTGTTAACTTGTGGTATCTTCAAACAGAACTCTTCAACAATATTTGTAACAGTTAAACAGTGTTGAATTACAGTATTTGGAGTCTTGTATTTTTTCAGGATATACATGCACTGATTTTTTGTAGGAATACTTGAGTTTTCCATCTTTCTCTATACTAAAGAATCTTGTTCATTTTTTATATTTTATTGAAATTCAGTAAAAACCTTATATCAAAACTTTTTTAAGAAAATTTAAGTGACACAACTCGACTGCAAATGCCTAGCGAAATAACTAAAGATAGATTAGAAGAAATTATTCAGCTAACTATAGACCAGAAAGGTGAATTGAGAACAAAACGTGATAAAGGCGATATCAAGCTCAAATTCAGAACAAAGAAGAGGCTGTATACAATTAAGCTTCCTCTGAAAGAAGCAGAAGCAATAATTAATGATCTCTCATCAAAAATAGAAGTTGTTTCATTTTCATGAGAACTAAGGAGAGAACTACTCTTCATCATCCTTCTTCTTTTTAATTACTACTATATCACCTAGGGTTTGAAAAGGTGAACTCTTTTTTTGATCTTTTGAGCCGTAAGCTTGAATTTCCTCAGTCATTTTAATGTTGTAGAACTTTTCTAACCTACCAATTAAATCATCTGATGGTCTCATCTTACCAGTTTCAATACTTTGTAATTCAGATACAGATATTTTAGTTTGAGTTGAAACTTCTTTCTGAGTAAGTTTCATTTTTTGTCTAGCTAATCTTAGTTTTTCAGCATAATCAGTAACAAGCTCTTTTTCACTACCAAATCTCCCTCTTCTTTGAGGTTGTGATGAAGTGGATGTTCTTGGAGTATATGCTGAACGTGAAGGTGAGGCTCTAGAACTAGAGGTTGGTTTCTTTGGTGATCTCTTAACAACTGGTTTTCCGTGTTTGGCACAAGCTGAACAAACTAATAATTCAGCTCCTTCTATCTTTATTGTAATTGGTCTCCCAAATATCTCATTACCGCACATTTCACATGTTGACAAACTTATTCACCATAGGAGATTGAATTTAAACTGATAAATAAAGACAAATTCAAAAACATTTTTCTATAAGCGTAAATAGACTTGATATAGCTAAAGATTAATGTATTTAAGAAGAATGTAGGTGATATTCGTGGATTTCTGTCCTAAATGTGGAAAATTACTTCATACTGAAAAAAATAATAATAATGAAACCATTCTAATTTGCCTTAAATGCGGGTTTAAACGTGGTTTAGGTGAAAATGAAGAAGTAGCCTTTACTGAAGAAGTCAAACACAACTTAGTTAAAGAGATGACAACAGTATTTGATGAAACACAAGCAGATTCAACAAAACCTACAGAAGATAAGTATTGCGAAGACTGTAAAAAGATTCAAAAAGTCAGTTTCTGGATGATACAAACAAGAAGTGCTGATGAATCTCCAACAAGATTCTTCCGTTGCACCAAATGTGATAAAACTTGGAGAGAATACGATTAATTGGATGTAACTTCAATGAGTGAATCAGATCCTGAAATAACCTACAAAGCTAAACCGTTTGTTGATGTAAATATTGCAGAGATTCAAAAATCTGGTAAATACCGAATAGTGGGTAAGATAGCAGAAATTACAGATTCAACTATAATAATTGATGATGGATTTGAACAAATTACAATAATCCTGCCAGAAAATATTAATGTTGAACTTAAGGAAGGTTTACAAATACGAGCTCTTGGTTATGTGGAATTGCATCCTGAGAAACAAATGAGGGGTTCATTTATTCAGAATTTCAACGATGTAGATTTAGAAGTTTACAGGCAAATAAATGAACTTGAGCAATCCTTAAGAAGAGTTAATCCATGATAGGTTTTGATAGACGATTCCCTTATATAGTGAAAAATTAAACAAAGAGAAAGAGGTAAATTAATAATTTAAGCAAAAGTATTGGGGTATAATGATGGCTTTTCAAATGGTATTAGAAGACGCGAAATTGATGTCCAATATAGTGTCAATTATAAGTTCAATAGTTGCAGAAAGCAGAATAAATGTTGAAGAAGATGGTATCCGAATTAAAGCATTTGATGCAACTCGTATTTCCATGATAGATTTCTTCATGAAAAAGGAAGCTTTTCAAAAGTATGAAGCTAAGGATGCTGGTCCTATAGGATTGAGTTTGGAAACATTAAATACAATATTAAAAACAGCAAAGGCTAACGAGCATCTCAGAATGGCTTTCGATGATACAATAAAAAGATTTATTGTAGAATTTATAGGAAAAAATCAGCAAAGAAAATTTGCTCTATCAGTAATTGATATTCCAGAAGAAGGAAATATTCCAGATTCCATTCACATTGATTTTGATACAAATTTTGAGGTTAAAGCATCTTTTATTCAGCAAGTTCTAAAAGATGCAGAAATGGTAAGTGATTACTTAAAAATAAGAGCAAAGGAAGAAGGTATCTTCTTTGGAGCAGAAAGTGATACAAAGGAAATGGATACATTCATTGAACCTCAAAGTGAAGAAATGGAAACAGGAGCTTTTCTAGTTTCAGGAGAATCTGAAGCAATGTACTCACTTGATTTTCTTTCAAACTTTCTAAGAAGCATACGTTCTTCTGATTATGTTCGAATGTCATTCAATCAAGAACAACCAATTAGATTGGTGTATGAAATTGAAGATAAAGGACATCTGATTTACTTTGTTGCACCAAGAATAGAAGAAAGTGAAGAAATCGAGGATTAAGAAGGAAGCTAAAACTAAAGAGGGAGATTATTCTTTATTTCTTATTAATTGACTGAGGAAGCACTGTGTTTGATAAAATACAAAATAAATGGAAAGAGGAACGGGAAAAAGAATTACTAACTCCCATGAATGAAGCTTTCTATGGTGCTATGAGAGATTTTTTGAAAGTGAGAACAGTCCGAACTAAAGAAGAAATTAATCCTCTTATCAAGAAGATACTAGAAGAGAGATTAAATCGATTAAAATATGTGATTAATGATTTACTAAAACTTAGAACAAGTAAAATTATCCAAATTGTTATGAGTAAACAAGAGATAAACGTGAATCTTGCAAGAGAAGAGCAAAATTTCTATGAAAGAATGAAGCAAATATATGATGTTTATCGAAAAGATGTTTTTTCACCAAAAGATATCGCATACACTGATTTGAGCTTACCCTCAGTAGGTAGTGAAGTTACAGATTTAGATGATGAGATAGATTTTGTGGCAGTTAGATTTATACAAAGTACAAAAGAGAAAATCAAAGGTTTGGATGGTAAAACATATGGGCCATTTGAACTTGAAGATGTTTGTTTACTACCGAAAGAAAACGCGATAGGTCTTGTAAGAAAAGAAATTGCTGAAAATATTGAATTAAAAGAGTGAAATTTCTTAATATTATGATAGTACTTCTACTATCTCACCCAATATTTTAGCTTTACCACCAAGAGGTTGAGCTAAATCTTCTTCACATACATTGCATTTAACCACAATTTTAGCAGAATCAAATATTACTTGCTCATTGTTACAGCTAGTGCATTTAACCTTCAGGAATTTTGTTGTTGGATAAGGTACTTTAGACATGATTGAGTTTTGAGAACTACTCTTTAAAAAAATGTTGTTATAAAACAAGTTTAAAAAAACATTACAAAATTAAAGAAAAATGGTGCGGGGAGGGAGATTCGAACTCCCGAACCACTAAGGAACGGATGTCCCATCTAGCCAATGACTCTTGATAGATCTTGAGTCCGTCATCGTTGACCACTTGATTATCCCCGCAGTTATGAGAGTCTCAACGATATTTGAGAAATTCAGCCATACTTATTTAATCTTTTCTTCTTTTAGTTCGGTAGTAGAGTACAGCTAATGGTAAAAACACAATTGCTATCAGTGAAGAAATAGAACCATATGATGCTTCTTTACTATCGCCAACATATTTCACCAAAGTAAAATTAGTATTTTCATTTCCCCAAGCATCAACAACAGCAATAGTAACATTATAATCCCGTTTCTCTTCAATTGATAAATTCAATATGTAATCCCAAGAGTTTAGCATGGTTGCTACATGACTTCCCCATTTTTTCAAATCTTCATCTACATAGCAATAATAGTTAAAATCTGATCTATCACTTAATTCAAAAATCACATCAACAGTTGCTTCATCCGTGTAGTATATTTCATTCTGACTATTAATGATAGGTCCTTCAACATCATCTTCCCAGACATATTTCTCATGGTTTAGGATGAAATCTGTAGCGTTTAAGGTTAAATCATAATATAAGTTATTTACGACTGTTGGCATGGGGTAATTCTCTGTGTAACCTGCTATTGCCCCTATATATTCCACTAAGTCAGGAAATGCTTCAAATGTTTCATTGTAACAATTTCTGATAAGTGGCAATGAATACAAATACATCTCATTTAAACTTATTACACCATCAAGAGACGAATCGGCAGAAATATTTGTCAATGCTTTAGCCCAGAAATGTGAGGATATGCCTCCCGCAAAAGTAGGTTCACTTAAAATCCATGTACCATTTTCGTCAGGGATAAAAGCGACAGCAAGTTCGAATGGGCTTACACTACTCATTGCATAGCATTTTCCTGAAAAAAGTCTCACAAATTCTCCACCATAGCAAGATTCCATCAAATAGACTTTATTAGCTGTTCCAATTTGATCGAACTCTGCTTGAAACCAGTTGTTGAAATCCAATACATCTCGACAATAAGTGTGACCATGAGCCGTGATGTAAATAAAAACTAAATCATTTTCATCAACTTCCTGTTCCAAATAATTCAGTTGCTCAAGGAAAATTGCTTTTGTGAGATTTTCATCTCCTATAAACAAAGAAATGTTGTCATCAGACCATCCTAGTTGGAGAAGAGAATCTTTCAATTCAATAGCGGATCCCATAAGTGTACCATTTACTTCAACTGCAAATTGATCAAAAAGAATTGCATAGGTTTCAATTGGATTATCTAAATTTTCGGTATCTAATGAGTAAACCTGTGATTCACTAGAAAACAGAAAGAAGAATATTACAAGGACAATGATAGTCTTTCGGAAAGCAATCTTCATTATTCATTATCAATTTAAGCACTTATATTTATTCTGAACTATAACTTTAGTAATGTTAATTCTAATTGTCTATCAGAGAGAAACTCACAACCTTCTTTTGTTACTATAACATCCTCTTCAACGCTACAGTAACCATGATTTTCGACATAGACATGAAGTTCTAAGGTAAATGCTTGTCCTTCCTCAACCTTGTACATTACAGATTTACCATATTTCTCCCATCTTGGACCTAAAAGACATCCACCGTCGTGAACATTGCGACCAATTTGATGTCCAAGTGCATGCATGAATTCTTGGTATCCTGCATCAGTAACTACTTTACGGGCAGCATAATCAACTTCCCAACCCAGAATGCCTGGTTTTAGTTTTTCAGCTCCAATATTTATGGCTTTAATTACAGTTTCGAAAGCTCTTCTTACTTCTGTTGGAGGAATATCTTCACCATCTTGTAATACATAGTTCATTCTTTGGAGGTCTGATGCATATCCCTCATAAAAGACGCCGTAATCAACATTAATTAAATCCCCTTTCTTGATTTTAATGTCGGGAGATGCTTTTCCATGTCCTATTGATGTAGCTGGACCAACATGGACTAAAGGAGGGTAAGAAACAGTTAGATTATTTTCTTTAGTAAATTTCAAGAGCATTTCTTCTATTTCTTCTTCAGACATACCAATTCTTGCAGTCTCACTAATTTTTTTGTGTCCTAATTCACTAAAATCAACAGCTTTTCTTATTTTTTCTAGTTCTAGTTCTGTTTTTCTCCCTCTTAAAGCTGCAAGAAGACCCTCTGAAGAAATTAGCTTTCTAAGATATTCTGTACCTTCTAGCATTTTGTTTAATCTAAGCCACATACCATGTGTTAATCCATCTGCCGCAATATTATCAAAAGAATAATTAATAGCTATATTTTTTGGTTTAAGTTCGTTTAAAACTGCAAGGAGTTCTTCTTTTATGCTTTGATCATAACTTATGACTTTATCATAAATTCCTGATGCTTCTATATTCTGAGCATCATATCTTCCACAAATGACAATTTTTTGACCACTTCTACTAATAATAATAGCTGATTGCCAAGTTAACCAAGTATCTTCTAGAAGAAAATACAAGCTTGGGTCATGAATTTCTGATGTTTTTCTAACATATGTTAACCACAAATCTATACTTAATTCGTTTAAAATCTCAACAGCTTGATTTGTTTTTTGCTTTACTATACTCATCAAAATGCTATTTCTTCTTCCTCTTTATTTATTTTTTTACTGCATGTAAGATTACATTATATGAAGAATTCACAAGTATTTTATTTTATGTTAAAAATAATTACCCACATAAGAGAAAATTAAAGAAGGCTTAAATACATAATATTTTGTTAAATATATTATAATTTATTATGTGTGAGATTGTCTATGTCTAGGGAAGCAGTTGATAATTTTGATGAGGATACAGATGTCAATTCTGTTAAAATGGCATCAAAAATAAATATTTCAGAACGACAAAGACAAACTCTCATAGAAGTTGTTGATGATATCGCAGGAGAAGAGGTAAGACAAGTTACATTAGTTCTGCTGAATGCTGATCAAGAAACTACTGATGAGGAAATTTCTGAAAAACTTGATATGCGTTTAAACCAAGTGAGAAAATCTCTCTATAAATTATATGATCTCCAGCTTGCAACTTTTAGAAGGATTAGAGATAAGTCCACTGGGTGGTTTGTTTATTTCTGGACTTTGCATCCTGAAAGGATTGACATGTTTGTTGAGAAAAAGCAGCAAGAAGTTATGGAGAAACTACAAGAAAGATTGGATTACGAAGAAGGAAATATGTTTTTTACATGCAATAATCCTGAATGCCCAAGAGTTACTTTTCAAGAAGCAATGGATAACAATTTTGAGTGTGAGCACTGTAATGGGAGATTAGAAGCTTTTGATAATGAGCAGCTAAAACAAGTGTTAAGGGAAAAGATAACCGAGATGAAAGAGATAAGAGACAAAACTAGAAAAATAATGAAAGGAGAAAAATAATACATTTATTTCATCTTAGCTAAATCTCAACCGAATTGAATCACTTTCTAATTCTTTTATAGCATCTCTAGCAATCCATTTTGCACTTTTGGAATCTTTTTTCTGAATCTCCTTTGCTAATTCAATTGCTTTTTTGTTTAGATTTAAGTTTCTCTTTCCAATTTGTCTCAAAGCCCAATTTACTGCTTTTTTTACATTGTTTCTGTCATCAATTGATTCCTTTTCAATAAAAGGAAAGAATTGAAGCAATTTTTTATCATCTGCTTCTTTATCTTTCCAAGCAAAAACAGCGATTAATGCGAATGCTGCTCTTTTTACAAATTCTTCTTTTCTACTACTCCATTCAATTGCTTTTGTATATGCATAATCTGTAAGATAGAAAAGATTCATACAAGTCTGATCAACAATTTCCCAATATGAGAAATATGGAGAAGAAACCCATTCTTCCATTTGAGTTTGTGTTACTTGTGAAGGATTATCAATCATTGCACCCAAAATCATGGTCTCTCTATACCCTAAATCCCATAATTGTTGAGCAAGCTTGTGATTCTTTTTAATTTTCTTTGCCATTTTACGTAGAATTGGTATTCTTACTCCAAAAACCTTATCCGGGTTTATACCAAACCTTATCATTCCTTCTACATTGGTTGGATTACCTTGAGATTTTAATTCGCTCAATATTTCTTCAAGATTCATCATAATCTAATACTAAACTAGTTTTGAGAATATAAAATTATAATCCATATTTTTTGAATAATCAATAAAGTTTATTTGATGCTATTTTCATTTTTACAAGAATAAAAGGTGTTTCTATTATGATTCCTGATTTAAAAAGAGCACAAGAAGAGGTTAAGAATGCTGGTTTAAATGACCTAGTAATTAAACTGGATCATGTTGCTTATCGAGTTAAAATGGGACAAAGAGAAAAAGCAATGGCAGAAATTGCAGACTTAGTCCCCTACAAGGAGTACAAAACTTTCAAAGTTATTTCAATGAAGGCAATAACAAGCACACTTAAGCTTCATGATACGTTACCTGTAATAGTTATAAGTGAAGGTATAGCAAAAGATTCTATAGTTGAAAACTATGTAAAGAAATATGGCGGAAGAATACATCATCTTGCATATTTAGTACGTAACATAGAAAAAGTAGTAGAAATTCAAAAGAACAAAGGAGTAAAATTCACTACAGATGATATAATCGGGAGCGAAGAAGAGGGAATTAAACAAATATTCACTTTACCTACTGAAACAGCTAATCATATCATTGAATACATCCAGCGTTTTGGTGATTTTGATGGCTTTTTCACACCTTCAAACATAGGTGCTCTGATGAAATCAACTGAAAAATTAGGAGAAGCATGAAGATATCAAGAAAAATTTATTTGTTGTTATTCTTTAAACAGAATGAGATATATGAAAAAACTACAAGAAAGTCCAAACTCAGCTCTCTATCCCAATCCGGTAATGCTAGTATCAGTGACTCATGATGAGAAAGAATCCATTATCACTTTAGCTTGGGGAGGAACAAGTAGTTCTAATCCTCCCTATGTTTCTATAGCAATTAGAAAAGCAAGATTTTCTTATGATTTAATAAAAAATTCTAAGGAATTTGTGCTTAATATTCCTACAGCAGAAATGCTTGCTCAGGTAGAATTCTGTGGAACAAAATCAGGTAGAGACTTTAACAAGTGGAAAGAATGCGATTTCACCAAAGGTAAAAGCGTTGAAATTAATACCCCCTACATAATTGAATGTCCAGTGAGTATGGAATGTAAGCTACATCAAGTTATTGACCTTGGTACTCATGATTTGTTCATAGGAGAAGTAGTAGCGGTTCATCTGGATGAAGAATGGAAAGAAAAAGGATACCCAGATATGCTCACCTATACCAGAGGGAAATACAAAAAATGCATAGATATTAACTAAGAAGATATGGTGGTCGTACTGGAATTTGAACCCAGAATCCTTTGCTCCCAAAGTAAAAATCTTACCAAGCTATCCACCCTTCATACATTCCTTCTAATTTCTATCTACAAAAAACTAAGTTAAAGAAATTCTGAAAGATGAAAACTATAAGGTAAGATTCAAGTGAAAATTATATGATTAACAATTAATGGTTGATTCTGATGGAAATTCTAACAATAAGACCCAATTCACTTCACTTATTTGATTATGACAAAGAAGATATTTTTCTGGTGATTGATACGTTTAGAGCTACATCAACCCTAGCAGTTTTGGTCGAATCTGGTGTAGAAAATATTTTTATTGTTAAAAATCAAGAGGAAGCAAGAATCTTACAAAAGCAATTATGTCCAGATTGTTTATTGATAGGTGAAGAGAAAGGTCTGAAAATTAAAGGATTTGACCATGGAAATAGTCCTTCTATTTTATATGAGAAAAACTTAGAAAATAAAAGTGTAGTTTTTACTTCTAGTAATGGCGCAAAAACACTAATATTGCTTAAGAACAAAAAGAATGTGTTTCTCGGTGCTTTGGTAAATCTCTCAAGTATTTCTGACAAAGTAAGCAAATTAGCAGCAAAGAAAAAAAAGAATGTAGTAATAATTCCTGCTGGTAATCATGGAGATCCCAAAGAATATGTTTTGGAAGACTGGATTACTAGTGTTCTGATCGCTAGAAGGGTATCTGAACTAACTGAATTTCCAATTGTTATTCAAGATGATTTCTGGGATAAAACTATAGATGTGCTAGATGAAGAGAGTACTCTTGAAAAATTACTCATAAATTCACCTAATGGTAAGTATTTAGCAGAATTAGGGTTTGAAGACGATGTGATTTTTTCTATTTCAGTTGACAAAATCAATAATTTTTTGAAAGTGAAAGAATGGCTGAAAATAAATGATTACGATTGTGTAATGCTAGAATAAAAGAAAGAAAAGGAAAAAAGAACTATATGTTTACAGTATTGAAATCTGTTTTCTTATCCCTTTTAGTCGGATGGAATTTATCAATAAATTCAGAAGGAATGCGCTTTAGTACTCTGTGAGGATCATCAAAAGTTCCTAATAATTCCCAACCAATATCTAACGATTCGAAAATTGATCTGTCCTCATAGTAATCTTGATTGATGAATTTTTGTTCAAAAAGCTCTGCGAATTCAAGAGTCTTCTTATCTATATCTGAAAGAGATTCATCCCCAACTACTGCAACTAGATCTCTCAAGTCTTTACCTGTAGCATAAAGTGCGTATAACTGATCTTGAACATATTTGTGATCACTTCTTGTTGAGCCCTGTCCAATTGTATCTTTCATTAGTCTAGAAAGTGAAGGCAGTGGATTAATTGGTGGATATAATCCCTTTCTGTTTAATCCTATATCTACATACACTTGTCCTTCAGTAATATATCCTGTTAAATCTGGTACGGGATGAGTGATATCATAGTTTGGTAATGTTAGAATTGGAATTTGGGTGATTGAACCTTTCTTACCATGTATTCTTCCCGCTCTCTCATATATTGTTGAGAAATCTGAGTACATATAACCTGGATAACCTCTTCTGCTAGGAACTTCGCTTCGAGCAGCAGCAACTTCACGAAGAGACTCTGCATATGCTGTTATGTCAGTGAGAATAACGAGTACATGATAATCATGATCATATGCAAGATGTTCAGCTGCTGTTAAAGCAAGACGAGGTGTTAAGAGTCGTTCAATTGCAGGATCATCTGCCAAATTAAGGAAAAGAACAACTTTATCTAAAGCACCAGTTTGTTCAAAATCATCTCTGAAGAATCTAGCTTCATCTGCTGTGATTCCCATTGCGGAAAAGATAACTGCAAAATCCTCTTCTGTGCCAAGAACCTTTGCTTGTCTAGCAATTTGAGCCGCCAACATATTATGTGGAAGACCACTCCCACTGAATAATGGTAGTTTTTGTCCTCTTACTAGTGTCAATAAAGTATCAATTGTACTAATGCCTGTTTCTATAAACTCTTTAGGATACTGTCTAGCAGAAGGATTTATTGGTGATCCAGTTATATCTAGAATTTTGTCTGGTACTATATCTCCACCACCATCTATAGCTTCACCCCTACCATTGAATACTCTACCAAGCATCTCAGAGCTAACACCTATTTTCATGGTTTCTCCAAGAAATCTACATGTGGTGTCTTTTGTTTCAAGACCGGAAGTACCTTCAAAACATTGAATAATTGCGAGATTCTTTGACACATCTAGAACTTGACCTCTTCTTCTTTCTCCAGTTGTGGTGATAATCTCAGCAATTTCACCATAAGATACACCACCCATTCCTTGTAGATCTACAAACATCAAAGGTCCTGAAACTTCAATGACTGTTTTAAATTCTCTAGTTTCATATTTTTCTTGAACTGTCATTTTTAATCCTCCACACCAAAGGCTTGAATAGTCAAACCATCTATTTCCTTCATCAACTCGTTTAAGCTTGTTTCAATTTCACTTCTTTCAATGTATTTCATTCTTGCAATTCTAACAACTAATTCGTGCTCAAAAATGTCTGACACAATCGCCCCTCGTCTGTAGAGGTCTTGAGCTTTTTCGTAAAATCGTAGAATTGTTTTCAACATAAGATATTGTTTCTCCAAGCTGCAGAAACTATCTGTTTCATGAAATGCATTTTGCTGTAAGAAGTCTTCCTTAAGCATTCTTGCTGTTTCAAGAATAATCTTTTCACTTGGAGGTAAAGCATCAGGTCCAACCAGAGCAACAATATCTTGCAACTCCTTATCCTTTTGGAGAAGTGCTAAAGCCTCCGCACGTAATTCGGGAAATTCGGGACTAACATTATCCGAATAATACTCTTCTAAAGCTGACCAATAAAGAGTATAACTTAGTAAGTAATCAATAGCAGGAAAATGTCTGCGGCTAGCTAAATCTTTCGAAAGTGCCCAGAATACTTTAACAATTCTTAGTGTGTTCTGTGTAACTGGTTCGCTAAAATCTCCACCAGGAGGACTAATTGCGCCAACTACAGAAATACTTGCTTCTCTTGGTTTAGAACCAATTGTTAAAACACGACCTGCTCTTTCATAATATTCAGCGATTCTTGAAGCAAGATATGCTGGAAATGATTCTTCACCGGGCATTTCTTCTAAACGTCCTGAGATTTCTCTCATAGCTTCTGCCCATCTTGATGTGCTGTCAGCCATCATTGCCACATCGTAACCCATGTCACGGAAGAACTCTGCCAGTGTGATACCTGTATAGACACTCGCTTCTCGAGCAGCTACAGGCATATTGGATGTATTAGCGATCAGTACTGTACGATCCATCAAAGGCCCTCCTGTATATGGATCCACAAGTTTTGGAAACTCTCTGAGGACATCAGTCATCTCATTTCCTCGCTCACCACAACCAACATAAACCACAATTTTAGCATCAGACCATTTTGCTAATTGGTGTTGACTGACAGTTTTACCTGTTCCAAACCCACCAGGAATCGCTCCTGTTCCACCCTTAGCTATAGGAGCTATTGTATCGAAGATTCTCTGTCCTGTTATTAAGGGAACATTAGAAGGTAATCTCTGATGATATGGTCTTGGTTTTCTTACTGGCCATCTGTGATAGAATTGTAAATCAACTTTATCGCCTGCTGGCGTAATGACTGTTGCTGATAAATCATCTACAGTATAATCTCCTCTTTGTGCAATGAATTCTAATTTTCCCTGAATATTCGGAGGAACCATCAACTTGAAATCTACAGTTGGAGTTTCTGGAATCTCACCCAGAATATCTCCTCCAACGACCTTATCTCCTACTTTTAGATTAGGTGCAAAATCCCATAATTTCTTGTGATCTAAACCAGGTATTTCAATTCCTCTGGCAATAAAGTCACCAGCGACTTCTCGAATTACTGGTAATGGTCTTTGAATTCCATCAAAAATTTGTCTCATTAAACCTGGTCCAAGTTCAACAGAAAGAGGAGCATTTGTTAAATAAACTGGTTCTCCAGGAGTTAATCCCTCAGTATTTTCATAAACTTGAATCGTTGCTAAATCGCCAGTAAGTCTAATAATTTCTCCTACTAGCTTTTCCTCACCTACTCTTGCTACATCGTATAGCTTAGAGCCTAGCATATTAGAAGCTTGAACGACTGGTCCAGAGATTCTATCTATTAAACCGATTTGTTCAGTATTAGCCGTAGTCATTATTTATACTCTCTCTTCACTACCCAACTTAATGATTTCTTTTTTAAGTTTTGTTAAATCTCTCTCTTTTTGCTGAATAAGTCCCCTTACTTAAAAAAAAGCGATAAAACTATAGTATACTCTTTCTAAATTTATTGTTGATATTTTTGTATTGCTTTAGCAACCAACTTTAAGCTATCTTGCAATAAAATTTCCACTTTTTCCTTGCTCTTGGCTTCCACAAAGATTCTGAAAATTGGTTCTGTTCCAGAAGGTCTTATCAGAATCCAACTGTCAGAAAATATGAGTTTGACACCATCAATTAAGATAACTTCATCAGCTTGAACATTAGTTTTGATATCTTCCATTACTAGTTCTTTCAGATTATTCGAACATTTGATTTTTTCTTTAGCTTGATAGTATTGAGGTAATTCAGATATTAAATCACTCAGTGTACTTTGGGATTCAGCTAAAATATTTCCCATCAAAGCTGCTGCCATCATTCCATCCCTAACACTTTGATGGGGTGCATAAAACAACCCTCCATTTTCCTCTCCTCCTAGAATACAATTATTTGCAATCATTTTTCGGCTTACATAGATACATCCAACAGGTGTCCAAGTAACTGATCCACCAAGATCTTCTGCGATATCAACAACAGCTGAAGAAGAACTGACAGGGGTAACAAATTGTTTGTTATCAGAATTTTGTAATATCCATCTTTCAAAAAGAGCAATTGATTTATCCCCAAAGTAGATTTTTCCCCTTTCATCCCCAAATATTGCGCGATCTGCATCTCCATCATGTCCTACAGAAAAATCAGCTTTAACTTGATTGGCAGCATACCCCATCACTCTAAGTTTCCTTGGATCTGGTTCCACACCTCTTCCTGGGAATTTGCCATCGAGCTGACAATTAACTGAAACAACCCTTATTCCAAGATTCCTTAATACGTAAGGTGTAACTAAGCTTCCTACAGCGTTTCCTCCATCAACAACAGCAGTAAGTTTCTTTTTTTGTATTAGATCAACATCTACAAACCCAATAATTTGGTTTATGTATTCAGGTATTAAATTCATTTTTGTTATGTTTTTGTTCGTCTCAGTTTTTCCATCTTGATAGGTTTCAGCTTCATAGGTTTCTTCTATTCCCTTCTGTTTTACTATGTCAATCTCTATTCCGTCTGAATCTATTACCTTGAGACCATTAAATTCTGGAGGATTGTGGCTAGCCGTTACCACTATACCCATTTTTGCGTGTAAATAGGGGACCGCAAACTGCACTAATGGAGTTGGTACTATTCCCAAATCTATAACTTCTATTCCTTGTGCTAAGAAACTGGAAATAACAATTTCTTTGAGAGAATGACTAGTTAACCTCGAATCGGAACCAATCACCATTGTACCCTTATTTAGCATATACGAAGCAATGGCTGAACTTATTCTGGAAACAAAATCAGGAGTAATTAATTCACCCACTACACCTCTAATCCCGTTTGTGCCAAAATATTTTCTTTTCATTAGTCATCTATTAGTGTGTTGGAATAAATCTTTTTCGTCATATCGTCATATTATTTAAGATATCAAGGTGCAACAGAATCTTTTAAAAGAGTAATTTATGGTATTCATTTAACTGGACAATTTATCGTGGTAGGTACAATGAGCGTTGAATTTCTAAAAAAAATAAGAAAAACAGAAAGAGATTGTGAAGGAAAAATCAAACAAACTGAAGCATCCAAACAAAATGCTATTTTAGAAGCAGAGAAAACTTCTGTATTAAAGGTTCGAGATGCGGAAATTCAAGCTAAAGAAGAAGCTGAAAAAATTCTTTCTGGTGCTGAAGATAGAGTTGAAAAAGAATTTGCCTCAATGAATAAAAAATTTGAAGAAAATCAAAACAAATTCAATGAAAAGGCAAAACAAGTCGAGAAAAAAGCCATTGATGTAGTTCTCTCTGAAGTTTTATAATTCTATAGAAAGTGATTTACATGAGTTCTCCAATAAGAAACAAAATAGTAAGCATTGGTGATGAAGAAACATCATTGGGTTTCAAATTATCTGGAATATCCCAAGTATTTACAGAAGAACCCGAAAAAGCAGGATCACTTTTGAGAACGTTATCTGATGATCCTGAAATTGCTATTCTTATTATCACCGAAGAAGTAGCAAAAGCAAATGAAGCTATTTTAAGGAGAATAAAACTCAATCCCTATCCAGTTATTGTTGAAGTCCCAGGTAAGAAAGCACAGTATGAAGGTGCTGAAGATAAGGTGCGAGCCTTAATCAAAATGGCTTTAGGTATCGATATTGAGATGTAATGGGAAAAGTCTTTAAGATTGTTATCTCTTCTTTCGGTTGGAGAATATTACAATGAATGATAAAATAATTGGTTTAGTGATGATTTTTGGTTCTCTGTCAATTGTTGGGTTTCTTTTATTTTGGACAATCTTAATGCCTATAATCTGGGAAGACCGACTTTTTGATGCTTATCTTGGATTAGCTATTACTGTTTTCATTATTATTTCAATTGCATTATTGTTCATTGCTTGGGTAGGAAGGATTTTTCTAAAAAATAGGGCACCCAAAGATGAAGTGTTTGATGAACAAATAGAAGAATATAAAAAAACAAATGATTAAATGAACGTGATTAAAATGAGTGGAAGAAGACCTATGTCTCCTCGAGATGCAAAAAGAATGCAAGCAAGGATGAGACAAATTGAACTAGAAGGAGTTGAAGAGGTCATTATACGTTTCGCTGATAAGGAAACAGTGATTTACAGTCCAACAGTTATGAAAGCCTTTATTCCTGGTATGGTGGAATCAGATACATTCCAAATAGTTGGACCTGGAACAGATAGACCTAGAGGTACTGAAGAAGGTGTAGCAGCGGGAGTTAATTTCACTGATTCAGATGTTGAATTAGTAATGGCTCAAGCAGGTGTTTCAGAAGAAAAAGCACGAAAAGCACTTGAAGAAGAAAATGGAGACTTAGCAGGAGCTATAGTCCGATTAAAAACCAAATAGTAAGCTACTACTTTTTTCCTATTCCTTTTCTGGTAGCTACCGCAACTCCAGATTTCATTTCTTTAATTAGTTTTCCAGGGATTTTTGCCGTACCAATACCTAAGAATTCTCCTTTTTGATTTGTAATAATAACTTCATCTTTAGCAGCAATATCCTCATCAACATCTACAACATGTTTAGAGAAAACAGTTTTACCATCTCTTACAAAGGGTTCTGCATCTTCATTTACAATAACTTTAAGACCAAATTTATTTTTGTGAAGTATTTCTCCTCCTAGAATAGAAGGAACCAAAAATCCATCACGAACACGAAAAGAACAAATTCTCTCATCATTCCTGTAGATGTATCTTATTCTATTAGTACCTCTTGATCTTTCCACCAGTATTTCTTCAGTAAATAACTTCTCTCCTGCACCTTTTCCAAATTGATAATCTGCAATACTCTGAATTTGTCTCAAATCAAAGGATGTAGGTTTTTCTAATTTCTGCATACGTAGGAAAACTAACCTTGCACATAATAAGAATTATCATAATTAAGAAAATCTGCTCTTTTAATCTTTACTTATCTCTTGAGCTTCATTAAATGAAATAGCAACTTGATCCCAATCCTTTAACATTTCTTCAAGAAACTTTTCTCCTTTTTCAGACAATTGAAAATATCTTCTAGTTCGACCATCAAAGATTTCATTTCTAACTGAGACCAAGCTTCTCTCCTTTAATCTAGTTAGAATATTGTAAATAGTTCCATCCGCTAAAGGAGGATCAGTTTGAGGTAATAATGAGCGGATAAGTTGTAAAATATCCCAACCATATCTCTCTTTCTGTAAAAGAACAAGGATGAGCAACTCAAGAATACCTCTTGAAAGCTGTGCTCTCCATTTTTTTAACATTTCTTGAAATTGCTCTTCAGCAGACATTTAAGTATGCTCCGTTGGTTCTGCTTCTTTCTTCTGAAAAAGATTTTTTTGCTTCTTTATATCCTCCGATATTGGCCACTCCAAGAACAATGAAAAGGCTGTTAGGATAATTACAAGTAAATCAGTCCAATAAGGGAACCAAGCTACTGTTGCTCTCCATTGAACATCTATTGATAAACCTGTCAGTGGGAGATTATTAGGCGTACCTTCTGGCAAAGTATCCAGAGGTACAGGTCTTTCACACGTTAAGAGTAGATAAATTGGTTCTTCTGCATTGAACTTGATTGTTCTTCCCATGAATCTAGCAAGACCATAATTAGATGCGCACAAAAACTCCTCTTCAGAGAGAGTTCCGTTCCAATGTTCGTAAGTTTTAGTTGCAGAAAATGCATACAAATCCCAAGTACAACTTCCGTTAAGACCATAAACTTGAATGTAAACATTTCCTGCTTTTGGTATATAGAAAGTAATTTCTGAAGTAGCTAAATTATCTTCATTAAAATGTACTGATTCCCTAAAACGGATGGTGGGATGAGGACGGGAACTCAAAGTTGCAACAATAACAAGGAAGAGTAATAGAATGGCATACCACTTCTTTAGTAAACCTTTAACTCTGAATTGGGGAAGCAATTTTCTTCCGCTTCTTCTAATACTTATGTATCCGATAACAATCCAAGCAAGTAAAACGATAGAAATCATGAAATAACTAATAAGTATCGGACCTTCTATATCAAATAGAGTTTTTCTAAAAGGTATTCCAAATATTATTTGTGTAATGTGATACCTTGGATAGAGACTCTTGTTTATCATTACAGTTGATAATTCTATAAAATTGCTTAGTTGAAGTATAAGTGATCCTAATCCTAAGAACCATATTTTTCCTGAAATTCTACCACTCAGAATTAAATATAATCCAATTACTATTATTACCATTCCAAAACCAAGTGAAGGAAGAACGAAACCTGTTAGTATTGTGAAAATTAGAACAAACGAATTTATATCTACTTTAGTAGTTTCATCAGAAAATCTTGAAGAAATACCTCTTCTGTTCTTATTTCTTAAAGTATAGTAAACAGCTGTTATAATTAGGAAGATACCAACTAAAGACCATCGGATGATGAACTCAATGATAATACCTCCAAGTCCATTTTCCCATGCATAGCTGAACCATTGTTTTTTTATTAGAAATGAAAGCAAAAATAATACCAACCAATTTAGAACTAGAAGCCAATATTCGATCAATATAACTGGAATGATTTTTCTTCTTGGATCATGTATTGGTAATCTGTTCTTTGAGGTTTTAAGTAACAAAGTAAGATATACATTTAGCCCTATGAATAAACCGAATAGCCCATAACCACTAGAGAAAATAGCAGTCACAGGAATATACCCATCTCGATGAAACAAGTCAAAAGCATATTCAAGATAATTGTAAGTATTGTGAGATAATATTTCCCAAATGGGAGAGATAAAATATGAGGATACTATAAAAGATGGAACAATTAAAAGAGCAAATAGTCCAAGGAACATTGCTATTTTCTGTATCTGAACACCTTGTTTTGAAGTATGCTCTCTATATTCCTCTCTAATAAATCTTGGTTCTCCAAAGTTTCTTTCTAGTTCATCACTTGAACTAATCTTATTATCCAGCAAGTACTGATCTACACTAGCTGATATTTCAGATATTATCTTATTTACTTCTTCATTAGAAAACCCTTCAGAAACCAATTCTTTTGTAAGTTTTGTTAGATATTTTATTTTAATCTCAGAGTTATTTTCTTGTTTATTTTGTTCTTTCTTTCTTATTTTCATTTTTATCCCTCTGATAAACATCAATGATGCTCTAAATATACATTTTAGTAAAAGGTATATATAACTTTTTCTGCAAAATCAAAGATATGACACAAAAAAACAAGCATTGATAGTTGAAAATTAAGTCAGTTGTTGACAAAAATATCAAAACAAACATGAATCAGACGAGGAGAGAATTTCTTTACTTTTCTTGTTTTTTTAATCTGAATATTCAAGTTAACGTTTTTAGCCAAGCTTTCAAGTTTCTTTCTTGTATATTCTAAATTTCCTCGTTCAACTAAATCATGATAATGAATCCAACCCTTTTCTTCTATAGCTTCCTGAGCTTTGTAAAATTGAGTCTCTTCAATTCCAAAGTAACCCATTAAAACTCTTGTTGCAACTCCTTTTGGTGTTTTGTTCATATTATCTCCAAGTATTGGAAAATATCTGTTTTTTACTCGATTTTCTTCTATATTTCTCGTCAGAAAATTGAATGCTTCTTTATTTATTTCTATTCCATAACACTGGATACTTGGTTTATTAACTAAAACAGGAAGAGATAGGTTGCCTATACAAGCAAACATGTCAACTATTACTTCATTATCTTCAATTGTATCAATAAGAAATCCTCTTTCCCCCTTATTCCCTGGTGAAAATGTAATCCTAGAAACATCAATGTTGAATATTGTATCATACTCTTTGTGTTTAGTAATTGTTCTTTTTTCGCCAGCAAGATGAATGATTTGAGGTTTACGATAGGCTGAATCAGTGGAAAATTGTTCTACAACAACATTTACTTGAGGATCAAGATAAATAACAGTCTCTCCTATGTCTTGTTTATATTCAGTTAATTCAGGATTTATATGTCTGAAAATTGCTATATCACCTATAATTGAGTATCCTGAAGGTAATTTATCCAATAGCTCACTATCAAGTTTATCTTCCAACAGGGTTTGCAATTGTTTCTTTAGTTTCATTAAATCTAATGAATCTTCCAACACCAATTTTTAATATTATCTCCCTTTCACTATTACTAGGAAAATGCTTATCGTTGCTAAACTCTATGATGAATACGCTTTGATAAATGATAAAGAAGGTAATTCTATCTATAGTCAAGGTTGGTTTGGAAAACATACTAAATCCGGTAATGTTAAGCTCAGTCCATATGAGACTGTTCTATTGTTAGAAAGGAAAAAAATTGATGTAATCGACGAAAACGAATCTTCTTTACCTTTATCAGATGTAGTAGCGTATTTTTCAAATAAATTTCCAGATTTCTTGGTTCGTTTTTTGTTATACAAAGACCTAAGGAATAGAGGTTATGTAGTAAAAGAACACTCAGAAACTGGAAAATACTTTGAGTTATATGAGAGAGGAGCAACACCAAACAAAGCCAAACATCTGGCATTAGTTGTTACAATGGTAGAGGGCGTGCTGTTTGATATTGATGATATTGATCAAATTGTTTCTCAAGCAAAAGAAATCAGTAAACAGTTAATCTTCGCCGTTATAGATAGTTTAGGAGATGTTTCTTACTATAGTGTAAGTGAATTAGAATTCACAAAAATAGATATAGATGGTTAAGGTTTTATTATGCATTACGTCCCAGATACTTCAACAATAATCAATGGTCAGTTTCTAAAATATCTTGCTGAAAAAGAAGATATTGAATCAATCGTTCTTTCTCGTGTTGTAATAGCTGAAATTGAAAATATGGCAAATCAGGCTAAAACAACCGGTATGACAGCTCTAGAAGAATTACAACGTATGCGCGATTTTTGTGCAAAACAAGGTATAGACATGATTATTGATGGTCAAAGACCAACCTATAACCAAATCAGAGGAGCATCAATAGGTGAGTTGGATGCTCAAATTAGAGAATTGGCAGCTGAATATGATGCCATTCTAATAACTTCTGACCGTGTAATGGCAGAGATAGGAAAAGCTGAAGGATTAGCAGTTGCTTTCATGAAAGAGGAAACCAAAAGTTTGGGAAAGAAAGTTGAAGATTATTTTGATGAACAAACTATGTCTATTCATCTAAGAGAAAACAACTTACCTCTAGCAAAAAAAGGACTCCCTGGTAATTTTCAATTAGTACCTCTTCATGGAGAACCCATTCTAACTCGCGAGACATTAGATGAACTAGCAAAAGACGTAATTGAAAGAGCATCTAGAGAAAAAGATAGTTTCATAGAATCTGACCGACATGGAACAACTGTAATCCAGTTGAAAAATACTAGAATTGTCATACTTCGACCACCCTTCAGTGATGCAATGGAAATTACTGCTGTTAGACCAATTGTAAAACTAACCTTAGGGGACTATAAAATTGATTCAAAGCTCCTTGAAAGGATAGAAACACAAGCTGAAGGAATAATTATTGCAGGTCCACCTGGTGCTGGAAAAAGCACCTTTGCTACAGCAATGGCTGAATTCTATGCTGATAAAGATAAAATTGTTAAAACTTTTGAAAATCCAAGAGATCTCCAAGTGGACAACAGAATAACACAAATGTCCGGTTTTGAAGGAGATATTTCTGCATCTGCAGATTTGGTTCTTTTAATGAGACCTGACTATGTAATTTATGATGAATTGCGAAGAACTAAGGATTTCGAAACTTATTCTGATTTACGTTTAGCAGGAGTAGGGTTGCTTGGGGTTGTTCATGCTACTCAAGCTATAGATGGTCTTCAAAGATTTATCAAGAGAGTTGATTTGGGTATTATCCCATCAATTGTCGACACAATTATCTTCATTTCTGAAGGGAAAATATCAAAAATTTATACGCTTGAGCTTACAGTAACAATGCCAAAAGGACTTACTGAACGTGATTTAAGTCGTCCTGTAATCAAAGTTAAAGATTTCCACACAAATAAGGATGAATATGAAATTTATACATTTGGAGAACAAATTGTTGTTTCACCTCTCAAGAAACTAAGTATGAAACACTCTAAAACAGGTAAAACAATCACAGTTAGTTCAGCTCAAATACAAAAGGTTCTCAAGCAACATTCTGTTTATGATTTTACCTATGACTTTGATCCTCCTAATTCTCTTACCCTATTTGTTTCCAATAAAGATAAACCCCGTGTAATTGGTAAGGATGGGCGTAATATCGATGAAATAGAACAGAAATTGGGCTTATCAATTACTGTAAAATCATTTAACGAGCAAGAAGAAATGGAATTTGTCATTGATTTGTATCCGTCTAAGGGTAAACTTAATCTTGTGTTTCCTAGTGTTTGTATAGGTAAAGATGTTATTCTAACAGTAAATGGATCACCCTTGACTCAATTAACAGTTGGTAAAACTAGTGAAATAAGTGTTGCTAAAAATACAGAAATTGGTAAAATGCTCATGGAAGCTCATCATAAGGGAGATACTATTACAGCTTTATTGTAAGCTATGAATCCCTCTTTATCAACTTTGCATTATTTTTTTTACCAATAATGATTTTATCTGCATCAGAAGGAAATAATCCATTTTCAATGATTCCAGCAATGTTATTCAGTTTCATCTCCATGTCAAACGGATCATATTCTTCTTTGAAGGTTATGTCTCCTATTATATTACCATTGTCCGTTATAACAGGTCCCTTCTTTCCTGAACCATATCGAAGTTGAAGTTCTCCTCCTAGATTGAATATAGGTTGAAGTACTGTTATGATTGCTTGTTTTATGATTTCTACAGGAACGGGATAACTTAGCAGATCTCTTGGATATTTTGAGCTATCTGCAATTACTAAGAATTCTTGAGAAGCTCTTGCCATTATTTTTTCCATTGTTAAAGCTCCACCGCCTCCCTTGATCATAATAAAATCTTTAGTAATAATGTCTGCACCATCTACATAGATGTTTATCTCAGGATATTCAAGTAAAGTTGAAACAGGTAATCCCGCTTTAACCAATTCAAGATGAGTTTCTGCAGAAGATGGGATAGTGATTATTTCCAATTCGTTTTTATCAACAAGCTCTCCTAATTGTTGAATAAAGTGTTTAACTGTTGAACCTGTTCCTACTCCTACAACAAATCCATCATAAATGAATTCTTTCGCTGCTTTTTGGGCAGCAAAAAATTTAGATTTTTCTTGTTCTGAGAGCTTCGAATCTTTTGAATTCATCATTAAGTCACTTCAAGTTGATCAGAATTGAAAACAATTTAGTTAGACCAAATTAAAACTTTTTTACTATCATTAGTTTTGTAAAATAAAAATAAGAGGAGTAGAAAATATTTTTATTTTCATTCCTTTTCAGACGAGGATTTTACCATCATGAAGCAAATTTTATTGCTGTTCACTCATGAACTTCTTTAGTCTGTCTAATTCTTTTAACATCTCTTTTCGAAGAGCAGCTATTGATGTACTCTTAGCAAACAAATCCCCTTCTCCTTCTCCTCCTGCTGGAACAGCTGCTGAAGGTGCTGTTACACCTGGTGGTTTTGGAGTTGGAACAGTTGGTGCTGGAATTGAAGGTGTTGTGGCTGGTGCACCAGTTGGTATTGGTGTTGGCATTGGTGGACTTGGAATTGCTGTAGGTGGTGGTGTTTTACCCACACTTGGAGGTGGTGGGGGTGCTGGTTTTCCAGTTACTGGAGGTGCAGCTGGTGAAGGTGGTGCTGTAGGTGTTGCAACGGCTTTACCTTTTCTCCTCTTTTTTGGAGGTTTAACGGGTTTAACGGCTACTGGAGGAGCTGGAGGTGCAGTTGCTGGGATTGCTGAAGGAACATCTATTTTCTCTTCACCCTTTATTTTACTCAAATAATCTCCCTGCATCTTCTTTAGTTCCTCTTCAAGTTGAGAAACTTCAGCTTCTCTTGCTGTCTTTTCAATCTCATCTTCAATTTTCTTAACATCAGATGAGTATCTTACTGATAGTCTACCGAATACCGATTCACTGATTTCCTTCTTTCTATGGCCATTAGACAAAGCTTGTTGTGCAGCCTCGAACTTTACTTTTTCAATTTTAAGAATAGCAATACGTTCTGAAGGAGGAATATCTGAAGGAGTAGGTAGATCTGAATCCATATCTAAATCAAGGAGAGAAGGGGCTTCTTTCTTTCGGTATACTCTTGTTGTAATGAACACTATAAGTGCACTTAGAAATGTGAAAATAACTAAAAGGTAAATTAGCATCTTCACTCCTGGATCAGTTAAACTTGCTGGTGGTAAATTCTCAAACCAATCTATAAGCGACATATCCTTGCCTCTGAATTAATGTTGTTATAACACTTTTATTTGTTTCTCTGTCTATTAAGTTATTAGATTAAGTTAATAAACTCTATCAAAGTGTCCAATTAAAAAAGAAGATAATATCTCGAAAATATTGTCCTTCTATGTGAACATCTCTGCATCTTTTTCCATAAACAACTGTTTTACTGCTTTTTAGCTTCCAGTATTGCTTTTACTCGTTTTAATCTCGAAAATGTTTCTCTTTCTTGTTCTTCAAGAGTACTTGCTATGAATTTTGCTGTTGCACGTAATTTTGGAATTAAAATATAGTTCAGAGCATTAACTCTTCTCTTAGTTTTATTAATCTCAACAGCTAGTTTTTCAAGTAAAGTCATCTTCTCGGCTATAACCATTAGTGTTTTCAATGACTTGCGAAAATAAACTATTGATCTATCTAGTTGTGCACTCGAACTAGTTAGACCATAAAATACATCTTCTCCTTCCTTCTGAATTTCATTAACAATAAACCTAGGCGATCTAACACCCATGATACTAACGGTTTGGGGAGTGATTTCTAAAACAGCGGGTGCATATTGAGCAAGATCTCTAATTTTGTCTGGACCTACAATCATCTCAGCTTTAGCAAGAGATTGATACGCTATCCTTAGTTCTTTTTCTACTTTTTTTCTTGCTTCTCTTACTTCATCTTTGATGGCATATAATTCAATAACTAGTGCATCCATCTTCTCCTTGAGAAGATCATGTCCTTTTTGAGCAAGCCTAATTCGAGACCTAGTATTAAGAAGCTCCATTCTTGTTGCACTAATTGTACCAAATTCTGGTGTTGCCATCAACGAAAAGAATATCAGTTAAGTTAAATAGTTTTTGTTCTGTAGACAGGCTCTAAATTTGCTTGTAAGTGCAGTTTTTAGCATAATCATAACTATGTTAAGAATGGAAAGATATTTTACTCGATACTATTTCCATTATTAAAAGACATATGTGACACTGAATGACATTAGACATCTACGATAGAATAAAGGATACCGAAGAGATAGTTTTTCCAGGAACCCGTTTAGCAGTTACAGAGGAATTTATAGGTGGGCAAGGTACATATTCGGAAGGTAACCATATCTATGCTGCTGTAGCAGGAAAAGTTAACATAAATATTGAAAAACATGAAATATCAGTTATGCCAAAAGCAAAAACTGCGGTTATTCCTAAAAACGGTGACATAGTAATCGGTGGAGTTGTAAATGCTTCTCGTCAAATGATAACTGTATCTGTGAATTATGTCAATAACAAGGAAGCTTATCCAACTTATACGATGGTTATCCATGTTTCTCAAATCTCAAGAGAATATTTGGATACAGTAGATGAAGCGGTGCGTTTGGCTGATATTGTTAGAGCCAAAGTAATTGATGATAAGACCATTCCCTTGCAAGGATCTTTAATAGGTTCGCAACTTGGAGTTATATTAGCCGGTTGTTCAAGATGTGGGGGGAAATTGGAGAAGATAGGGAGAGACAAATTAAAATGTTCTGAATGCTCTTATTTTGAAAAAAGAACAACCACCATTGATTATGGAAGTGGAAAATTAGCATTCAAAACATAAACTAATTTTCATTACTGGGTTGGTGATTAGTTTGGCAAAAACAACCAAGAAAGAGATATATGTTAGTATTGTAAAAAAAGATTTGTTAGAATATTTCCTGGAATTGCTCTCAGATTCCTTACGTTATGTGGAGTTTGTTTTTACACATAGAAAAGGAAAATCCAAAATATCTTTGTATGGAGAAAGGGCAATAGTAAATCAATCTGCTATTAAAGTTAAAGTTCTTGCGAAAATGTTTAATCAATCTGCAGTTCTCAATACTGATGGTTATTATGTTCATAATCTGAAACTTATACAACAAATTGGATCAAAAATCATCTCTTTACAAAGCATAAGTACAGTCTTAAATCATTTGGAAATTCCTTCATCAGTAAAGGATCAAAATTTGATTACAAAAGCAAGTATGCAAGAAGTACAGAAGATTTTGTCGTCAATGCATGAATTAATTCAAGAAACTCCTTTAAATGTTAGAACACAGATAATGAAGAGAATTTTAGCTACAGTTAGTTACTGTACAGATCTTTCACCCTCTTTTATTCTTGATAAAGGGTTAGAAATGGAATATTTCAAGAAGCAGAAAAACACTATCTCAGTAAACTACAATCCTGAGAAATGCATCACGGAGCTGATAGAGAAATTGTCTGGAGATTCCGCACAAACTGAGTATCTGGAATCTAGGGATAAAGATGCAGAGATTGAGAAGATTTTATTTAGAGAATAAAAACAGTCTAGACTGGTAAAATATTTAAATCAAGTATTAAAACAAACATCAGAGGCAATGAAATGCTGATTAACATTCTAAAAAAAGAACAGGGTTACATAAAATTTAGTATCAAAGCTACAGACCCCCACACTTTATTCAATCTATTACGTGAAGAGCTACTAAAAGATGCAGAAGTGGATTTTGCTGGTTATTGGCGCGATGAATCTTTCTATGAATCAGTCGTTTTTCAAGTAAAAATGAATAAGAAAACTGCGGATCCTATTGTTTCTATAAATTCTGCATTAAGCAGATTAGAAAAACAATCGAAGGAATTTGTCGATTTATGCAAAGCAAAAATTGAGTGAGGAAGTAGTCTTATGGACTCACCCTTCGAATTTACTCCAAATTTAAATGAACTTCTTTTGAATAATAAACTAGCTAAATTCGGAGATTCTATTGTGAATTTCATTTACAATGCAGCTGTATACAAAGCTACTAAAGAATTGGAAGGGGTAAAAGTTTGGGATCAATGTCTTGCACAAGCATGCAGAGATTCTCCTTTAAGGAAGTATGTGGGTTCAAGGAAAAATGCTGGGGATTTAGGTGATGCTGTAGAAGCATTTATTGCCTTTATCTATCTAAGAAATCCAATCAATATTACTGAAATGATTTCAATTTTAACAAAAAGCATAACAATAAACAAGCATTTACTAGAACTTAATGAAAAAGAATTATGTTCAAAAGCTTTTACAGTTTTACTAGATGAATTATGTAAAAATCTTGGAATAAGAGAGTAATTTACTGTTTTCATAAAAGATAATCTTTGAAACTCTGCCCTATTATGTCTGCTAATCTGAGACTTTCAGGAACACAACTTGAGTAAGTTGTTATTTGAAGCAGATTTTTCACTTCATCAATATTTCTAAACCCCAAATATTGTACATATATTTTACACTCTCTTCCGCTTTGATTTATGAATTCAATCTTCTCTAGATTTGGGTTAGACATTAGAATTTCGAGACGCTTTTCCCAATCAGGGAGATGAGATAGTGCCTTCTTAACTTCTGCATCATTAGGAGGATTGTGTAATATTGATATGATTGGTATAGTTGTTTTTTGGAAGATATCTTCCATGTTAATAACATTGAATGCAGCAATAGTTGCGCTTCCTAAAACTACAGCTTTTACCTGATTTAGGAACTTGCTTTGCTTTATCATAGTAACGATTCTCTCTGTCGCATCCAAACCATCAACTGTTATTTCTGTTCTTAAAATACCTTCAACTAGATTATTTCCTCTTACTACAACACCAAAAACAAAGCATTTCAAGGACTTTTCTCTACTAAAAGCTGCATCATCAATACCTATTGTTCTAATATATTTCTTCACAGCTTACTTTCTAATGCTATTTATTTAAATTACTACTGATTTCTGTGATAAGAAAGTAACTTTTTAAATAAAGAGTATAGAGAGATTAATGGTTTATATGAGTAGAAGAAACCTTCCAGAATATGGTGATTTGGTAATTGGTACAGTTAAGAGCATTTTCGATCATGGAGTATATGTTGATCTTGACGAGTACGAAGATTTACAAGCATATTGTCATGTTTCTGAAGTTAGTTCCACTTGGGTGAGGAACATTCGAAATGTTATGAGGTTGGGTAAGAAAGTTGTAGGAAGGGTTATGCGAGTCAAAGAAAATCAGATTGACATTAGCGTAAAAAGAGTTTCTGATGGATTAAAAAGAAAGAAAGTTGAAGAAACTAAAAGATATAAAACTGCTCTAACACTTCTGGAGATGAGTGCTAAAAAAAGGAAGATTAGCTTCGAAACAGCTCGAGCTGAAGTTGAAGATTTATGTACTGAATATTATGGAAGCTTCTACCAAGCATTTGAAGAATCATTATTCAGTGGAGAGAGCATTTTTACTGATGCAAGTGTATCTGAGGAGTGGGCTCAAGTGTTAACTGATATTGCAAAAACGAATTTAACTATACCTAAAGTAGAGATTTCAAGAGATCTTGAGATAATTTGCTGGGAAGGTAATGGAGTTAATTCAATTAGAGATGCTCTTAAAAAGGCAAGCAAATCTAGAGAAGAGATTGACGCAGGAGACGAAGAGCTCAATATGAACGTATATGTAAGAGGGGCGCCCATATATAGATTCGTTATCTCAGCAAGAGATTATGAGTTAGCAGAAGAGTTAATGTCTAAAGTAGTCGCTACAATTGAGGATTCCCTGTCTACAGTCAAGGCTTCTGTTAAGGTTGTTGAATCAAAGTAAAGGGAGATTTTAATGACCAAATCTATCTTTTTCTGTTCTAAATGCAAAGCCTATACCCTGAATGATAAAACATGTCCAATTTGTGAAGGTAGAGTTGTTTCTCCTCAACCTGCTCGTTTTTCCATAGAGAAAGAAAAAAAGTATTCAATTTATAGAAGAAAATTACTAAAAGAAGAAATGGAAAATTAGTTTTTCATTATTTGCATTGTAATATTGCTACCTCTATAATATGCTGTTTTTTTGTGTGAAAGCTGTAAATTTTAGGTATTTCAAACTCTGCTTTTATCATTTCCTTTACTTCTTTGTTGTGATTTTTCACGAAACTCTTCAGGAAAATGATATTTCTTTCTTGATGAAGATGAATAGAATAAGATACCATAGAAGCTTTTAGAGCTGAATGTAAAAACTCTTGATCTTTAATCTCTCCTTGAATACCAAAAGGACTATTCATAAAAACTGTATCAAACTTTCTCTCAGTAGTTCTTACATCTTCTTCTAAGAATTCTACATCTACTTCCAATTTAGCTGCATTTTGTCTTGCAATTTCTAAAGCTTCTTGATCAATTTCTAATCCAATAACCTTTTTTGCACCAAGTTGTTTAGCACCAATTCCAAACATACCTGTTCCGCAACAAAAGTCTCCTATAACTTTATTTGTAATATGTCCTAGTTGATAAGCTCTCCAGAGAATCATTGCTGCTATACGTGGTGGGGTTTGATATTGCTCTAGTTTTAGATTAGGTTTTTGAAATGTTTGAACTTGTGAAAGTAGCATCTCAATGTCTTTTTGCCTCACCTTTACCATCCCCTCCCTGATTTTTTCAACTGATGAAGAATAGTTTTGAAAATACCAATTAATGAATGAATCTCTTCACTCGTAGGGAAGCTTCTATTAACAACAGTTGTAAAACTATGAAAAGCAATAGGTTTTCTGTACTCTTCGTACGGTAGGAAATCAACTAAATCTTCAACTAAATCAAATAAGATTTTTCTTTCAATACTAGTTGAAATCCTCTCTTCTGAAATCCTTTTTTCAGTTTGTGATAATTCCTTCCATATTTCATATAGTATAATTGCAACAGCTTGGGAGATATTCAAAACTCTATGATCTCCAGGTATAGGAATATTTACTAAAATATCACATAATTGTAATTCCTCGTTTGACAACCCCCTATCTTCTCTTCCAAAAATTATACCCATGTTTCCTTGAGATACGTTTTGAATCTCACTTAAATTCCAAGGAAAAGAAGGCTGTCTATATACGTTGTAGTTCAATCCTGCCTTTGCTGAAGTTCCTATTAGAAGTGAATATTTTTCCTTTATTTCTTTTATAGAATTGACCACTTCAGCCTCCTCCAAGTATTTTAATGAGTGCTTAGCCCTCTTTCTAGCTTCCTCATCAAGATGATTAACTTGAGGTGCAACTAAAACCAATCTATTAATTGCAAAGTTGTTACACAATCTAGCAATTGCACCAATATTCCCCTCAATTTTGGGTTCTACCAAGATAACATCTTGCTTAATCTTTATTTCATAATTTGTCATTTCTTTCACAAAAATTAATTTTTACTAAATATAGTTTCTCAAAGAATAAACTTAATTCACCCATAATCTCTAATTCTATTCTATTTTTCTTTAATTCTTGAATATTATCTTCTTGCCAACTTAGAGATGAGAATATAGTATAAAAACTGGCATTAACTTTGTTTTTTCGTAAAGAATCCAACATCTCATACGTCTCTTCATAGCCCTTTTCCCCCCCCACTAACATAAGCTTGTTTAATGATGAAAGGTTTCCACTTTCCTCATTATCAGGTAGATAGGGCGGATTCCAGATAATAATTTCAGAGTCGAGATAATGAACGGCCTCAATCTTATCCATACACACAATGTCAACTTGATTCTGAATACTGTTTAATTGTAAATTGTACTTAATTGCTTTGGTGGCACTAAATGAAATATCAGATATTAGAAACTGAATATGGGGATTTCTTTTGGCAAGAACAATAGATATAATTCCTGAACCGCTACCTATTTCCACAATTTTCTTTATGCTGCTGGGTACTTCTATTGTATCTATTAGAAAAAAAGTATCTTCTGCGGGAAAATAGACATCATCCTCTAATTCTAGTTCTATTTCATATTTGGGGAAATCATATTTAACCAAAGTTCCTCGCCTATCCTTTCTTTAATGTGACCATATAGTTGTAGAAGTTCTTCAAATGACATTGTGAAAACTCGTCTTTCCATAAATTGAAGCGTTTCTAAAACTTTCCTTTCAACCAATATATTTTGCTTTTCCTTTCTCTTCATTATATTGAACAAAATACTTCGAATTGTCTTTTTCTTGTTTGTAAAAAGCATTCTCACAAATGCAGAAAAATCTTCGTTATCATCTAAATGAACCTCATCTTTTTTTGTAATAGCTACTATTGAAGAATATATCTTTGGTTGTGGATAGAATGAACTTGGTTTAACAATCTTAAGATTCCTACAGATCGCCTTTAAATTAATCATCACTGAAAGTCTTGAATAATTGCTGGTTCCAGGTTTAGCAAAAAACCTCTGTGCAAACTCCCTTTGATACATGAGAATTGCTAAATCAAAAGAATATTCTAGAAGCTTAAATGTTATGGGCGAAGATATTTGATAGGGTAGATTGGAGACACATTTAGTAAATCTTGGGAAGTCTGTTTTAACAGCATCCCCTTGTATTATCTCTACATTTGAAAAATCTTGTAGAAAATTAGTTAAAAATGAGATCATTCGTTTATCATGTTCTATAATAATCAGTTTTTTAGCTTTGCTAGCAATACATTTTGATAGGTTCCCTATTCCTCCCCCAATTTCAAGAACGATATCCTTAGGTTGTATACTTGCTTGGTTTATTTGATAGTTGATAATGTTAGAATCTACTAAAAAATTCTGTCCCCTATGTCTGGAAGGAGTGATATTCAACTCTCTTAAACTATCTAAAACATGTTTTCTTAGTTCAAAAGAGGAAGTCCAGCAATCCATTATTCAAACCATTTTTAGTGTTACCTTCTTTGTCCAGAATCTGGGTTTGCTGTAAATAATCTATGTTTCTCATCTTCTATTAATTCTTGCATAATCCTATTGAGAATCATTTTTCTTATATCAGAGATTTTTACTCTCTCTTCTATATCGCTAAAGGAGACGAAAGGCATGCTTTTTCTTGATTGTAATATTTCCCACATCAGCTTCTTTCCAATGCCAGGTATTAATTGCAGAGAGTGAATACGGTTGGTTATAGGTTGAGCTTTATTGAAAAATGAAACAAATCTTTTTTCGTTCTTGTTTATTATATTAAGAACAGCTTCTTTCAATGAACTATATCCTGTGTTTGTTAAATCATTTACAGTAATTCTGCGTTTGATTTGTCTAATTGGAGTTTTTTCACTGATTTTTGGTAATGGTAGCTCTGTGAATTGAGGATAACTGCTCCTTTTTTCAACGACCATATCGAGTAAACTAAACCATGTTGTACCAATACCCTGAATTGTAGGTTCCCTTTGTTTGGTTTGTCCAAAACCTTTACCATCTGGTAAATAGTCGAGAACTAGAATTCGTGACTCATCTTTCTTTGTATGTTTTACACGAGTAACGGGGCTAATAATGAAATCATCACTTTCGGTTGATTTTTCAGAACGTTTGTTTGATCTGGAATGTTTATTGTTTACCATGATACTCTCACCATAAATAAGTACAAATACAAAAAAAGTTTTTGCTTTCTTGGTATTAATCCTATATTGAAGTTTTATGCGGATTTGGGTTCTCTATCGATAAATGGCTTAATAATGTTAAAGATTTCTTTGATGTCGGGATCTGTTAGCATTTGTGGTTCTTTTGAGAGCAAATCCTTCAGTTCTTCTATAGATGGGGGAAGTATATTTGCAATAGTATATGCAGAGAGTTCAGACAATTTATATTTTTTAATTAATTTCTCAACTATTTCTCTAGATTCTTCAGGTTCAATTCTAGCGTTTTGCATAGCATGTTCAAATGCTACTCTTTGCCAGTAAGAAAGTTCTGATTCTTCACTTCTTTCCTGTAAGATACGCATAGCTTCAGAAATTGTTAATGGTTTTTTTTCGAGACCCTCTCTAGGCATAAACTCACTTCACTAATTTTCTACTTGAACAACAGAACGACTTAAGCGTAAATGTTCCTTTACTGCAATAATTTGCTTTGTAGCTCTTCCTTGTTTTATTGAAATAATGAAAGCTTTACCTTGTTTTTTTGTGATTTCACCTGTTTTACCATGATATCTTCTGTGAGGCATTCCTCTATGTTCACTTGAATCAATAATAATGTCCACTATATCACCTTCGTTGAAATCACGCAATAGATAATCTAAAGGTCGAATACCTTTATCTCTTGTATGCTTCTTCATGAGATGTCTTGTTCTAGCACGATAACCTTTGGATTTACGCATACTTTACACCTTTATGTCTAATTTATACAAGTGAGCAAAGTCCCTCGATGTAACTTTTAATCTTTTCGTTATCTGTTCTGGTGATTGCAAACCATACCATCAAAACCACTACGTCTATTTTACGCTTTATTGGACCCATCCTGAATTTCAATGACATCCAATTCCTTGCATTTAGCTTCTATACCTATAACTTCTGCTATGCTGGGTTTTGTTCGGTTATTATCTCCTGAAATTAGTTCTTTAACATAACAACCACCATCGCAAGTTATTATGGCTTCAATATGAGTCTCATCAATTTTTGAGCATTGAACAGAAAATGCTGTTTTCTTTCTTATAATATCTGCTCTTCTATGAGAAACTCTCTGAGGTGTTCGTTGATTTATAGTGCGGTTTTGAAAGAATTCTTCGATTTCTTTGATTTTCTTTTCAGAAACTGTTTCTTTAAAAGTAATAAGAGCTTTGTACTTCTTTACAGTTCGTTCTGCACTGCTTTTTAAATCTCTCAACTCATTTTTTGAAGACCATCTGTATTCAGAAACATCGATTTTTCCTTTACCAAACTGGTTTGTGTTTTTTTCAAGCTCACGCAAATCTATGGTTCGTACCTTTGGCTCCACTATTTCGAGAACAAAAGGTCTTCCTGTACCCAACATCAAAGCATCTATATCCTCTCTTCCCGCTCCATGTAACACGCCTTTGTACCCATGTGTTAATTTAAGTGCTTCATATTCTGCAAGCTCCTCAACAGATTCCTGATGTTTTTTACCAGTATGATCGCACTCTACACATCCTTTCCCTTTACATTTTCTACAAGGCCAACGTGTCTGAGGTAGAGTTCGAATATATTTTCGATATCGGCCATAAATATACAAAGGTTTTAACTTGAGGTCTATAGAGTAGGTTAAAGGACTTATTTCGATGACAATTTCTGGGGACTGAAAATCGGTTTCTTTTGAAAGAAACTCTCCAATTTTTCCTCCTATCAAACGATTGAATTCTTGCTTTAGATATTCAGTTTGCACAACATTGAATTCTTCTTTCAGATTTCTCTCTCTTTCAAAGAACTCCTTAGGTAGTGAAGTACCAATCAAGAATGTTTGAAATTCATAATCTTTAACTTCTGGTAAAATCCCTTGTATAATCTCTTCTGAATTTTCAGTCAGAGTATTTTGACAGATATAACACTCTTCTGAATCCTCTGTTTCAAAATTATTTCTCCTTAGAGTATTTTTTGCCAATTTATTGTCTGCTCTTGATAAAGTTTGAAGTATTAAGACATTATTATCAGTAATATCAGTTGAATAAAATAGAGATAGAAAGTCCTTAATTGTTGAGCCTCTGTTCTTGTTTGTTGTTCCTGTTGACAAATTAGAGAATTGTCTTCCTAAACAATAATCACACAAAGAATGTGATTTTAGTATGTCTATAGCTTTTTTATGCAGAGTCATCCTATCTAACACTCTCCAGAAGATAATTGGTAATGATTACTTGCTCATCAACTACTAGATGCTTTAAGAGCATCTTCTTTGAATTGATTGATAAAGGTAGTTTTTCGAAACCATAAGAAAAGACATTGCTATGTTTAACGATTTCTTGTGAAAATTCTGATTCTTTTTCACATGTTGAAACAACTTGAACTATCTTATCCTCTTTGTGCTTTTCAAAGATCCAATCGCTACTTTGCTCTAGAACTGAAATTCCTGGTGTGAGTTTTCCATCTCGAGAATTAGGATTTATTATGTGACTTTTTGCTCGTAGTATAAGGTGTGCTGATGAAAAGAAGCCAGGACCAAGATACTTTAACTTGCTACCTTCAAAAGTAATTACATATGGTATTCCTTGGTAGCTTGTACAATAATAAAGAAAAAGATTCTTTCTAAATTGATTTGACAGAAAAAAAGAATCAGCAATTGATTTGATATAGGGTGCGGATTCTTCCAACTCTGTATTTTTTTTATATAAATTGGATTTAATAAAAGATAAAGGAGGTGCGTTTAAGATGAAAAAAAGTTGAGACATACGATTTCACATTTAGTGATTGTCTATTGTCCTAATAACCCAGGTGGTATTCCTGGTATTTGCATTCCTCCGCGTCTTCCTTTACGCATGCGTTTTACCAGATTGGTCATCATCTTGTGTTGGGCCATTAGTTCTCTAACTTCTGAAACAGGTCTCCCACTACCTTTAGCAATTCGTTGAACTCTAGAACTCCCCAATTTAGTTTTTCCATCTAGTTCTTCATTTGTCATAGAGGTCATAATGACTTTGAATCTTTTCATATTGTCCTTTGAAACATCGAGCATATCTTCATCAATAGTCATTCCTAATCCTGGAATCATTGAAAGCATTCTCTTCATTGAACCAGAGGAGCTGAAAGTGTCTAACAATTCCATCATTTGTCTATAGGAGATTTTACCACTTAGCATGCTCATTGCTTCCTCTTTTGAGGGAAGTGCCTCCATTTCTCGTACTTCTTTCAAAAGACCTTCTAAATCCCCTACTCCAATAAGTCTTCCTACAAACGAAGTTGGGTTGAATTCCTCCAAAGAATCGATATCTTCACCATCAGCGAGGAATTTAATTGGAACCTTAACTGCTACTGCTGCAGAGAGACTACCACCACCCTTAGCTGAACCATCCATTTTAGTAACAATAACTGATCCTACTTTGGTTACTTCTGCAAAGGCAGAAGCTTGATCATGAGCCGCTTGTCCGAGATTTCCATCTACAACAAGTATAATCTCATCTGGCTTTATTTTATCATTAAGTTCTTTCATTTCTTTAAGAAGAGCTTTTTCCTCTTTGTGACGTCCAGCTGTATCAATAATGATTGTGTTATACTTTTCATCCAAAAATTTCTTAACACCATCTGCTGCAATTTTGACAGTATGTTTATTTTCAGGGTCACCATAAACAGGTACTTTAATACTTGAGCAAAGTTGTTGCAATTGTTCATAGGCACCGGGTCTAAAATTATCGACAGTTACAACTGCAACCTTTTTACCTCTTTTTTGAATGTATTTCGCTAGTTTTGCTGTTGTGGTTGTTTTTCCTGATCCTTGAATCCCTACCAACATTATTAGTGTTGGTTTGTTTGGATGTAAAGTAAGGGGGTAAACCTTTGTTCCTAGAAACTTAGAAAGCTCATCATGTATGATTGACAAAACACTTTTTTTACGAGATAAACCATCCGGAAGTCCCTTATCCATAGATTTACGTTCAACTTCATTAACTACCTCTGCAGCTAAATCAAATTGAACATCAGCTTCTAATAAAGCTTTTAACATTGCATTCTTTAATTCACGAATTTGCTCTTTATCTGGAGGACCACCTCTAAGTATCTTAGAAATTGCGGTGTTAAGAGCAGAACCTAGTTTACCTAACATGGATTATCATTTGAAGAATGCAAAAGAGATTAAAGAATATTTTGTTTTGAGGGAAAAGAAAAAAAGAGAGGGTAGGAACTAAAATTTTAATTCTTCAGGTTTGATTCGGATTGGTTCTCCAGTTAATTTTACTCTGCGTTTAACTTTGAGAGAATTAACGAAGTAAACTTTTCCGCCAACTTCTGAACGACGACCAATAAAGACATCGTGTCCTTTTACGTCACCAGTAACTGATGTGGCTCTAATATCGACGTTATTTTTTGCAAATAAGTTGCCACCAACTTTGTATGGATGTTTGACAATGCTACCGATTCTTAGACTTAGCCATCTTTTCCATCCTTTCAAACCTAGAGTTACATTTTCTCCTACTAAGTTTCCTTTAACATTAGCTGCTCCCTCTACTGTAACATCTTTTTGTGATAGGAGATTTCCACCTACTCCTATGGTTCCTGAAGATTTTACACCATTGTTTGTTTGTAGATTTCCACCTACTTTGAAAGAACCAGAGGATTTTGTGAAACCTTGTACAGTAGTTTCTCCTTCAATCTTTGCTGATCCAGCAAATTTGGCATCACCACTACCAATCAAATCTCCACCAACCCTGAAAGATCCAGAAGATTTGATGGGACCTAAAATATTAGCATCTTGACCAATTTTTGCAGAGCCACTAAACCTAGCAGAAGATTCGCTCACAAGTCCACCAGATATACCAAAGGATCCAGAACTTCTAACTGTACCCAAAGAAGTTAAGTTTCCTTCACCTTTTAATGATCCTGAGGTTTTTATTCCAGCACATTTAAAATCTCCAGCAAGTCTTCCTGAACCTGAAATTTTGACAAATTTAGGAATAACTCCACCGGATATATTTGATGATCCAGAGATTTTAACTAAATCTTCTGATTCCTTTAAACTTCCAGCAGAGCTGATTGTAGCTCTCTGTTCAACATTTTCGTTTGTTTCTTTAATTGTTTTTTCCATTTATTTCACCTTTCTGTTTCATTATCTTAATTACAATCTTAGTTTTTCATGGCTTATTTTTACTGGCTCATTAGCTAAATCTGCTCTCTTGTTAACATCTATGTAATCAACATAAAAAACAGTACCTTCTACATTGGTAAATGGTCCAATCTCGACTTTGAGACCTTTAACATCGCCGTCTACATTGGTATTAGCCAAATAAACTTCCCCAGTACCTAAAACATGCCCTTCAATTATTGATTTCTTAAGAGATCGAAATCTTAGACCAAGGAAATCCTTTCCTTTATTGATAAGAATATCATCGCCTACTAAATCACCTTCGACCATAATTCGTCCAGCCGCTTCAACAATTCCTTGAGATAATAGGTTACCTTCAATTCTAGCAGAACCTGAAAATTTTGCTCCGCTTTCAGCTTGTAAAAGTCCTCCAGTAGTAAAACTACCAGCTGCTACAATTCTGCCTTTGAGAATAGTTTCTAAGCCTACTTTTGTAGAACCTGCGAATTTTGCATCTTGATCTCCATGTAAGAAACCAGCGCACTTAAAAGATCCAGCAGTATTGATGTCTCCATGGGCAGTAATGCTACCATTACTCTTTAGGGAACCAGCAGATTTCAAGTTGTTACATTCAACATCATTTTCAATTTTTCCAGAACCTGCGATGCGAATATCCTTTCCAACATACCCTCCTGAGATTTTAGTTGATCCAGCAACTGATAGAGATTTATCAGTTGATACCTTAACTCCTGAAGTATAAATCTGAGAAGCTTCTTTGTGTTGTTCAAAATTTTCTTTAGCATCATCAAGCTTTTGGAGATAACGTTCTTTTAATTCAACATAGTTTTGTTTATCGATTTCTCCTTTGTCAAACCTCTTTTCCAAGAGTTCTAATAATTCTTCATACATTTTGACTTCGTTTTTAGACAATTGTATCACTATGATACCAATAACATCGCTTTATTTAATCATTTTTTTAATTGGTTAGAACAAGTGCTTAATCGCCAGGTTAAACGTTTTTAATATCAAGGTAAAGAGGATAAACCATATAGCTTAAGGTTAAACCAACCAGTGAAAAAATCCACAAAAGGTAAGAATGGTGCGGGGAGGGAGATTCGAACTCCCGAACCACTAAGGAAAGGTGTTTTTTTATCGTGTTTAAATATCAAATTACAGATATAAAAGTGATGAATTCTGTGCTTGTAAAAGATCTCGAAGAAGAAAAGGAAGTTCAAAAAACCTATTCCTTAGTTCTTAGATTTCAAAATCTAGCACAAAGAAAAGAAGCTAACCATCGAGTCAGCGATTTAGAAGATAAACAATCACTATTACTATATGATACTTCTACTCAAAAAATTGCAAGAGATTTAGCTCGCGAAAATCCAAATGTTTCATTTCCTATTTCTAAAATCCAAAAATCTTCGAGGAGCAGTTCAAATATCTCTTTCAGTGCTTATAATTGGTTGTTTGCAGCATCAAAAGTGTCTGTTGATAAGGAAAAGAAAGTAGCTGATTTATTCCAGTTTCTGTTACAAAATCCACAGCAAGCAATTGAATGGGTGATTCTTGGACGTTCTCCCTATACTGAAATTTCTCTTTCGAAGAAATGGAGAGTAGATTATGTATATGTTATAAATCTCTTGACAAGTACTAGACGAAAAACTAACACTTATTGGAAAAAGAATTTTACTATGAGCTTTAAAGAAAAGCAACTAGAGTTCAATTCAAAGCTTCCAAAGACAACACAATTTGAAGTTGAACAAGCAATACAAGACTGCTATGAAGTAAAGGTAGAAGAGTATGCAAAATTGAAGAAAACTACTGAAAAACAATATACTTTTCTTGATAAATTAGCTTTGGTAGTGAAACATAAGTATGTTATAGCTCCATATGTAACTTCTTGGATTAATCTTTCTCAAAAAGCTCGGTGGAAAAGCTTAAAGCAACTGAGTAAACAACTTGCTGAAACGATTGGTCAAATCAATGAAAAACTCCATTCTACAATAAGATTGATAGTAGTTTTTGCACTCTTCTCAAAACTGTGGGGGACTGTATCTAAATTAATTGATTCAACTAATCCAGAAGAAGTTGTAAGTTCTCCGTTTGAAAGAAAAAAAGCGAATTTACCAATTAAAATGTTAATGAAACATGAATATGACATAATTCGACCTGGTAACTCTCAAAAGATGACACAACTTGCTAAAGAACAAGGATGCTTTGAACTTGGATTTCCATGTAAAGGAAAAAAAAGAATAACAGGTAATCTTCTGTTTACAGAAAAAATTATCGAATATCTGAAAAATGGTGCTAGTGTAAGAATCTTACAAATTAAAAGTGGAAAAGCTCCTAACTACAAACCCAAGATTTCAGTTGTTCTTCATGGTACTCCTAGCATGTTTGTGAGCACCAAACTAGCACAAAAATATGCTAACAGTATGAATCTCACTGCTGCTAATATCTTAGGGCTAGATGTCAATAGAGTAGGAAAACACATGTTGTCGTTCTCTAATGAAGTTCCATTGGATTCTAGATTGAGATCTTTATCAAACCATTACCTCTCCTTAACAAGAAAAGAAATTCCAAGATTGAGTAACTCACTAAAAACTAAAGGTAAGCAAAAAGATAGTTATGGTTATATTAAAACAAAGGGTGAGCTAAATAGGATATATAACAAAAGAACTAATATAATTAAGGAAATTAAGAGAATAATACCACATTACATTGCGGGAGTTATTATCAAGAGTAAGTGTAAATTTTTTTGTATAGAAGAGTTTCGTAAGAATCCAAGAGGGAAAAGAGGTGCATTAGCAAAAGCAATATACAACATGCCTTACGAAGACAATATTTTTGAAAAAGCAGTCCAGATTGCGACTCACATTCTTAGTTATAAAGTGAAACTTGTATATGTAAGTGCTCGTAACACAAGTAAATATCATTATAGTTGTAGAGGTGTGATTCAAAGAGATCTTAAAAATTATGATTATGCTCTCTGTAAAAAATGTGGTGAACGAGTAAATACACATATTAATGCTGCTAAAAACATTGCGAAGAAAGGAGAAACAATAATAAAGCAAATCAAGCTTCCCCTAGACGCCGCTAAGGGGACGGGGTAAATAAACCCCTCAAGTAAACCTAAAGTTTCTACGAGAACCTAGTAAACTTCATTACGTGCGTGGAACGGATGACTTATTATTTTAATAAATAATAGTTAGCTTAGATAAGAAAAATAGATTTGAAAAAATTGGTGCGGAGAGGGAGATTCGAACTCCCGAACTACAAAGGAACGGATTTCTTATCTATTCTCTAACCCTTATCTTAGGTTTAAAACTAAGATCTTAAGTCCACCTTGAAACATAAAAGTATTAAAGGTTTAAAAGACAAAATAGGATTAAATGTCTAGTAAAAATTGGGACACTGTAATAGAGTTACTAGAAACAATCACGCCCTCATATTACTTAGAAAAGGAGCTTAAAGCTACATTCAAATCTAATCTCCAATATAGAATAGGAAAATACTCTGAGAATTGTCGATATTTCTTTCAGGAAGGTTTCGAAAAAAAATATTCAAATATTATTCCATCAGCAATAATTGTACCAAGGAAGTCAGGAACTAATATAAGCAAAATCGCAAATGAAGCTGTTATATATTTTAAACAAAGCTTGGAATTGTTTAAAACATTGGATAACGTTGAAGAAAATGTGAGTCCATTATTGGAATATTATGGATTATTACAATGTGTTAAGGGAGTAGTAATTTTAGAATTAGATGTGAAAAGTGACAAGATATTTAGTAAGCATGGTTTAACTCAAGAAACAAGATTTCATTCAAAAATAGATGAACCAAAATCAACAAAAAAATATAAACTAAAAATGATTAAGAGAATTAAGCCATCAAAATATATCAACGCTAAAATTATGCCTTATGGTGTTTTAACATCTTTAATCATTCGTTTCACAGATCATTATGATGAACTTTATTCTGACAGAGACATATACAAAATAAGTAAGCATTCTATGGATAAATACGTAACAGGATACTATAGACCTTCATTAGAAGAAATAACAACCAATCATCATGTAGATCCAATAATTGCTTTCATAGGTTCTTGGATGTTATCAACATTGGTAAGATATAAAGCAAAAATGTGGCAAGAAATATGTTTGGGAGAAAAAGATGACATAATAAATAATATTAGAAAATTTAGGAGGGAAAAAATACCTAAAGCAGTAGAAACTATGCTAATGGATTATGTAAGAAAGAGCTCTTGGTAACAGCTTAAAGAGTATTCATAAGTACTACAAAAGCTTAAAAAATAATGAATGAAAAAGGAAGGAGAGAAAGGAGGGGAGACAAGTGCAAGAGGATAATAGCGAAAATTTAGCTGAGCCAATAGGAATTAAAGAATTAGGAAAGAGAATAATTCTTCTCCCTTATCACATTATAAGGCTCATAGTAAATAATGTTTTACTATTTATTTTAGGAAGTATAGAAAATGGAGTAATAATTGTAAGAGCAAAAAAAAGTATCAAGATTGAAGAAGGAATAAAAAAACTCATACAGGAAAACGAATGTATTCTAAGAAAAAGTATCTACTTAAAGAAAAACGATAGTATAGACGAGATTAAACCAGAAGAGGAAGAAGAGCAAGAAGTAAAACGAATAAATGTTTTGAATAGAATAATGGCTATAGTAGTAATTTCAATAGTTTGGTCGTTTCAAATTGTGTTGAGAGTCATAGTTTGGATATTTATCTTGATTAATTGTTTAACCATTAGAAAGAAAGTAGGTTTAAAGGAGTGGGAAGAGAATAATTTGGGATATTACAGAGAAACCATAAAATATCTTACAGGTATTAGTGAAGAAATACCTTTTTGGAAAGAATTAGGTGGTTGGGGCGAAGGTTTATTATTTATATTAGTATTTGATTTGGTTGTTATTAGGAATGGATTCTTAAGATTGTGTAGGATAATTCTTGGAGATACTTACAGTTATTATTTGATTATTTCGTTAGTATATATCATAATTTTCGTAATTCTTATACCAAAATATCTGAAGTTTCCAAGTAAAAGTGGGGAAAGGAAAACTAAGCAAATAGTAAGAAGAATAGGAGTAAAAAAACCAAAAAGTATAGCAAGGACTCTCTTAATTGTGATTCTACTATTAGCAATTAAATTAGGAATTATTTATGGAATATCCTTGCTAATAGATTATAATGTAGAAAATTTTATTTTCCCAGTAAATACAGGTTATATAATTGCAGTAAGTATGAGTGCAGGTATTGCTGAAGAAATAATATACAGGGGATATGTAATAGAAGTAACAAAAAGAAAATATGGAACTTTAGTAACTATGATAATTTCAGGGTGTCTTTTTGGACTTGCACATTTTGCGCTTAATCCATCCATTTATAGTTTTGTTCAGATGTTGTTCGTAACCTTTATAGGAATAACATATGCGTATTTCAGAATTCTATCAGATTCATTGATAGGACCAATAGTCATGCACACAATATATGACATAATTGTACTATCAGTAGTATATACAACAGAAAAAATACCTGATTATGTCGTGTATTTGATAGCAATTACATTGAGTATTATAATAACAATAATTTCAATTAATTTGCTGAAACTAATATACAAAGACAAAGAACTATTGATATTTAAGAAAAGAGGGAAAGAACAGAAGGAAGGATAAAGGAAAATGGTGCGGGGAGGGAGATTCGAACTCCCGAACTACTAAAGAACGGATGGCTCATCTGACTTCTAACCCTTATCTTAGGCATAAACCAAGATCTTAAGTCCGCCGCCGTTGGCCACTTGGCTATCCCCGCCAACAAAGTCTCAATGTTTGACTATTATAATGAATTTCATTCTTCTTTTAAGATTTTTCATCTTGATTTGAAATTGATTGAAGATCATGGATGGAGTCTTGTTGGATCTCTTGGTAGTAATCTCGCTTCTCTAATATTAGGTAAATCAAGGATCTTTTGCACAAATCTTTCAATTCCTGTACCACTTCCTCCATGTGGAGGTGCTCCATTTCTAAAGAACTGCAGATAACTGTCAACCTCTTCAAGCTTGAAATCCTTTTCAACAGCTTGCTTGGCTAAAATATCTACTCTGTGTTCTCTTTGTCCTCCAGTGGTTAATTCTTGTCCTTTGAATAAGAGATCAAAAGATTTTGTCAATCTTGGATCTTCATCATCCTTCATAGTATAGAATGGTCTAATTTTCCAAGGATATTGGTCTACGAATACAAAGTCTGAATTCCATTTCTCTTTTGCATACCTACCAATTATTCCCTCTGCTTCAGCGTCTAAATCTTCATAGAGGTCTAGTTCTTTTCCTTCACTTGCTAAAACTTCATTACATTCAGGAATTGTAATTATTGGCCATTCTTTGGGTTGATCATCAATTTGAACTCCCAATACTTCAAGAGAATTAGCTCTAGATGTTTTTATTGTTTTGAGAGCAAAACCAATTGCGCCTTGTATTACTTTCATGACATCTTTTTGATCATTAATGTATGAAATCTCAAAATCTATAGAAGTATATTCGCATAAATGACGATTAGTGTGGTGTTTCTCAGCTCTAAAAACAGGCCCTATTTCAAAAACTCTTTCAAATCCTGCCATTAACATCATTTGTTTATAGAATTGAGGGGATTGTGCTAAGTATGCTTTTTTATCAAAATAATTTATTTCAAAAACACTAGCGCCACTTTCTGTTGCTGAACCAACAATTTTAGCTGAAAAGAACTGTAAGAAGTCGTTATCTCTAAAATATTGTTGAATTGCATAAGCAGCAGTACTCTCAATTTCGAAAATGTGAGCAATCTTTTTATCTCTTAAATCTAGAAACCTATAATCGTATCTCTTATCAGGATTTGTTTCAATCTTATCACCAACTGAAATTGGATATTCTTGAGCTCTTTTATTGATAATTTCAATCTCAGACGGAAGGATTTCCTTTCCATTTGGGGCACTTTCATTGGTTACGACATTTCCAGTAACTGCAATTATATCTCCTTCTTGAAAATCTAAAGCAAATATCTCTTCAGATACTTTCTTTTTGGGTAAAACTATTTGTACAATCCCTGTTCTATCTTGTAATTGAATGAATCGTAATCCTCCAAGATTGCGAACTTGTTGAACCCATCCTGCAATCGATATCTTTTCACCTGTTGTAGAAAAAACCTTCTCAATAGGATTTCTTTGACTAAAGTCCATGTTACAGTCCTCAGTTTATTTGTTTGCACCTTTGAAAGTTTATTAAAAAAGATTCTCTTCTTTGTTGTATAAAAATGTGAAAAAAATGACTTTCTGAGAAAAAACGTTATTTAGCTATTATCCTAATAACTTTGTAGCGATACTAATGAAGAAGATTGTACTAAAGTTTGGTGGTTCTGTTTTATACAAAGAAGAAATGGTTCTAAATGTTGAGAGAATAAAGGAAATTGTTGAAACCATTAACACCCTCCATGATGCAGGGCATAAAGTTGCTGTGGTTGTTGGAGGAGGAAAATTAGCGAGAGTTATCATTCAAGCAAGCGATGTCCTTGGACATGTATCTACTTTCAAAGACATTCTTGCAGTGGAATCAACTCGAATTCATGCTTTGCTAGTAATTGCTTCACTCCAAAATAAAGCATATTTGCTTGTTCCTCGTTCATTCGAAGAAATTGGTAAAGCACTCTCGACTGGAAAGATTGTTGTTACTGGAGGTCTTCAACCAGGGCAATCTACAAATGCTGTTGCAGCTCTTGTAGCAGAATACTGGGGCGCTGATTTACTGATAAATTTGACAAATGTAGATAAGGTCTATGATAAAGATCCCAACCTGTTTGAAGATGCTAAACCTTTAGATGAACTTTCAGCGGATGAACTGTTGGAGATTATATCAAAACAAGATGAAGAACCAGGTAAATATGCCCTCTTTGACAGAGTAGGATGTGAAATAGTGAAAAGATCCAATTTAAGACTAATATTTACAAATGGTTCTGATCCTAAGAACATTTTGAGAATTGTTGATGGAGAAAATATTGGAACTGTAGTTAATGGATAAGTCTTTCTTTTTTTTCTAATAACTATCATATGTTTTGTATCGGAGAATTGCTGCTATCCCACCAAATGCATTGTATAACATAGCCCCATCCTCATGATCGGATGAAATGACCTCTAGTGTGGCACCAGTATTCTCGGCTTTTTCATTCAATTCAGTTATTAAATCACTTTCACTTTCAATATACAATTTGGAATTTCCGCAATCAGGACATTTTTTATCAGATAATTTTTTTACGAAATCATTGTAATCTTTGCTTTTTACCGACTCAATGGTTGAGTAATCACACCCATCACATCTAATTTCCATATTAATTCTATCTACATCCTCACTTACTAAAACAATATCAACAGCTGCTTTTTCTAATGCTTCCAAAACTTCCTTTTCTCCATAAGTAACTAGTCCTGTGTCTTTTCCCAAATGTTCCATGAATTTTTGTGTGAGTTGGCGCTCCTTAACTAACTCAAAATCAGACAATTTATCTGCAGCTTTATCTAGAAGTTCTCGAATCCCTACTGAGCCCAAATATCCAATATCATAGATTCCTATGACTTTTTCAAGCAATCGATAATCAATTTCCTTACTTTCCAAAAATTCTGCTTTTGATAAAGCTGGACCACCAACAACTATTGCTTCAACAGGATAATCTTCAAGATAAACAGTATTCATGATATCTGCAATTTTGCCATACCATCTTTGAGCCGCTTCTTCAGTTAATCTTTGAAAACGAGCTTGAGACTGACCACCCATTTTATGTTTACCAGGAACATTAGATTCTTCTTCACGAATTATATCTAATCGGGAGCCTTGAACAGTTGCTAGTGTTGCTCCTCCTCGAGCAATTAATGCTAACCCATACCTTTGTTTGCTTTCTAACATCTCTTTAAGATGATCAATATGAAATACATAATCACAGAGATAGAGCTTAATTCCTACGGGATCTGGAGGGCTAATTAGGAAAAACTCCACCTTATTGTTTTGAGTAATTCCACAGAAGATAACAAGACCATTTACTCCAGAATCAGGAATAGTTTTTATCCTAGACATGATAGAGGAAAGCGCAGATTGGACAGCTTTTCCAGTGCTTTTGTCTTTAATATTTGTTGCAGTTCCGTATTCATCACGCAACTGGGCATTAACATCAGATAACCTAGTACCGGGAGGAATATATAGGGTAACTAAACTTGTAGACATGTTAAAACTTTTTTTGGACTCTAATTTGTCTATTTCATGTTTTAACATATAACGTTCTACTGATGTTCTTTTCTTTTCTTCCTGTTTCTTTGTCATGGTATCTCCTCGGAGTAAGGTAAACTAAAGAACTATGCTTCAGTATAGCACTTTAGACAAAATTTCAAGATTTGTTATTATCTTTTTGGTTATGAGTCTTTAGAAATGATGAGAAATAATAGGGAAATATTTTTAGAAAGAACAAATAGTTAACATTCTGATAATAATGGTAGAGAAACAACAGATAGAAATTGATTTATTAGATATTTTTGTTTCGCTAAATAGGGGTTTGAATCTCTCAGATGTAATGTTTCAGCTAAATAATCTTTATGCTCCTAAAGGAGAAAGTGTGGAGCAAGAAGTGCTCATGGAAGTTTTAAATTCATTAACAGAAAAAGATTATTTGAAGAATTTTCAGGTGGGAGCATTAGATAGTTGGAAAATCACTGATGAAGGAGAAGATTATTTCTATAATCTCTAATTGTAAATAAGTAAGAGAAGAGTAGAATGGAATTAAGGGAAAGTACAGGATTACCTATTATTAGTGAAGAGACTGTACTAAAATATAGTGAAAGTGAAATTAGTGTAAAAGATGTAATAATTCACAGAACCAAGGACATTTCCAACTTCTTGTTGAAAAAAGAATGGGAAGGAAAAGATGAGGAAGAAGAAGTGTTTAGAATCTATAAAGGAATAAGGAAAGTAGTAGATAAACACCTTTGGGATGTAATGAGATTTGATTTCTTAATTATCCAAGCTGGAAAATTAGGAGAAGAATGTTACAAGACTTCTGGTTACTATAGATCCTTTGCAGGTACAGGATACCGTTTTTCCGAGATCTATCAAGTTGTTGAAGGATATTCGGAATTCTTAATCCAACAATTCGGGGAGACCCATGAGAAAATTAAAGATGCTGTAATGATAAGGGCACAAAAATTTGATACTGTTATTGTACCTCCTTCTTACGGAGTTTCGATAATTAATCCAAGTGACCAAAAAGTTGTTCTTGCAAGAATCCGTGCAGACGATGCTAAGGAAATTAAGGATGACTATGAAAGAACAAAAGGGGAATGTTATATTAGGGGAGAAGAAGGGAGATGGATGTATAATGAGAACTATCATGAAATACCCAATCTGAGATTAGAACCACCTCAAAATAAATGGAGATCTTTGAAAAGAGGTATTCCGATTTATAGTATATATGTATACAAACCAAGAATATTTGCACCTTTATTAGAACCAGACCCAGCTGACTATGTTATTTGATTTTCTCATTTAATCATCTTTTCCATAGATTTCTTCGTCAGTCCAACCTGTTGAACGTTTTAGTAACCATTGTATTTGTCCTAAGTGTCTATGTTCATGATTAATTAGTCTAATTAAATAAATTCGTCGTTGCATTTTACCTTTCCACATGTCAATATATTCTTCTTCTTGCTCAGATGTTAAAGAGGATAGGTTTTTACTTAGTAATGGTGATATTTTGTCAAATTCCTCGATTAAATTATCTAAAGATACTTGATCATGTATTTCTTCTTCAAGATCAATTGCAAGTTGAGATGGTTTTTGTGATTCAGTGGGGAGTTTGTCTAACATCCATTGAATGTTCATTAAGAGATGCCTGAAAATTAGTTCCGGACTCCAAGTTTTTTCAGTTTGTTTATAATGAAAGTGCTTTTTGAGAACTTTAGAAAAAAAACCAAGAAGTTTTTTCCTATCCTCTTCAACAATGCTATAGAGTTGTTGTATTGAAACCATAACTATCAACTAGATTTAGTATTCATACACTCTTATAATTTTTCTACAAATGAGAGCAAAAGAAGTAAGGAAAGAACAAAATAACTAAAAAGAGAAGTGTAAAAAGATAATAGTAGAATGCGACTAGATAACAAGAAGTGGTGGGGCATAGCAGATTTGAACTGCCGACCCCCCGGTTTTTGAGTTAAATGCTTAACAAACAAATAACATATCAGCCGAGTGCTCTAACCAAGCTGAGCTAATGCCCCGTTCTTACTGCATTCTTCCTAATTTATTACTTTTAAAAATGTTTTCTTATAATTCTAAAAAAGAAAAGAAAATGCATAGTAATAAATTAAAGCACCCATACTTTCACGTTACAAGCTAAAGAAAGAAGGAACATGGTTAGTCTATTGTAAGACATTTTTTTATGCTAATCTCTCCTAAGAAGAGTTCTACTCACTGTCATTCTTTGAGGTGTAAAATGGAGATTTTTTTTCGTTTTTCAACATTCGAATCAATCTATCCATCCCTTCAATTTCTTCTACACTTACTCTTGGTTTTTCCTGTAATAAATCCTGAAATCTTAAAATCTTATTTCTACTGTCCACACTAATCTCTATCTTAGGGTTTGATTCTGTTAATTTTTCAGATTCCTCTATCATTTGCATAACCATTTGTTACTTTAGTTCCCAACCCTATTTTGCATAATGATAGGATGTATTACTTACGTATTTGCCAGATGAATATAAAGGACAATTAAAATTCTATACTGTACTTCTTTTGTAACTTTATGAGACCATCAAATGAATTTGATGATTCCATTGAAGCTGGTGCTGATTTTTTTCTTTTTTTGGGCAGAACACTAAGTAATTATTTTCCAGTACTTTTTGGAGGCTTATACGAGAATTTTGCAGCGTTTTTTAGCATCTTTATCAGTTTGTAGGTATCGTCTATCTCTCTTACACTAGCTCGAGGTTTTTCTGTAAGCAAATCTTCTATTTTGAGAATAACTCTCCCTTTATCTGGTTTTGCAGACAACTTAGGAATAGATTCAAGTGTTCGTTCTATTTTTTTAACCATTCAGAATCACAGTACTTATTTCTTAGTCTTAAGAGCTTAACTATTTTCTTTTGATAGAATGTATTACTTGGATATTCATTATTTGCTTGTGAAAGACAATTAACGTTTTATAGTAACTTTTCACTGTTTTCATATGTCTCCATCAAAAGAATCAGATGCTTCTGTCGCTGCAGGAGCTGACTTACTTCTAAAGGGTTGGAAGATGATCAATAAGGCATGCCCTGTTTGTGTAGAACCTCTTTATGAAAAAGATGGAAAAGTTGTTTGTGTAAAATGTAAAAAAGAATATGTTCTGGTGGATTCAAAATCTGAAATGCCCCCAACTAAAACATCAGAAGCTCAACAACCAGCAGCAAGTTCTTCACCAAACAATTTCAGTTCATATGATTTCAGCTCTTTACCTCCTGCTTTAGCAGATACCGCAAAGATAATGCTGGAAAAAATAACCGATCTGAATGCCAAATTAAAAGAAACATCAGATCCCAAAGAGATATCATCAATTTCTTCTTCAATTCGTTCTCTTATTGATTCTCTCCGTTCTCTGAATTCTTAGGTTCTTTTTTTACTTTTTCTCTTTTTAAGAACTCTAATTCATCCTTCATACCCTTTATCTCTTCTCCCGTCTCAATTTCGTTATAGTTTGTATAAATAAAATCAACTATGTCAGAAGCTATTTTCTCACCAACACCACGTACTTCAAAGAAGTCCTCTAATTTCGCATTCATAATTTCTTTAACCGACCCAAAATGCTTCAACATTCTACTAGCTATCTTGTGGTCGACATGTGGTAACGAAGCAATAGCTTCCTCTAACTGCGACTTAAGACCTATTCCCTTTCTCTTACCAATTGAAATACTTCTTTTTCTCTCTTCTTGTTCTCTTCTTGCCAAAGCAAATAGAATTTCTGCTGTTTCTTTCTGATTTTGAGTGTGAATAATTGGGAGTCTGAAATCTGTAGCTAAAGAAGTTAAAGCTCCAGCAAGTGCATGTGGGTGAAGTGACGAACTGAATAAATTGAAGTCTCCTTCTAAAATCATTACAGGTTTTGCACAACTCTCAACTAACACTTTTGTTTGTGAGAATAATCTCTTATCTAGAATTGATTTGATGAAATCATCACCTGTTTTTCTCTCAACTACAACTTGGTCTGAACAAATGTAGTCACCAATATCCAATCTTTCAAATCCTAGTTCTACATCTTTGTTCATCAATTCTTTAATAACGACTGAATTTCTTTCTCTACTATCACAAATTACTTTGATTTTTCCCTTTTCTTTAACGAATTTAACATCTTTAGTTTCTTTTTCGAGGTTTTCTGGTTCTTCTAGTTTTTCTTCTTGATATTCTTGTGTCTTGGTTGAAACTTTTTCTGCTTCTTTGAGAAAATCCATAATTCCCTTTTGTTTATCTTTCGTTGCTGTTTCTTTCTTTTTTAAGGGTCTTTCAAGCCTCTTCACGAGTTTTTTCATTTTTTGTGCTTGTCTCTTAGATGCCCACATGTATGCTTCATCTCTAGTTCCCTCAGCGATGAGCATAATTACTTTTCCTTCCTTTCTTCTTCCTGTCCGTCCCTTTCTCTGAATTAATCTGATAGCACTTGGGACAGCATCATAGAAAATTACTAACTCACACTCACCAATGTCTAACCCTTCTTCTGCAACACTAGTTGAAACTAATGAGTTGTAAGTTCCATCTCGAAAAGATTGCATAATTTCAATTTGTTCTTTCTGGGAAAGACCTTTGTCACCTCTTGCGGAAGATTGCCCCACAAACCAATGGGATTTTATTCCATTTATTTTGTTTAGTTCTTCACTAATTATTTTGGCAGTTACTCTGAAATGTGCAAAAATAAGTATTCTGTTGTTTGGATTATTCGATAATTCCTCAGTTACAATCTCTTTTAATCTTTCAATTTTCGGGTGAATATTTTTCTCTTCTTGAAGAATTTGAACAGATTCTACAACTTGTCGCATTTCATCTGAGAACATTAATTCTTTTAGTGCTCTACTTCCTTTCCCAAACTTAATCTCATTAATTTGTTTTTCTAAATATTTACTCAATGAAGGTATTCCTTGTGTTTCAATAAGTTCTATGGCATGAGATAATCGAATTGAATTACCTACTAAAGACATGGCTCTGAAGAATTCTGTTCTATCTTCTTGATCTGAATTACTGTAGATTTCATTTACCCTTGCTCTTAACTGTAATAATTCCCTCCTAGGATTATTTTTTGGGGAGACCGATTTAATAATTTTAAGTTCTTTTAATCCCTCCAGGATAACCTTGAAGAGATCATTTAGCGTATCAATAATTGTTTTAAATTCGTCTGATAGTGGAATAATTTCCCAGCTTTCATCAATTTTATGTATATATTGCCTAACATCATCTGAACTTTCATCACGCATTTCGATGTTAGTGATTCCAAGATTAGATTGAACTTCATCAATTCTTTCAATTTTTGAACCAGGACTAGCGGTTATACCAAGCAATAAAGGATTGGTTGCTCTTTTAAGATATTGTTCCGCGATGAAAACATAGCTATGGTCTCCGACAGCTTTATGTGCTTCATCTAAACACAGAAAAATAATTTCTTCCAATTTGACTCTTCTTTGAATTATGTCATTCTGTATAGTTTGAGGCGTAGTAATGAACACTTGGCCATTATCCCAAATCTCCTTGCGTTTCTTTGGATCAATTTGTCCAGAAACTTGAACAATCTTATCTTGATCAATATTTAGTGATTTACGGGTTGTACGCTCATGCTGGTCAAGTAAGGGTTTTGTTGGAGCACAAAAAACGATTTTTCCTTCTGGAAATTTCTCTAATCTCTGTGCAGTAATCATCAGATAAAGAACTGTTTTACCTAACCCTGTTGGTAAAATAACAAGGGAATTTTCCTTTATACAAGAAGCAAAAAGAGTCTGTTGGTATAATCTTGCTTCAATTGTATTTTGCTTAATCAAAGGATGATTTAGGTATTCAGTCTGGTTCATTTTAGACCACAATAACAATTTGCATATGATGTTTTATATTTGAATATATAAATAATAGTTCTTTTCTTATCCATTGCTCAAGTTAATGCATCTTGGATACAAAAGTCTTATAATGAAGAAATAATAGAAAGGAGGATATCCATTATGAGCTCTAACAACAATGATTCTGAAATACCTTCAGGAACCCAGTTGAAAATCTTTACTCTGGTGAGCGCTGTAGGTGTAGGAGTTTTCATGTCTTCCTTAGATGCATCTATTGTAGTAGTGATTCTAGAACAGATTGGAGCAGATTTCGATGTTTCTCCACCTATATTACAATGGGTAATACTTTCCTATCTTCTAACTATGATGGCTTTTACAATGGTTGCAGGAGATTTAGGAGATAGATATAGCAACAAAAGAATTTTCCAATATGGGATGGTTCTTTTTGCAATAGGATCCCTTTTCTGTTATTTGTCAATTGAGTTCCTTCTTAGATCAATATGGTATTTAGTCTTTAGCAGAGTAATACAAGCAGTTGGAGCCACTGGAATGATGGCAAATGGGATGGCATTAGTAACAAGATTTACAACAAAAAAGAATAGAGGAACTGCAGTAGGAATAAACAATGTTGTTATTTCTCTAGCTGTAATCTCAGGACCTGTTTTTGGATCTGTTATAAGTCAGTATTGGCATATTGGTGGTGTGTTTTTGATTAATCTTCCAATTGCGGTTATTGGATTGGCGCTGGTACATTTTAATATTCCAAAAACTCCACCATTAACAGAAAGGAGAACAGCAGATTATCTTGGGTCTTTTCTATTTGCAGTATTTCTAATGATTTTAGTTTTAAGCTTCAGCGTCTTTCCTGAAACAGACACTATACCTAATGCAAGAATGTGGGCGGGGATAGCCTTTGGTTTCAGCCTTTTTATTCTTCCATTTTTCATATTGTGGGAAAGAAAAACGTCTTCTCCTCTGATTGATTTCAAGATGTTAAAGAACAGGAAGATTTCAATAGGTTTAGTTACCGCTATATTAAAACATCAAGGGTATATAGTTATTATTTTTCATTTTGTCTTGTTTTTACCGGAATTTGGAATAACGCATACTCCAATAGAACTTGGTTTGGTGCTTGCAGGAGTAGCTGTTGGTATGGCAATTTTTGCAGCAGTTTCAGGAAAATTATCGAACACAGTTGATGCAAGATATTTATGTACTGGAGCAATGTTGTGTGTTGCTATAATGCTTGCTGTTCTTTCAGCATTAATTGATGTTAATGCTCATCTGTCACTATATATTGTCTCAGCAATTGTGGTAGGTATCTCTATAGGAATGTTTCAATCCCCCAATGGCAATAGTATTATGAGTGCTGCACCAAAGGAAAAACTTGGGATTGCAAGTGCTTTACATGGTTTAACAACTAGTGTAGGGATAAGTTTGGGAACAGCACTTTCTACAGCTATTCTTGCTTTGGTAGCAAGTCTTGCTTCAACTAAAAATGGTCTACCTATGTATGGAGAAGTAAATTGGGCAATTGGACTCAAATGGGTATTTGGAGTATATGCGGTAATGACCTTTTTGGGAGCAGTTCTATCCTATTTCAGAGGACCAGAAGATAGAAGTGATGATGAACCTATAGAAAAAGTAATGAAAACTTAGTTTGTTTTCATTCTTTCTTTCTAGTTAAGAAAAGTTGACGAAGTTTTTAAAATGGTTTTTATCTTCATGAAAACATAGAGGCTTTATATTAATTGGGTGTAATCACTCCATTTTTAAAGCAACAAAAAACAGCAATATTAAAGGTTGATGACTGTGAGTGAATTCGTTCCTAGACTAACAGAAAAAACATATGACCCCCAAACAAAGGATATAGAACTATTCAATATTTGGCAAAAGGAAAAACTGTTTGCATTTAACAAAAACTCAGGAAAGCCAATCTATAGTATAGATACCCCTCCACCTTATGCAAATGCTCCTTGGCATATGGGTGGCGCTATTCATTATAGTGGAATAGATATGATTGCTAGATATAAACGGATGTCTGGAAATGAAATATTGTTTCCAATGTGTTTGGATCGAAATGGATTACCAATTGAAGTTCAAGCTGAGAAAGAATTCAAGGTATCCATGCATGATGTTCCAAGAGAAGAGTTTCTGAAAATGTGCAAAGGAATATTAGACCGTGTAGGTGATCAAATACTCCATGTATGCAGAATTTTAGGATTCAGTAATAATTCCTTTGAATGGGACGAAGTTTACAAAACTGACGAAGAACAGTATAGAGCACTAACTCAAGCAACTTTCATTAAGTTGTTCAATGAAAACCAAATTTACGAAGATAATCGCCCTAATAATTATTGTACTCGATGTAAAACAACCATAGCAGATAATGAAATTGATTATAAGTCAGGTTCACATTTACTTTATGATATTAGGTTCAAAGTAAAAGAAACAGGTGAGGAGTTAATTATCTCAACATCAAGACCTGAGTTGATACCAGCTATAGGGGTAGTAATTTTTAACCCAAAAGATGAAAGGTATTTGCATTTAAAGGGGAAGACCGCTATATCTCCTATATTTGAAGATGAAGTGCCGATTATGCCCCATCATTATGCAAAAGCTGAATTTGGAACCGGTATAATGATGGTATGTGCCTATGGAGATTCAGGAGATGTTCAAATATTTAGAGAACTTCAATTAAATCCCCAAACTGTAATAGATACAGATGGTAAGATAACAGAACAAGTACCTGCTTATACTGGTTTAACAGTGAAAAAAGCAAAAAAACAAATTGCTATTGATCTTGAAGAACAGGGTTTTATTCTTGAGAAAGCAGATGCACCTCATAATTTTCCAACATGTTCTAGATGTAAGAAAGAAGTAGAATTTCTGGCAATGCCTGAGTATTACCTAAAACAAGTAGAATATGTTCCAAAGTTACATAAGTATGCGCAAGAGATGAATTTTTTCCCACCTTTCATGAGACAGGTTTGGATAGATTGGTTGAACATTGTTTCGATTGACTGGCCAATAAGCAGAAGACGGTATTATGGAACAGAAGTACCCATATGGTATTGCAAAAAATGTAATCATCCCAATGTACCTGAACCAGGACCTTATTATCAACCTTGGAAAGATGACCCTCCCTTTGGTACATGTGAAAAATGCAATAGCTCTGAGGGTTTTGAAGGTGATTCACGTACTTTTGATACTTGGATGGATTCTTCAATTAGTGAAATATACATAACTAAACATCCTCACAACAAGAAAGATGAAGAACTATTTAAGGAATTGAACAGCAGACCCTTTATATGTGATATAAGGCCTCAAGGTAAGGATATAGTACGAACATGGTTACATTATACTATGTTAAGGGGTCTTCAACTTCATAATAAACCCGCATTTAATCATGCTTGGATTTCAGGACACGTGGTAAATAGTAAAGGCGAAAAGATGTCAAAAAGCAAAGGAGCTGTTGTACAACCTGAGAAAATGATTGAAAAATATGGTGGTGATGCTGTGAGATTTTATGGAGCAGCTGAAGCAAGTCATGGCTCTGATATCAGATTCAATCAACAGAGATTACAAGGTATTTCAAAATTCATAAACAAATTTTACAATATTGCAAAATTTGTTAGTAGATTTCCTATAATCGAAAACGAATCAGAAATTTCTTTACAACCAGCTGATGAATGGATACTATCTGAATTAGCTAAGACAATAGAAGAATCTCAAAAAGGTTATGAGATATATGATTTTCAAATACCTGCTAAAACTCTTCGGAATTTTGCTTGGGAAACATTCGCTTCACATTATGTAGAACTTGTAAAAGGAAGAGCTTACAACAGAAATGACACATACAACAGCAAAGAACAAAAAGCTGCTTGGTTCACCCTTCATAAAGTTATAAAAGAATTAACTAAAGCTTTTGCTCCTATCATTCCATTTGTTACAGATTTGATCTATAGAGGGATTTATGATTCAAGCGTTCACACACAAGCTTTTCCAAAACCTGAAGAGATAATTAAAAAATCAGTGTTCACAAATCTAACATCATTACTATTAGAAATAAATTCTGCAATTTGGAAGTTTAAGAAAGATAAGAAACTGCCTTTGAACACTCCGATAAAACAAGCATACTTACCCACAGAACTATCTCCTTTGATAGGTGACCTTCAATCGATGCATGGTGTTGAGAGTATAGTAGAAAATATGGATAGTATACAGGAAGGAGAAATAATACACCTCACAGAAGAAACCATCATAAACTTGAAATTATAGGCTATTAAGAACTGGTAATCTGGAATTTACCAGCGGGAAATTTTTTTCTTTACTCTTGTTTCTGGAGTCCCTTTAATTATATGTCCTTCAACTAAGATTACTGTTCCATCTGCAATTTTGATTTGAAAAATTTGATTTGACTTAGGAATCCATAAAACCTTTTTTTCAGTTAAAACTCTTAAAAGATTAGAAGTTTCCTCTTCAATAATACCTCTTACGCCAATTAAATCTTCAGAGGAACTATGTTTTACTTCTATTTCTAAACCTACCAGTGACGAGGAAAGATTTCGCCAAACTCTAGATTTTCGTTTATTACGATTTTCTTTTGACATTAAATCTCATCTAGTTCAGTCATAATAGTCACAATTCTTGCAATAGCTTTCTTATATTCTTGAATTTGACCTGGATTTTCGATTGAACCACCAGATGATAATTCGGATTGAATTGTAAATAGTTTCTTCTTAAATTCGTCCAGTTTCTTGAGTCTTTGATTTTTATTCAACTTTCTAATTTCACTTGATTTTATTAGTGCCACATCATTTCACTCCTTCATTTCTTCTTGGACTTTTCTTTTGGTTTTTCTTCCACCTTATCTTCTTTCTTTGGTTTAGAAGCTTTATCGTCTTTCTTTGGTTTTTCTTCTACCTTATCTTCTTTCTTTGGTTTAGAAGCTTTATCAACTTCTTCCAGTTCTTCAAACTCGTCTTTAGGTTTCTTCTTTTTCTTCTTACTCTCTTCTTCTGTGATTTTTTCGAGTTCTTCATCGATATCTGGAAACTCTTCTAATTCTTCAATAACTTCTTCGCTAACTTCTTCGATGATTTCAGGTTCTTCTTCTATACCAGTATCCACTATCATGGATGTTGAAGTTGGTTCAGCTTCAATAGTAATGTCATCCGGTAAAATTGCATCGCCTCTCATGATTCGAACTTGAACCCCTATTAATCCTCGTCGTATGAGGGCTGTTGCTTTTCCTAAATCGACATATCGCTCTGCAGGGTCTCCTGCCTTTGCAACAAAACCAGCTCTGAATGTTTCAACTCTTGCTCTTTGACTAGTGATTTTTCCACTAATCTTTATTTCAATACCTTTGGCTCCAACTGACAATATACGTCTAATTATACCATGAGCGCTTCTACGAAAATGACGTCCCCTCTCTAAAGAAGATGCTAAACGATAAGCCATAATACGGGCATCAAGTTCTGGATTTTCTACTTCGGTTACTTCAATTTGTGGATTATCTAACTCGTATTGCTCGCGTAAAGCTTCAGTGATCCTGTGGATGTTTCTTCCTCTTCCCCCAATCGCTAATCCTACTCTCCCCACTCTAAGAATAACACGATCTCCCAAAGGTGTTCTTCTAAGTTCAACCCCACCATATTCAGCATTTTTCAACTCCTCAGCTAAATATTCATCAATTGCATTTCTTTGGTATTTTTTTAATAGATAGTCTTTTGTTGTAGGCATAATTATCACATCTCAGCTACTTCTGCTACTAATTCAACATGGATGAATTGTCTCATTTTAGGTGAAGAACTTCCATGAGCTCGGTAAAACATACCTTGTTGTCTTGTTCCTTGTAGAGTTACAGCATGAGTAATCCTACATTTATCTAACTGTAATTGATTATTTTCAGCATTGTTTTCTAGATTTCTTACAACTTTAAGAATCTCTGTTGCAGCTTTTACAGGATATCTGCCACCTGTCCAACCAACTACGCTACTTTTGTGTCCTACATTATTTTTGAATCGTCTATATGGGACTGCAAGTTTTTTATCAATTACAGCCTCAAGATACTCAATAGATTGATGAATTGTCATACCCTTAATTGTGTTACAAACTTCGCGAGCTGCCTTTCTACTAACATCTATACCTCTTGCAGAGGCTTTGGCTGATCTGTCAGGATCTGTTTGAACTGAATATTTGTATTTTGGCAATCTTATATCTCCTGTATATTCTTGTTACTATTAACTACATTAGCGAGTAAGAGTACAATTTTTAAGGTTTATTAACGAATACAAATTGTATTTATTATTACCCGGCAAGTAAAATCGACTATTTGTTATTTAAAATGGTTTTCTTTAATGAGCAAATAAAAGAAAGAACAATTAAATTATTTTCTGAAAGTTTTTCAGCATTTAATTTCAATTTTTGAAAAACTTAACGATAACAACTATTAAAAAGATAAATGATGGAGGAAATCTGTCGATATAGTTTCGAATTAGATAAAAACTAAAAACAGGTATGTGACGTCTTACTCCAAAAGAAGTTTTGGAGCCGAGATTGTTTTCCTGTGTTTTTAACATGGGGAAATATGGGTATAAGACGCTTTACCGAGGTGACAAAAAAATGAGTGAAGTAAGGAATATAGGTGTTCCCGGAGTGGAACCACCTTCCACAGAATGTGAAGATCCACGTTGTCCTTTTCATGGTAAACTTCCGGTTAGGGGTAGGATATTCACAGGAAAAGTGGTTTCTGACAAAATGAGACGAACTGTCGTTATTAGGAGAGATTATCTTCAGTATGTGAAAAAGTACAGAAGATATGAACGTGCTCATGGAAAGATTTCTGCCCATAACCCTCCTTGTTTAAATGTTAAAGAAGGGGATATGGTTTTAGCAGCAGAATGCCGACCACTCGCAAAAACTGTGAGTTTTGTTGTTATACAAAAATTAAACTAAGGTGATAAAATGGCAAAAAGAAAAACAGTCGGAAGGACTCAAGTTCATATCACTAAAGGATTGATGGTTGGTTCTAGAATACGCTGCGCAGATAATTCTGGTGCAAGAATTGTGCAAATTATTGCAGTAAAACATTATAGAGGAAGATTAAACAGGATTCCTAAAGCTTCTGTTGCAGATATGGTTATAGTATCTGTGAAGCAAGGAACTCCTCAAAGAAGAAAACAAATCTTCCCTGCAGTGGTTGTAAGACAACGTTCCGCTTATCGTAGAAGATCAGGAGATTGGATACAATTTGAGGAAAATGCAGTGGTTCTTACAAATGAAGTAGGAGATCCACTAGGAAGCGAGATTAGAGGACCAGTTGCTAAGGAAGCAGCAGAAAAATGGCCAAGAATAGCTCATCAAGCTTCCATAATCGTATAGGTGATTAAAATGAAACAATCAAAGTCAATACAACCTCGTAAGCAGAGGAAGAGTCATTTCAAAGCTGAATATCATATCCGAAATCGTAAAATGACTGCGCCATTATCTCATGCATTAAGAGAAAAATATGGTGTCCGCCGTTTACCTATACATAGAAACGATAAGGTAACAGTCTTCAAAAACAAATCACTAGACGAAGAAATTAAAGGAAAAGTCATTAGGGTTTTACCACAAAGATATGCCGTTCATATTGAAGGACACAGTAAAGAAAAAGCAGATGGAACTATTGTCAGCTTTCCAGTTCATCCAAGTAATATTGTGATAACCTCATTAAATTTAAGAGATAAAAAGAGACGTGCTATTATTCAGCGAAGGTCTAGAAAAGAAATAACTGATGAAGAGTTAGCTGAAGATATTTTTGACGAAGATGAAGAGTTAGCTGAAGAACTAGAAGATCTCGATATGCTAGAAGATGAAGATATCCTCGAAGAAGATTTCGAAGATCTTGATATAGATGAATTAGATGAAGGAGAAGAAGAAACTCCTGACACTGAAGCCAAGGAGGAATCAGAATGACCAAGGGCGGTGGAAAAAGACATCTGAAGAGATATGTGGTATCTAAACATGTCCCCATCAGTAAAAAAACTGATAAATACGCTGTCAGACCTTCCCCAGGTCCTCATGCAGCATATGATTGTATTCCTGTAGCTATTCTACTAAGAGATATGTTCCATGTTGCAAGAAACATGAGTGAAGTTAAACGTATTCTCTATGAAAGAAATGTTATCGTTGATGGAAGAGTTAAAACAAACAGAAAATACCCTCTAGGGTTTATGGATGTTTTATCTTTGCCCAAAATGCAGAAGCACTATAGGATGATTTACACAATTAAGAAAGGATTAAGAGCTATCCCAATCGATGAAAACGAAATAACTGAAAAACTGTGTCAAATAAAGAACAAAACCACAATTAAAGATGGTTTAATACAACTAAATTTACATGACGGAAGAAATATAGTTCTTAGCAAAGAAGAAAATAAAAATGCAACTTATGCTACTCATGATACACTAAAAATTTCTCTACCTGAACAAAAGATTCTAGAAAAATTCGAGCTTAAAGTAGGAACTTATGGATTTGTTACTAGTGGAAGATGGATGGGTAGGCATGGTGCTATTGAAGAAATTAGTGCTCATGGAACTAAGAAAACAAAAACTGTTACCCTTAGTACTCCTGATGGTGAAAAAATAGTTACACTCTACAGATATATTTTCGTTGTAGGAAATCAATCTCCAAGTGTGACAATTGAAGGTAAGAAGTAGGTGATGATTGATGACAGAAGAAGTAATGGAACAAACACAATTTGAGCCTAAATTTGCTGAAGAATGGAAAAAGAATCCAATGAAAAAGCCAAAGCTAAAAGCTCTTATCGTCAATACATGTGTCGGTGAATCAGGTCCAAGATATGAACGTTCAAAGGAAATTCTAAGACAAATAACCAAAAGAGAGCCTGTTGATCGGCAAGCAAAAGAATCTATCAGAGGTTTTAACATCAGAAAAGGTGAACCAATTGCTTCACTTGTAACCCTGAGGGGCGAGGAAGCTGGTAAAGCCTTGAAACGATTTTTGTATGCGTATGATTACGAAGTTAAGTATTCATCTTTTGATGAACAAGGTAACTTTGCATTTGGTATAACAGAACATGTTGATATTGAAGATGCACCATTTGACCCTATGTTAGGAACTATTGGTTTTAATGTAGTTGTTAAAATTGAAAGAGCTGGATATAGACTCAAATATCGCCAAAGAAAAAGACAAAGTATCCCAAAAAAACACTTGATAAGTCCTGAAGAAGCCATGGAGTATCTAGTGACAGAATTTGGGGTGAAGGTAATATAGGTGACGGAAATGCAAGAGAAAAGAGAAATTAAATATGGTAAAGGCTCAAGAAGATGCAGACGTTGTGGTACTCATCAAGCTATAATAAGGCGAGGAGGACTATATGTTTGTAGACGATGCATTAGAGAGATATACGCCAAAATAGGTTTCAAGAAAACCGGCGGTAGAGGAGGATAAGGAGGTAATAAAAATGCAAATGGATACACTAGCAGATGCCTTAACATCAATTTTGAATGCTGAAAAAACTGGAAAGAAAACCGTCACTGTCAAACCTGCAAGTAAAATAATAGCTAATGTTTTGCGAACAGTTCAAAGAGCAGGTTATCTAGGAGAACTAGAATATATCGAAAATAACAGAGGGGGAATGTTCGACATCCAACTTTTAGGTCGTATAAACAAGTGTGGTGTTATCAAACCTCGTTTTCCGATCCAGAAAGATGAATTTGAGGATGAAGAACGTGCATATCTCCCCGCAAGAGGATTCGGTATACTTGTAGTTACTACCTCAGAAGGCGTTATGACACACGAAGATGCAAAAGAGAAAAGCATCGGTGGTCGTTTATTGGCTTACATATACTAAGGTGATAAAAATGAAACAGTTATACATCGAAAGAAGTATCGAACTTCCAGAAGATTTGAAGATAACCGTTAAAGATCGACATGTAACAATTGAAGGACCTAAAGGTACTTTAACAAAAAACTTTGATCCAACTGATGTTGAAATTACAAAGAAAGGCAAAAAAGTTGATATCAAGGCTTATTATATAAACAAAAAACGAAAAGCAGCAACCCTTGCAGTAGTTGGGTACATAAACAACATGATCAAGGGCGTAATGCAGGGTTATACTTATAAATCTAAGATTGTTTTTAGTCACTTTCCGTTAACAGTTGAACCAGACAATAAGAAGAAAATTATAACCATCAAGAATTTGTATGGTGGTCGTAAGCACATAATTGTTCCTATAGTTGGTTCTGAAACTTCAGTTAAAGTTGATAAAGATGATGTCATCATCGAAGGCATTGATAAAGAAGCAGTGGGTCAAACAACAGCTAATATGCAAGAAGCATGTAGGTTAAGGGGTAAAAGAAAGAAGGACCCAGAAACCTTCATGGATGGCGTTTGGCTTTGGGATAAAGAATAATCCCTTCTTTTTTATTTTTCATTTTTAATATTTATTTAGTTTCTAATACTTCTAAATTTGAATACGAATTTTATTATTATTATTTTTTAGGAGACTTTATAATTCTGTTCTAGAATTTCTTAACGATAAAAAGTATTAAAAACACCAGAAAGTAGGTAGCATAATTACGAAGGTAACATTCTACCGTGAGTGCCTATGACAGTCAATAAAAAACGATTGTTGGAAAAACGAAAAAAAATCAATGCTCGTAGACCTAACTTTGTACGTCAAGAAAGTTGGCGTTACAATAGAGTCAAGAAAAGTTGGCGAAAGCCCAAGGGTATTGATAACAAAATGAAAGAAAAACGCAAAGGTGTTCCTGCAATGGTCAGCGTTGGTTATAGAGGACCAAAAGCTGTCAGAGGTCTGCATCCTTCGGGTTATCAGGTAGTTCATGTTGCTAATATCTACGAACTTGATAAAGTAGATAAAGAGACTGAAGCAGTAATGATTCAGCACACTGTGGGGTCTCGCAAAAGGCAAACAATTCTCGACACAGCAGCAGATTTGGGTTTGAAAGTACTGAATCCACCCGCTCGAATTGAAGAGTTTGGTGAAGTACTCGAAGATACTATGCTTGAGGAAGAGTATGAACTATTAGATGAAGACTTCGAATTGGATGAAGATTTCGAGTTGGACGAAGACCTTGAAAAAGATGAAGAGTCGGAAGATGATTCTTCATAGAACAAAACTAACGTGAGGTTAAGTTTATGGATGTAAAAACTCAAAGAAAAATAGCTGCTAAAGTATTAAAGGTCGGTGTTAACAGAGTTATAATCGAACCTGATAGTTTAAGTGATGTTGCTTTAGCGATTACTAGAGAGGATATTAGGCGTCATATAGATGACGGCGATATCAGGAAAAGAAAGATTAAAGGAATTAGTAGAGGGAGAGTAAGAGCTGTTGCGGCTAAGAAGAGAAAGGGTCAAAGAATTGGTCCCGGTAGTCGTAAAGGTCCTAAATACTCCCGTCTTTCTGGTAAAGACAGATGGATCTCAAAAATACGAGCTCAACGAAAATACCTTAAAAACCTTAGAGATGAAGGATATATTGATACTTTAAATTACAGAAAGTTATATCTCCAAGCTAAAGGTGGCCTTTTCCGCTCTGTACGCTATCTTCGAAATTATATTGCTGAACATGGTTTAGCAAAGAAACGTCTTCCTGAATTATAATAAGGTGATAAAAGATGTCAAGAAGAAGCAGAAAGGGTTATAAAAAGAAAAGGAAGCTGCAGCCAAAACGTCAAAGATATGGACCACTCTATAGAGTTCCATTTAGAAGACGCCGAGAAATGAAAACAGATTATAGACAACGAAAAAGACTCTTAAAATCTGGTAAAATTCGATTTATAGCAAGGCCTTCAAATAAGCAAGTTTTGGTTCAGTTCGTTGAATCAAAAATAGGCGGCGATCAAACTTTTGTTCAAGTAAGATCAAATGAATTGAAGAATCATGGATGGGATATAGCTACTTCAAATCTACCTGCAGCTTATCTTACTGGCTATCTAGCTGGTAAAAAAGCTCTAAAATCTAAAATTAAAGCGGCAATTTTAGATGTTGGTACATTTGCAGTAAATCCTGGAACAAGAATGTTTGCTACTCTCAAGGGAGTAGTAGACGCAGGGATAACAATTCCATACAATGATAAAATGATGCCTTCTGAAGATAGAATCAGGGGAGAACACATCCAATCTTATGCCAAATTATTAGCTAAAGAAGATAAGGAGAAATATAGTAAACTCTTTTCTAAATATCTCGAAGTTAATAAGAAGCCTGAGAATTTACCCTCGCTTTTCGATGAGGTAAAAGCTAAGATTGATACATTATAGTGAGGTAGATGAAAATGAGTAGAGATATGTTTTTAGATTTAGATGCATGGGAACCTCGAACAAGAGTAGGAAGATTAGTTAAAGAAGGTAGAATTTCAAGCATCGACGAAATATTCCAACAGGGATTACCTCTGGTGGAACCTGAAATCATTGATATGTTATTCGGTGATACTCTTGAAGATGATGTAGTTGATATTAGTCTTGTTCAGAGACAAACAGACGCTGGTAGAAAACGTAAATTCCGCGCAACTGTTGTTGTAGGAAATCGTAATGGTTATGTTGGCGTTGGAGAAGCTAAGCTTAAAGAAATTGGTCCTGCTATCAAGAAAGCCATAGTTAATGCTAAATTAAATATTAGACCTGTAAGAAGAGGATGTGGATCATGGGAATGCTCATGCGGAACTCAACATACAGTACCTTTCAAGGTTTCTGGAAAAGTAGGGTCAACTAAAGTTATCCTTTATCCTGCACCACGAGGTTTAGGTCTAGTAGTTGGAAATACTGCTAAAACTGTTCTAGAATTAGCAGGAATATCCGATGTATGGAGTAAGACATTTGGTGAAACTCGTACTACCTCAAACTTTGCTAAATCAACTTTTGAGGCATTAAAGAATAGTTATTCCATTATGGCTCCTTATGATTGGACAAGATAGGAAAGTGAGAGAAATGAGTCAAACTAAAGATAAACCAGAATTATTGGCAGTTATTCGATTAAGAGGAACAATCAATGTTCATTATAATGTTCGTGAAACTCTGAAGAATTTAAATGTTAGACGAACCAATTATATGACTCTTGTTCCTAACACTCCTTCATATATTGGTATGCTCAAAAAAGCTAAAGATTACCTAACATGGGGCGAAGTTAGTCAAGAGGCATTGGAATATGTTCTCACCAAAAGAGGAGAATTACCTGGTAGAACTAAAATTTCTAACAAATATCTGAAAGAAAATTCTTCCTATACAACAATCAAAGCACTTTCCAAAGCATTAGTTAATGGAGAAACTAGCTTAGGTGAAATAACTGGGTTGAAAAAATTCTTCAGACTCCATCCTGCATCAAAAGGATATAAATCCATGAAACGCGGTTTTGCAGAAGGCGGAGATTTGGGGTATAGGGGAAATACAATAAACGAGCTAATAGTAAGGATGTCGTGATGTTAATGACAGTAAGAAAAAGAAAAAAGGTTAGAAGAGAACGTGGATACCGTACTCATGGCTGGGGAATTGTTCGAACTCACAGAGGAAGTGGTATGCGTGGTGGAGTTGGTAAAGCTGCCCCTATGTCACATCATTGGATTCAAACAGTTAAGGGACTTCGTCCTCCTATTGGAAAAAGAGGTTTTGTTCGTCCTCCTGCTGTAACTGAGAAGACCCATCAAATTAACATTTCTCATCTTGAAGCTATGATTCCCTCATTGTTAAATGAAGGCTTAGCAGTTAAGAAAGGAGAAAAATTTGAGATAAAACTGGAAGAACTTGGTTATACTAAATTACTTGCTCAAGGTAATGTAACTCTCCCAATGAGTATAACAGTTAATAAAGCATCTGAGAAAGCAATTGCCAAAATCAAAAAAGCTGGCGGTAAAGTAAACCTAATAGAATAGATTCTTTACCTCTATTCCTTATTTTTTCATTCATTTTTAAGATTTTAACCTATTCTAATGATGTTCTATTCCTTTCATTATACGAAAACCTTTTGTTTAAGTGCTCTAATCTGGGTTGAATAGCATGAAAGTTTTTATTCTGGTTGGTTTGCAACTGAGCGGAAAGTCATCTCATGGTCACAATTTGAGAGAAGAAGAAAATATTCCCATGATAGAAACAGGTCATGCAGTTTACCATGAGTTGAAAAAGCAGAACCTCGAGGTAAACCACAAGAATACATCAAAAGTTATTATAGAACTTCTTTCAAGAGATCCAACAGCTTTTACTCAAACCATTCTAGAATTCGAGAAAGAGAAATATGAAGACTCTTCTGTCTTGATTCTTAATGGAGTTAAATCTTCTGCAGAAATTAATTATACAAAAGACAAGTTTGGGAAGAATAATGTCTATGTTTTAGGTTTTCATGCAGGACAACTAACCAGGTTCAATAGAGTAACAAACACCGATCGTTTTGCAGTGTCTGGAAGGTATCTTGAAAAAACTCAAGAAGATCAAGATTTAGCAATATGGGAAAATTTCAAAAGCAGGGATGTGCGAGAAATCGGTCTAGGTATAGGTAACGCAATAGCCACAGCTAACCACATTATTGTCACTGAAGATAAAGATTGGCCATATTATGCCTTTGAAACCTCTTATAAGAATTTTAAAAAATATGTTTTAGCAAAATTAAGTGTTTAGATACTTAAATATTAACTAATTATTTTGCTTTTGAACTTGGGTAAGTTCCTATTGGCATAAGAACTTTCTTTACACTTGCTAAAATACCATGATTCGAACCCATTATGTTATCAGATGTAAGCTGCATCTCTCCTAAAGCGATTAATTCATGTTTAAGTGTAAAAATACCTACTAAATCACCTTTACCAAACTTGTTAGTATATTTGGACAATCCAGGCATTGCAAGGGGCGCACCATGACAAAGGGAATCTACCGTACTGTCTTTCACAAAGAGTTTTGGTATATGCTTGACTCCATATTCCATAGGAAGTATGATATTTCGAAGTGGCACTTCATCCTTCTCTTCAAGATACCAACTGTACGCATCATAGAGGTCTTGAAGTGTTGATAAGTGATCATCTTCAGTAAAGGGACCAGATCTAATTCTACGTAATTCTTTCATGTGAGCACCACAAGAGAGACTTTGACCGATATCGTGGCAATACTTTCTAATGTAAGTTCCCGCTTGACAACTTGCTCTAAACAATACTTCCCTTTCTTTTATTTGAATTATCTCATTTTCGTAAATTTTTCTAATTCTCAAAACTCTTTTTACACTAGATCTTAAAGGAGGGCGTTGGTAAAGTTCCCCTAAATATTCCTTCATTATGTCCTTTATTCTTTCTTCTTCAACATCTTTATGCAATTTCATATTACACACATATTCTTTACCTGCAAGTAATAAAGTATCTAGAATTCTTGTAGCTTTGTTAAGTGCAACTGGCAAAACACCTGTAACGTGGGGATCTAAAGTACCTGAATGACCTGCACGGGGTATATCAAGTATTTTCTTAACATAACTAACAACCTCGTGACTTGTTGGTTTAGGTGGTTTATCTAAATTTATTATACCGTATTGTAATAGTTCTTCAATAGATCGATCTGTTGGGACTTTACCCCATCTGAAGTTAGTTGTATCACTTGACAATTCTACTATCCTGTCATTTTCATTACCCAAAACAATCTTTGAAGGAGTAAAAACAATTGTCATATTTCACCAACTATTGAAAAAAGGAAGATATTAAGTTTGAGGAAAAAAACTTAATGAATTATAATTTCTTCCATAAATTTCTTCATTTTTGCAGTTTCAATGGCTGCAGCGACTTCTTCATCTGTTGCATCTCTTTTGATAGCAACAACTTTATCTGTTGGTTCTAAATGTCTTATATTGCATTTGCGACGACGAACTGAAGTTACTATTTTTGGCCCAGTAAGGAGAACATAGTTTTCGTTTATAATGTCGACTATTACTCCTTTCTTTCCCGCTTCTCTTCCATTTGTCTTAACAATAACTCTTCCTACTTGAATTGCTGTCATTCTTTTTCACCTTTTAATTTTTTATTAAACGCAGTCAAAATTATTTCAACACATTCAAAGGCGTTGAATTTCTGTGAATTAATTATCAGATCATAGATAGTTAAATCTGTGATATCGATTTTATACAGTTTTTGATATCTGTTTTTTTCAGATTCTTCTCTAACCTTTGTTTCTTTAATAATAATTTCAACTGTTTTGTTTTCTCTTTCAGATATTCTTTGAATTCTTAAATCAAACGGAGCTGTAATATAAATGAGTATATCTGCTTCATTTTTAAGCATCCATCCTCCTAATTGTGCGTCAATAACTATATTGTCTCTTGTTTGACCCAATTCTAATGTTTTATCATCAATATACTTGTCAATTTCTTCTTTTAGTTCAGCTTGTTTACTGAATTCTTCAAGACTCATATTTTCTTTTTTTGCCATATCTCTAAACAGTTCACCAGCTGATATGTACTCATATCCTAAACTCTCCGCAACTTTCCTAGCAGCAGTGCTTTTTCCGGAACCGTGCGGACCTGAAACTGCGATAATTGGCAATTTGCCACATCCTCAGAATTAACTGCGAACTTCAGCCTTAATTGCACTCTTTAAGCAATTTGAGCATAAATGTCCTGCATGTTGTCTTGTTGGCAAACGTTCAGAACGAGACATTTTTCTTACTCTATTCTGACTACCAAAAGCTACTCCATGAACGATAGCTCCACAATTAGCGCAATGTGGCTTTTTTGTTCTTTTTTCTATTCTTCTTAACTTAGTTTCAGAGGGTGTTCTTCGCTTTCTTGTTTTTGCGACACGTAATGAAGGTTTAACCATTTTAATTCCTCATAATAATTTTCATTCTTTTTTGGTGGTAGTTTTCTTTCTAGCTAATTGTTCTTTGGCTGATGAAACTGGTGTTTTAACTTGTTTTTCCTTAACTATTGTTGATTTGGATTTAGCTGCTCCTGATGGAGTGACTCCAAATATTCTGGAAATTATTGAACCAAAAGCAAAGGCAGTTATAAAATACCAAGTTGAAAAGGGAACTTTTGAGAAGAAGTGTCCATTGTACTCTTCAAGTCCAAACCAAGGGTTCTTTCCTATCCATGGAAAATTTCCAATATTGAAAGGTAACCAAGCATAATAATGTGTTACTGGATTTGCTTCAGTGGGAACACCACTTGGGAAGGCACCTCGTAAAATTGCAAATATTAGCAAGAAAGGAATAGTTGTAAAAAGCATTGGTTTCATTCGTTTAAACATCATAGAGGATTGCATTTTCTTGATTCTTTCCTCATCCCTTTTTACATTTAACCATAATTTCTTATCTGCAGTTTGCATGGCTTTCTTTCTCCTTTGGTTCCATTCATTGACTTTTTGCATACTTTCCTTTAATGCATCAACGTCTGAAACTACTCTGGTTATTGTTGTTGATATAATAGCAAGTAGAACAGAAGTTAATGCGATTATCCACGCCGAAGTAGGCCTTTGGTTAAGTCCATGTTCTATCATCCAGTTTGTTAATCCTTTAAACCAATTATCCCAGAAAGCCATAATTAAAACCACATTCTGTACTATACTTACACAAAAAATGATTTTCTTTTTAAAAGCTTTTGTAATTGGAGTATACTAAAAACATACAATTGTGTCAAAATTAACCATTCTTTAATAGAAGAAAGAAATTATCTTTTCCACCTCTTCCTCCTAGTTTGGTAAAATCAATAACTGTGTAGTTTGTTGCTGAAACAATTTTCAGTAATTCTTTCTTACCGAATAGATGATAATACCTTTCAGCTATTAGCTCTTTTTTCTCATTATACCAAGGAAGATAAATGTCCCCATGACGCCACAGTCGATTTTTCCTTTTCTTAAAGAAATAAAAAAGAAAATCAGAGATTATCTTTTTTCGGGTTTCTTTCTTCCATTTTTTCCAACAGGATAATATTAGAAAACCTTCTTGTTTCAGAATTTTAGAGATATTTCTAAGTACAAGTAACACTTCATCTTCATTCCTAAAATGATGTATTGTGGCGATACACAATGATAGATCAACCGACCTTTCCTTCAAAGGAATGGAGTTTGCATTGTTATTAAGAGGATAGACTGTGTTATTTTCTAGAATAACTCTTGAGTTTAATAGCTCAAATGATATATCAGAAGCTATATGTTGCCATTTTTGAGATTCAAAAAGCAAGAGATTTCTTGCATTTCCACTTCCAACATCAAGTGATATTCCTCCTGTAGGAAGTGAAAATCGTTTTTTTATGGATTCTAAATATCTCTGAAAATCTTTCCATGGTTTTTTCTTTAGACTACTGTACCTTGGGGAGATTTTTTTGTATGCTTCTATCAATCCAAAATCCAAATCTGACAATGTATGAATAATAAGGTGCGGTACTTTATCAATTTTCTTTTTTCTTCACTTCATTCAACCAAATGAGAAATTTTATATATTTACTTATCTTTACTCAAAATGAGGGAATAGTTAATTCGTCTCAAGGTGAAAAAAATGGAAAAATTAAATGTAGCAGTAATAGGTACTGGTTCTTGGGGTAAGAATCACGCTCGTGTCTTTACTGAAATGGACAATACAAACCTTGCTGGACTTTTTGATTTAGATCAAAATAGAGCAAATGAAATAGCTAAATTACATAATACTAAACTCTATTCTAGCATTGATGAAATACTTAAGGATGATGATGTTCATGCTATAACAATTGCATCACCAACTTCAACACATGCTAAGATTGCAAAGCAAGCGATAGAAAGTGGCAAACATGTCTTAATAGAAAAACCAATGACTAGTACTGTTGAAGAAGCGGAAAAGATAGTAGATTTGGAAAAAAGTTCCAATGTCATCGTTTCTGTAGGTTTCATAGAGCGATTTAACCCCATAGTTTTCAGATCAAGAAAACTAGTTGAAAGAGACGAATTAGGGGAACTTGTTCTAATCAGTGCAAGAAGATTAGGTCCATACTGGCCAGATAGATTGAAAGATGTAGATGTTATTCGAGATGTAAGTATTCATGATATAGATGTTTTTAGATATATTACTGACAAAGAACCTAAATCAGTTTACGCAAGAGGAGGAAAGCTAAGACATACTTATCTTGATTATGCTGAAATCTTGTTAGATTTTGGCAATGGAGTTACTGGTTTTATAGAATCAAACTATCTTACTCCTCATAAATTAAGAAAGTTAAATTTAACTTGCGAAAAGGGCGTTGTTGAAGCAGATTATATGTCTCAAGATTATTTAATTGAGGATGAGGAATGGGTACGTAATAAGAAGCTTGAATGGAAAGAACCTCTAAGTGCAGAGATGCACGCGTTTGCTGAATCTTGTTTAGGAAATGCTCCACCTGTTGTAACTTCAGCAGATGGATTAAAAGCTTTGAAAATAGCTACAGCTTCAATTAAAAGTATTGAAACACATCAAATAGTAGACTTAAATTTCTAATATAGGTTTAAAAAATAATAAAAAGGGAAGGAGATTTAGGTTTTATTTTAAGCCTAAGAATCCCGCTAATGCTGGAACAGTTTCACTTACTTGTTCGCTAGCAAATATCTCATAGTATTGACGGAGAATACCCGTTGTTAGCAAAATACCTGTTCCCGTACCTAACGCACCTAGGAAATCCGCAAAGGCCGCTAGTACGCCTATGAAGAATCCTCCTAACCATGCGGCGGTTGGAATATATCTTTCTAGGTATTTTTCTACAATCCTTGGATTTCTTCTAAATCCTGGTATTTGCATATTTGCATCAAGTAATTGCTTCGCAACATTTTTTGAACTCATACCCGCCGTATCTATCCAGATCCGTGAGAATATACCACAAAGTGCAATCATCAGCACTAAGTAAATTATAGCATTTACTGGATACTTCGCTATCTGCTCAGGACCATATGGAGCCGTTGTATACGACGCCAAACCCGTCACAGGTGCTAATTGCTGGCTTCCCGTACCGCCTGATATGTCTTCCCACGTGCCAAAGAATCTTACCAGAAAATATTTTAGTCCTGATGCCGCACTTTTCCAATTATTCCACATCAGATTAGAAATGAAATAAATGTTTGCAAATAATGCACTAACTAGAATTACTGGGATGTTTGAAGTATAAAGGAATTTTATTGGGTAACGAGCTGGCATTTTATATTGACTGTGTTGTACCGGGATTTCAATCTTTATGGAATCAACATAAATGACCACCGCAAATACAACGATCGTAGCTAATAATCCTATCAAATCTGGCGTTCTACCTACTCGGCTGAAAGGTGTAGACAAAGTAGCATTTGGATCATCACTGAATATCGCTTGGAAGAATGCTAGAATACATCCTCTAAACCAGTTAAATCCTCCAGAGGGTTCAGGACTAAGACTAAACATTCCATCAAAGATATTGAAAGAAACACTTGCTGCAATAAAAAGACTGATACCACTTCCAAGTCCATAGCCTTTCTGGATTATTTCATCCATTAATAAAATAATAAGCCCAGCTACTATTAATTGAACCAAAATAAGCATTGAAGCTTCAAATCCGATATCTTCTCCGTAAGCTCCACCCAAGATATAGGCAAGAGCCTCAAAGATAGTCATCAATACAGCTAGAATCTTTTGTGTTCCGGTGTATAATGCTCTTTCTTCAGGATTCGAGAAATCAACTTTGATGATTTGTGAACCCACAAGTAGTTGCATAATCAAACCAGCTGTAACTATAGGACCTATTCCAAGTTCAGCTAGACTTCCTCTTTGGGAAGCTAGAATTGCCCTCATCGCAAAAAATGGATCGGTTCCTTCGTCAGAAGGTACTCCAACTAGAGGAATGTTTAACATCACTAAGTAAAGGGACAGTATTCCGAAAGTCCAGGCTATCTTCCTCTTAAAGGAAGGTTTCCTTGCAGGTTTTTTTACCTCCAAGGTAAAACGTTGAAATGGTTTGAATAGTAGTAGAAACTTTGACGCCATGAAACCACCGGTTTGATTTCTAACTCAAAGAAGATGTTTCATTTATGAGTTTTTTTATGTATGTGTATCGAAAAGAAGAGATAAAAAATAGGAATAGGGGGTCTCACACTTTGCATTTGTTAGTTTTAGCACAGATTAGGATTTATATTGACCAAAGTGATAATTTATTGGTTTCGGAATCTCATAAAAGCGTAATAAGATGAAAAAGAAACATTTTAAAACAAAACAAGTGAAGAATGAACGTAAGATATTCTTTATTCATTTGAAATGCCAGGATACTCAAGCGGTATGAGGCTAGATTGGAAATCTAGTGCCAGTAGGTTCCGGGGTTCAAATCCCCGTCCTGGCTCCATATCTGCTCTTGATGTCTTTTCATCATTTTTGTCTTTAAAGCAAATACTTAAAAAAATCATTTACGCCCTCAAGCTAAAGTCATTTGTGCAATTTAGAAAAATATTGGAAAGCACAAGGCGAAGCTCGAAGGATTAAATCCTGGTTCTGAACATTCAGAAATGAAGAGCACCACAACTTCGGGTTGTGGAATAAAAAAACACAAAGAGTGAAAATATGTCATTTCGCCATTTAGTTAGGATAAAGTCTACAGATCTTGAAGGACATCTTCCTGTTTCTATGGGTCTTTCAAGAATAACTGGAGTTAATAACCGATTAGCTCAAGCAATTGCAAAATCATTGAATATTCCTGCATCAGAACGTATTGGTTTTCTTACCGATGTTAAAATAAAGGAAATAGAAACTGTCATAAGTGATCCCATCGCCGCTGGTATACCAGAATGGTTGGTTAATCGAAGGAAAGATCGTCAAACCGGTGGTAATATTCACATCACTGAAGCTCAACTTATTTTGCAAACCAAGCAAGATATTGAAAGATACATTCGTATACGAAGTCGTAGAGGAATCAGACACCAATTTAAGCTTAAAGTTAGAGGGCAAAAGACCCGAACCCATGGTAGCAAAGGTACCACTGTGGGTGTTTCAAAGAGGAGAAGGTAAGGTGAAATGAATGGGTGGAATACGAAGATATAGAAAGAAAATTCTAACACCAGGTCATCCTTATGATAAAGATAGAATTGAACGAGAGTTACCATTAGTTGGTGAGTATGGATTACGAAACAAGAAAGAATTATGGAAAGCTAGAACTTTATTATCAAAAGCTCGACAACAAGCTCGTGCTCTTCTAGCCCTAACACCTGAAGTTAGAGAACAAAGAGCAACTGAATTATTATCCCGTTTAACTCGTTTCGGTATGCTTCCCCAAGGTGGAGATCTCGATTCTGTTCTAGCTTTGAATGTTAAAACAGTACTAAACCGCAGATTACAAACAGTTGTCTTTAGGAAAGGTTTAGCATCTTCTCCCTATCAAGCTAGACAATTTATTACACATAGACATATCGCTCTAAATAGTGCGGTAGTTACAGCTCCTGGAATGCTAGTGAAGATCGATGAAGAAGAACATATTGCTTATGCACCAAGTTCTCCTTTAGTTAAACAAGATCATCCTTCAAGACCACAAGCACCACCAACTCAAGTTGAAGAACCCCTTGAAAAGAAAGAAAGTCCAAAGGGTAGAGGAAAGCCAAAACCTGAAGTCAAACCTAAAGCTGAAGTTAAACCTGAAGTCAAACCTAAAGCTGAAGTCAAACCTAAAGCTGAAGTCAAACCTAAAGCTGAAGTTAAAGCTGAAGTTAAACCTAAAGCTGAAGTTAAACCAAAAGCTGAAGTTAAACCAAAAGCTGAAGTTAAACCAAAAGCTGAAGTTAAACCAAAAGCTGAAGTTAAACCAAAAGCTGAA
>DXJF01000098.1 GCA_019057375.1 Candidatus Heimdallarchaeota archaeon
AACGAAAATAAATCCCTTTGCAGTCAGGGTTTTACTAGAAATTGGAATTGATATCTCTACGAAAATGTTGCAGGAGTTCCAGAAGAAAGATACTTCCCCTCCTTGCTATCTTATGCAAGCAGATGGTTTATTTCTACCCTTTAACAAAAATTTTCATTTAATCACAGCAGTTCATTTTGTACATCTAATCAAGGATTATGAGAAGTTTATTAGTGAAATATCAAAATCTACAAGTACATTATTAATTGGAAATGCTTTCACTGATGTACTTAACCATCCTTACTATCTCAAATTCAGAGAACTGTTGATAGAAAATCAGTGGAAAGAACCAAAATCTGATGATACTGTTATACAGAATTTTCAGCATTTTATGACTGATAAAGGATTTAAACCAAAATTGCATGCATTACAAGTTACAACAGAAATAAAAAACATCGAAATAGTTGATAGTTTACTAAAAGGATATTTTGGAAGTATGTGGGATGTCGATGATGAGATTTTCAACAATACAGTAGAAAATTTTCAAGAATATCTTTTAAGTAGTAGAGAGAGAATAAGCGAACTACATTCCACTCATTCCATTACTGAGCTCTTCTTTTACAAACTTGACTAACTTTCCAGTTTCTTTTTCCTTCTTTCCTTTCTTAAGTCCGCAAATGTTATAAAACGGATTAGTTTTGCAATTATAACTATTACAACTACAAGAGATCCAATGCTTAATGCAAATGAAAGGGCAATAGGGACTATTATTAAACCTGCTAAGATACCACCTATAATCTTGAGAGCTTTCATGTCTTTCTTTTAAGAGCTCTTGCTTTTATATTTTTCCAATAGAAGATGATTTCTCAAGGCAAATCATGATTGTAATGTTTATCTGACTCTAAATACTCTTCTCCATTGAAAATTAGGTATTCAGCATGAACATCGTGAATATCCCCATATTTTTGATACCATGGGGATGTCCCTAAGAAAGCCCATTTTTCAGCTGTTTCTGGAAGTATTTTCAGCTTTCTTTCATCTTTCTTGGAGTTCTTTAATGATTCTATTAGAGTCAGAGAAGCTGCTAATATCACAGCTGTGGGGGTTCTTCTAATAGATGAATGATTCCATAGTCTGGTCTTTTTTATTATTATATTTACGATTTCGTCTGTGAAAATTTCATTACTAATTTTTGATTTATTCAGAAGTTTTTCAATGATATCCTTAAGCTGCGTTTCACTGAAAGGATACTCTTTAACAATATCAAAAATATCAAAATTAGTTTGGGTAAATTCTGGGATGTCTTTACCTCCTGAAATAATCCAAAAGAGAACATCTAAATCTGGAAATCTTTTTCTCAATTTCTCCTTTAGTAGCTCTACATTTATATCAACTTCATCTAGAAATAGAATGAATTTAGAATTTGTAGCATGAGTAGCTACCCACTCACTAACTTTGTCTGCATCATTTTCAGAATTAAATTCTATTTCTCTGTACTTTCCAGTATCATCTTTCCAAAACTCTGATCTGTAAATGAAAGGTATTTCTAACTTCTTACATTCTTTCATAAGAGAATAAATAATCTGAGTTTTTCCAGATCCTCCATATCTACCATAAATATGTACATTATTTTCAGGTAGAATGTTATCCTTAACCTTCAGAATTTGTTCCTCAAGTATTGTTACTAATGAATGCCCAACTGTGAAATCATGTCTCATCCAGCAACATTCTGGGTTTATTAGAGGTTTGAATTTAGGGAATTTGCTAGCAATTTCCTTTGCCTCGTCATGAGTTAGACCTAAGTTAATCTTGACCATATCTTCCTCTTTATGCATAAAAGGGATTTTAGGTATGATATCGCTCCCATAGAGAAGTTTTCTGGTTTTCTTCAGATTTAGCTGATCTTCAGGCATTAAACAGTGATTATTCTTAATGTTGATATACCAAAGATTAGACATTGTTCGGATATAGCTTCTTGAAAAAGATGAAGCAAAAGAAACACCACCATCCCACCCAAAATCATCTTGTAGTTTATCATAAACTAAATCTAAGAGTAGAAGATTCTCTAGACTATAATCTTCATCATTTATGATGATTACAATACCTCTCTTATCCTTAGACCATTTGTCGAAAAAAGCCATCTCTTTGCGAAATTCATAGATAGCTACAACTTCAGGAACAATTACTAGTACTTTCTCAATGAAGGAGTTGAGAAGCTCTTCTCGCTCACTCATTTGTACGCACTTACAAGTTTTCTATTATATTTCTTAACTCCATAAAAACTCTACTATAATTAGCATATCCACTATCAATTTTGAATAACTCTGTTAATTTAGGGATTGATACACCTTTAACAGAAAAAGCCTTTTCTAAGGTAAATAATAATAAATCTCTGCTATTTTCAACAACATCCATAACACTTGACAGAGAAATATTTCTCTGTCTACAACTAGCAACTTCTACAACAAAATCACCAAGTTTTCCGTAATACTCATTAGAAAACCAATAAGCACTTTTCATTTTCCCAATAATATCACTATTTTGGATAGAGTAAAGGATCCCCGGCAGATTAAGTATCCAATTTGTCGCATGGTCATAATTAGGAGAATTAGTATGCTGGAAAGGATACAATTTGGTTATCTCCTCAAGTTTAGGAATTTCTGTTAAAAATTGGTGCCAGAAGCATTCCAGAGGAGGAATTGGAAAATTCTTCCTTAAATCTTCACCAAAAAGCACTTCTCCTTTATTCATAATTAGAAAATCATCTTTCATATACAAGGGGTACTTATTAATTAGTTCTTGTTCAAGATTACGAACAATCATCCCTTCCAAATCTTGATGTGATATTCTAGGATTTTCAAGCATTTTTATAGGAACAAAAACAACTTCGAGGATTTTTGCAAAATCCTTGTTCATACTTTCAAGTTTGCTGATGATATTGTCTAACTCATTGAAATCTTTTTCCCAAAGCGATTGCTCTAAGATTACAACAATATCGATCGTACTATATCTCTTTGAAAAATCATCTAAAACGATATCCCCGAACAGAATGAAAGACCTAGTTGCTAAAGAAGTAGCAGTGTATTCAACGAAAGTTTTGATGAATCTAGGTAGCTCGGGGTACCTGTCGTAGGTGACTTTCATAGATTAGTATTTGTGTATTTCAATATTAGCTTTTCGAGAGTGACAGCTCAAAAATGAGAACAGAATGAAGAAAAAAGTAGAAAGAAAAGAAATTATACAGTATCTATTACAAATGTTTCCCAGCCTGTGAAGGCAGTACTTACAATATATAGTGATATAGTGAATGTCACAGTTGTAGGTTTATCACCATAATCAAATTGTATAGTTATATGATGATCTACTGCATCTGTTATATTTATTCCACCTTGTAATGGAGCTACATCGTATTCTACATTTTCAGCATAAGGTCCTCCTGATTCGTCAAGCCAATATTGTGCAAAAGTATCATCGTAGATAGTGAAAATTTCAGTGATTCTACCACTACTTTCCCAGTTGATTTTTATTTTCTCAATGGTAAGTGTAGTTGATGGAATTAAACTTTCAACGTAGAAACTTAGTAATCCTCTTCTCCTAAAGAAGAAACCACCTCGTCCATCTGTTGCGGTTGCTCCATAGATATTTGCTACATCATTATCAATTTCTACTAGATCAAGTACAGCTGAGTTTCCATTATTAGTGGAGGATAAGTCATAAACTTGCGCAACAAGAGTATAGTTATCATCTGGAAGAACAAAACTATTGAACTCGAGCACCCATTTTTTCTCATTAATATTATAAGTCGCTTCCTCGCTAACAGTTTGTTGATAGAGATAGGCAACATCATATGTAGTTAGGCTGTAGAAATATATATCAAATCTAGTCGTATCAACACCTGAAGCATCATCTGCATATACTTCTATGAGAATATCTCCCGATTCATAGCTGTCATTAGCAGGAGAGATGAAGTATGTAGTGG
>DXJF01000099.1 GCA_019057375.1 Candidatus Heimdallarchaeota archaeon
AGCAGAAGATTTCTCCAAAGTTACTTCTAACAAACACATTCTTTACTACTTCTCAATGCAATTCTTATTCGGTGAACTCGATTTATCATTTAAGAAATATAAACAAACAACAAGTTTTGATTATCAAGATATTTTCATTTCTATGGCAAATATCTATGCATCAATGCCTTTCTTCACAAACTTCAATCCTTTATTCTCAATGATAGCAGGAGGTTTAATTGAATGGATAGATCAAGGATTAAGCTTCCAAGCAATGCGTGGAAATTCTCAAATGGATCCATACAACATTATACCAAATTCTCTTTCTTTTCTACTAGCAATTATAAGCTCTAAAGTGAAAAAGCTCAAGGATAAGAAATATCTTCTTGCCAAAGCTTTAGAGAAGATGTTAACACCAGAAATTCTTAAAGAAGGATTATCTTGGGTTAAACAATCTCAATTGTTAATGCAAGGGGGAAATCCAACTCAAGACCCTCCTGAAGTCACAGATAAAGATGTTGAAGAAAAACAAAAAGCAATTGAGGCAAAACTAAAAGCTTACATTAAAGAATTAAAGGTTGCTCCAGTAAAGAAGAAAGAATACAATCTTGTAATTGAAGAACTTGGAATCGTTGATGTGAATTTTGAAGAAATGAAAGGAGCTAGAGACAAATACCTAAAAATTGATGTTAAACACAAGAAACTTCTCAGTGATTTTCAAAAAGATTTTCTACTATCTGTTCAACTGTTTGAAAAGGATCCAGAAATACTGAATTCTCTAGCTAGATTGTTTGATTTCATAAATAAGTACATTATACTTGGTAATAGTTCTGCGTTGTTTGGGTTTTCCTTACTACTCTGGATGACATCAATCAGCAAAGCTGGTTCTCTCAAATGGTTAAATCTTACTGAACCTATAACAATGAATCCACAAGAAGAATGTGATAATTTAGTTAAAATCTGTGTGAGATACAACACAGTCTTGACAGGTTTCAATGTAAAGGGCTATCCATTAATAGAAACAACAGCTCCAACTTTAATTGCACAAACTAGTCAGAATTTGAGTGAGTTACTAATTGCTAAAGATATTTCCGAAGAGAAAAAATATCCTCTTTACAAATCGATTCTTAAGAATATGAAGCTAGTGTTTAACTAGCTTCTTTCTTATTATTCTTTTAATTTCCGTACAAATAAAAGGTTTATTAACCAGATTCAGTTTCTTCGTCTCAATGCCAATTCACTATCTAGGAGAACTTTCCATAAGAGTAGGAATAATCTATGCTGGTATAGCTGGAGGTTTTTTTCTCCAAAGGTTATCAAAAGCCGAGAAAATAGGCAAATGGCTTCTTTTTGTAGGTATTAACATTCTTTCTCCAGTTCTTCTAATTACAGTTTTTCTAGATATGGATACAGGTTCTTTAACTAGTCTTAACTGGTGGTTTATAGCTCTTGTTACAACTCTTGGTATGGCTTTTTCAATGATTATAGATTGGTTGATGATAAGAAGAAAAGATCTTTCGAATCAAACAAAAGGTGCAGAAATTAATACAACAGGTTTCATGAATGCACTTTTCTTTCCATTCCCAATAATCATAGGCATCTTATCAGGAGATATGAAAGCAGAGGGCTTACTAGCTGCTTCCATATATCTAATTGTACAAACTTTCTATCGTAATACCTTAGGTGTTTATTTGGGCCTACATTATGGCTCTACAGAAGAAAAATCTGTCTGGAGGATTGTCAAAGGATTGCTTCTATTTCCACCAACTATCGGAATGGTCATCGGGTTAATTCTCCGATTCTCAATAGGTCAAATAACACTTGGGCATCATCTTGTAGATTTCATACATTACAGCATCTCAACTCCTAATCTGATAAGTAAAGTCTCAGCAGGACAAGTTTCCATAGGTGACCATATAGCTGTAACGGTTTTTCAGGATGTGACAATGGTGATAATGTTAGCTCTAGTAGGTTTGAGCTTTAAATTGCCAAAGAAAAATGAATGGAAAGAGGTTGCTCTCTTTAGAAATAGTTTTGCTCGTTTTGGTGGAGGATTACTAGTCGTTTTGATAATTTTCTTCTTACCTGTTCCCCTAGGAATGAAAATCGCTATGGTTATTCAAAGTATGGCCCCTCCAGCAGTTGCAAATACTGCTTATTCAAAGTACTTCAAACTTGATGAAGTTTTAACAAGTCGATCAATAGCTTTGCTAACCCTTATAGCATTGGTATTTTTACCTGGCGAAATAGCTTTACTCGTTTGGTGGATGGCTTAAAATATGGTCATTCAAAACATTTTATAAGCACATTAGTGCTTGAACTGATAGCGTCTAAACTCATGAGGAATCATTAATGAAAAAGGATGTTATAATTCGGTTTGTTGGTAGTGCTGGAGATGGTCTAGTATCAATAGGGATACTTTTCAGTAAGATTCTCAAGAAGCACAATTTCAATATTCTAGGTTTTAGAAGTTATCAATCCGTAATCAGAGGTGGATACAATACATATCAAATCAGAGTTTGCAATAACAAAGTTCTCTCTGTAGGAGAAGAAGCTGATATAATCTTTCTACTTAACAAAAATGTAGCTGAGCTTCACAAACCAACTGAAGGGTCTAAAGCTATGGTAATCTATGATAATGATTCTTTCGATTTAGAGGATCTGGATTATCCTGAAGATATTAAGAAACTCCCGATTCCTTTAGCTAGTATAACTAAGGAAATATCAAAGCTAAGAATTTTGAAAAACATTGTAGGATTTGGAGCAATTAGTCAAATTTTGGGTTTAGATGAAACTTTGATTAAAGAAGTAATTTTTGAGCAGTTTGGTTCAAAGGGAGAGGAAGTAATTTTCACAAATAATGAAGCCTTAGAAAAAGGAATCAAATATGCAGAGGAACACAACTGGCCAGAGCTTTGGGAAAAGCACAAATATGAAAAAGCCCAACAAATGCTTATTTCCGGAAATGAAGCTCTTGCTTTGGGAATGCTTTCTGCGGGTTTAAAATTTTACTCTGGATACCCAATGACACCAGCAACATCAATTGTACATTATCTTACTAAGCATCTCCCAAAACTTGGTATAATTGTTAAACAAACAGAAGATGAGATTGCAGCTATTGGTATGGCTGTTGGAGCTTCATATTGTGGTGCAAGAGCTGCAACTGGAACTTCAGGTGGTGGTTTCAGTCTTATGACAGAAATAATAGGTATGGCTGGTATTGAAGAGATTCCTTTAGTAGTTATTAGTTCTCAAAGAGCTGGGCCTTCCACAGGAATGGCTACAAAAACTGAACAAGCTGATCTGTTTCAAGCCTATGGTGCTAGTCAAGGTGAATTTCCTAAAGTTATCATTGCTCCATATGATGTTGAAGATGCTTTCAATGTAGGGATTGAAGCATTAGAAATAGCTGAGAAATACCAAGTTGTAGTTATTGTATTAATGGATTTATACTTATCTGAATCAAATTCAACTGTTAGAAAACTTGATTTGCGAAGAAAAAATAAAAGATTCGAAATTCTAGATAATCCTCCTGAAGATTTTAGAAGATATCAGTTTTCAGAAAATGGCATATCACCTAGAACTATTCCTGGAACAAAAAATGGTATGTTTTTCACGGGTTCAAGTGAAAGAAATGAAGCAGGAACGTCGCTTGCTTCCACATTAGCTGGATTACCTGATACTCTGCCAATAAGGGTTAAAATGGTCGAGAAGAGAATGAAAAAACTAGATACTTTAGTTAAAGAGCTAGAAAACCCCCAGTTGGAAGGAACCGAAAATGCTGAGATTACAATTGTTTCTTGGGGGTCAACAATTAATATAGTTCGAGAAGCAGTTTTACATCTCAAAGAAGAAGGAATTACCGCAAATCATCTCCATTTAAAATATCTTAATCCATTTCATGAAGAAGTTGTAACAAAGATTCTTCAAAAAGCAAAAACAACCTTATGTGTTGAACAGAACTATACAGGACAGCTGAGAGACTATATTAGAATGAAAACAGGAGTAAATATAGAGCATAAGCTGCTCCGGTGGGATGGCGAACCAATCGTAACGTCACAAATAGTTGCGAAAGTCAAAGAGGTGGTTAAGAATGAATAAAGAATTCAATTTAACGATTAAAGATTATGAGAGTGGATTTTTCCCAACGTGGTGCCCCGGTTGTGGAAATTTCTCCCAATGGAGAGCAATAAGACAAGCATTAGTTGAGCTTGAAATTCCCAAAGAGGAAGTAGTACTTGTAAGTGGAATTGGTTGTTCTTCTCACATGCCCAATTTCTTGGATGTGTATGGTCTCCAAACAGTACATGGAAGAGGGATCCCAGTAGCGACTGGGATTCGTCTGGCTAATCCTGAATTAACCGTTTTAGTTTATGCTGGAGACGGCGATATTTATGGAATAGGCGGGAATCATTTTCTTCACAGTTGTCGCCGTAACGTCGATATTATTACTATTGTTTCAAACAACTTTGTTTATGGTTTAACTACTGGACAGGCTAGTGCTACAACGCCTGTAGGCACGTTTACTAGAACAACTCCTCGAGGGTCTATTGAAAATCCCCTTAATCCTTCAACTATAGCTATTTCAGCTGGAGCTACTTTCGTAGCTAGAGCTTTTTCTGGTGATTTGAAACATTTAGCTTATGTTCTCAAAGAAGCTATTGATCACAGAGGTTTTGCCTATGTGGATGTTTTTAGTCCTTGCATAACTTTTAATAAAAATCAAACTTTCGATTATTTTCGTGAAAGAGTTTACAAATTAGAAGAAACAGAGCATGATAAAGAAGATTATTTTTCAGCTTTAGATCTATCTAATCAGAGATTTGTTAAAGATAAGTTGCCCATAGGGATATTCTACCAGATAGAACATAAAACCACATATGAAGAAAGAGATTTCTCATTGAATCAAGGGATTATTCCAGCTCATGCTCCTCTGGATTTGACTGAAGAGCAAATTGAAACAATAACAGCGGAATTCTACTAAAATTGAGGTAATATAATGCAAATAAGTAAACAAGAAAAGATTAAAATTGGTGTTACTGTTGCATTACTAGTTACTGCGATAGCAATAACTATGAGTTCTGTTCGTGGGACAGTTGCAGGAGGAGATGAAGAAGCACTACATAATGCGACACTACACTGTTTCTATGATAATGGTACAAACCAGTACAGTATGAATGTGAATTTTACCTTTTATCTACATAATAGTACTACTTTTCCAGAAATAACTGAATCATATGATTTAGGTGATAATCTTACTCTGTGGGTAACTTATTCGCCGAAAATTCAAATTGGTTATAACAAGCAACTAATAATTAGAGCAACGGTAGCAGACTCTCTCAATAATACTGTAACTCCTTTACCTACAATTGGAAATTTCAGTGTTGATATCTCAAGTACTGTAGAAGATGGTCTTTCTCTAACTTTGCCTGCTTCTTCACTAGAAGAAGATTATAGAGATCAAAATTGGATAATCTTCAAATTAAGATTACCTTATAGATCTAATGTTGTTTTAACATTACTTTTCATGGTAGGTATTCTTTGGGTTATGGAAACAATTCCTCTTGTAGCTACAAGTTTAATGATACCAATATTTGGTGTTTTGGCTTTGGATTTAGGCGCAAAAGGATTACTAGCTCCCTTTTCAGAACCTGTCATTTTTCTATTTCTAGGTGGTTTTATCATTTCAAAAGCGATGAACAAAACTGGCTTGGATAAATGGATATCGCTTAATATAGTTAGAATAAGCCCTAATAATCCTAAGATTTTAATGCTACTAATGATGAGTGTTACGGCTTTCTTATCAATGTTTATGAGCAATACAGCAACTGCAGCAACAATGATACCCATAGCAGTAGCTGTTACTGATAAGCTAAAAGTCAACAAAGAAGTAGATGAGGAATGTATAGATAGATACGGTAAAGCACTAATTTTAGGTATAGCTTATAGTGCCTCAATTGGAGGGATAGGATCAGCAATTGGTACACCTGCAAACCCTATAGCAATTGCACTGTTAAGTGAATATGCCGGTGTTCATATTACTTTCACTAAATGGTTTGCTTTTGGATTACCTATTGTCTTACTCATGCTACCTTTAGTTTGGCTTTACCTTTGGATGGTTTACAAGCCTAAAGTTCCAAAAAATAGTATTGCTAATGCGAAAACAGCTGTTAAGAAAGAGTTGGATAATCTTGGTCATCTTAATAAGAAACAGATATATGTGCTCTCAGTTTTTCTACTTGCTTTAGTACTCTGGTTCTTGGAAGGTACAATTAAGAAATTCCTCTTTCCTCAATTTTCATCTTCAATTGTTGCAGTTATCGCTGCATTTATGTTATTTTTACCTTCTATATTCGAGAAGAGTAAGGTTCTCATAGGTAGAGATGTTAATGACTTAAACTGGAATGCAATATTAGTCTTTGGCGGTGGTTTAGTTTTAGGAGTCATCTTAACTGAATCAGGAGCTGGGGATCTGATTGCATATTCGTTAGAAAATCTAAATATTTCAAGCAATATTCTCTTTATAGCACTCATTGCGTTAGTTGGCATCATATTAACCTTTATTGCATCTAATACGGGATCAGCAGCAATACTTATACCTCTCGTTATTCCTCTCGGGTTACTATTTCATATTGATCCAGTCTTACTAGCAGTTGTTGCTGCAATAGGTTCAAGTATAGATTTCATGCTTCCACAAGGCACTCCTCCCTCAATGATTGCATATAGTACGGGTAAATATCAAATAAGAGAAATGGTAAAAGTAGGCTCATTAGTTGATTTATTTGGTCTGTTGCTTATAGCCTTCGTTCTACCCTTTTTCTGGAAATTAATAGGATTAGTATATTTCTAATCCTTCAATATTTTCATTCCTAGTTTTATTCTATATCCAAATCCGTTTTAGTTGGTTCAGGAACTTTCTTTGGCCACCAATTCCATTTAGAAGCTAAACTCATAATTGCTGGAACAAGTATAGTTCTTATAATGAAAGTGTCTATCAAAACAGCTATGCACAACATGAAACCAAATTGATTTAGTACCATTTCTCTCGAAAATAGTAATCCACTAAAAGCAATAGCCATGATAATTCCAGCAAATGATATTATATTACCAGTTTTGAATAAACCTTTGTGTATTGATGCTTTTTCAGTAAAACCCATATCCCGAAATTCAGAAATTCTAGAGAGTAGGAATATATCATAATCTAGACCAATTCCTATTAGAATTGAAAAAGCCATGATGGGAACTAACCAATAGAAGGAATTTACTCCTTGTAAAGCTGGAATAACCGTCTTGAATACTTGCGTCTTAAAAACAAAAATCCCTAAACCATATATCCACGATAAGGTTAATCCAATCGTAATTATAAGCCTTAATGGTATAAAGATAGATTTGAACATTATTGCTATTAGGATATAAACTACTAATATTGTAACTATTATCATTATCGGGAAAAGTTTGTAGACTTGATCTATTGCATCCACCATTACTGTTGATCCTTCTGCTAGATGCATTTCGTATCCATATTCTGCTTGTGAATCTTCGAGAATGACTCTTGTCTCTTTGATCCATACCTCTGCTTCATCAGCCCAAGGATCAAATGGGGTTTGTATTTCTATAAGTATTGTAGAATTTTCCTGATTTGTATATCTATTGAAAATTGTTCTATATACCATCCCATCTGAACTGTTGTACTCAAGTGTTGCTGGAGTGAGAAATGCCATTGCTACTAAAAATGGAATATAATTACCTCCTGCACTCACAATAGACGTGAAACTATCATTATTTACCATTGTTTCAGTTGCTAGTCTAATCGCAATATCCTTTGCATCTTGGAAAAATGTTGGAACCATTATTCCGTTTGTTTGATTGGTTTTAATAATTACATAAAATGGAAGAATTTGTCCAGGGGAAAAATCTTCACTTAATGCTTGGTACGCTAGATCTGAATCCGAACCTCTCGGTAATATTTGTAGAAAATCCATTGATCTATCAAATTTGAAAACTTGAATTGAAACTGGAATTGCAACTATTATAATGATTATGATTACAAATGGTGCATATTTAGTGGACAATTTTCCTATTTTATACCATATACTTTTCATTTGAGCTGCTATTTCTTTCTTTTTTAACTGGTCTTCAGTTTCAGGTTGTTTCTTTGTTAACTTTTTGTATAAAGTAAATTTCTTGAAGAACTCCTCAAAAGTAAGAAGGGCAGCTGGAGTAAACGAAAGATTAACTCCAAGTGTAATAACTATGGTTATAGCAGCTCCTAACCCTATTGTTGATAGTAACTGTAATGGAAAGAAAACTAACCCTAAGAAAGTAACAGTAAGTGTCAACCCTGAAACTGTAATAGTGTGTCCTGCATGTTTACTCATCTGAAGAACTGATTCTGAGACTGATTTATTTTTCATTATTTCTTCTCTATACCTTGATAATAGAAACAGCGAATAATCTATAGACAATGCTATTACCAAACTCATCATTATGCTAGGAACAAATGAGAATATATCCCAAATTAAAGCCACTGGATACATGATTAGAAAAGATGCAAAAATGCTGATTCCCATACTAACTATAGGTAAAATCATCAATTTCAAACTTCTAAGCACAAAAGCTAAAACTAATAGTGCTATTGGAATTACAATCAAGTCCATTCTAAGAAGATCTTCTTCTGTTGCTTCTTGCATATCAAGATACATAACTAGATAACCTGTAAGATAGACATTGAAATCTTCAGATGTATTTATTTTTTGAACTTCTTCTCTTAAATATTCAACAAATGCACTTATTGAGCTGTTTTCTTCATTGTAGATTAAATCAATAGTTAGAAGCATTGATCTTTCTTCAGAAGATATAAATTCATCAGCAACTTGACTAAATCCCGCATCCGATAGTACATAGTAACTTAAAACTGATATAATAATGTGGTCAAAGGATGAGTTTAAGATACTATCTATAACTTGAGAACAAAATGATTCTGTTTCATTATTCACAACACTTTCAGAATCATTTACCATACGAATTACCATGATCATACTTGTTTCATTTTCGTAACCTGGAAATTCTGCAGCGAGAACTTCCTCTGCTATTACACTTGGAGAGTTTGGGGGTGCTTCAAAATTTGAAGAGGTTTCGTTAAGAAACTTTGGTCCCAACCAGATTCCAAATGCAAAAATAATGACCCAGATAACAAGTACAGCAACTTTATATTTCTTAAGAAATTCGTGGTATTTATCGATAAAAGCCATCAGTTCTTCAAGGCAAATTTAATCTTCTTTCTATATTTAAAGTTGGTGTCAAAATTTGTGCAAATACTCTTAATGGTATTTTTTAGTGAGGCAAAAGTTATTAAACAAATCTTCAACGTTCAGATATCAAGCTTAACGTGAAAACAACAATGAGTAAAAAGAATTTATCAATAGATGATTTATTATTATTGAAACAAATTACAACAGCAAAAATTTTACCAAACAAGAATTTTTTGTTTGAAGAACTATCGATGAATGAGAAAGAGAACAAATACAATTCTGCTGTATATTTAATTTCTGAAGGCCAAAGTCCAAAACAATTTACCAGCGGATTAACTCAAGATAAATCCATGAAACCTTCCCCCAACAAAAATCAATTGGCTTTTTTAAGTGCTAGAGGTGAAGAAAAAGCAAAAACACAGATTTTTATCATGGATGTTAATGGAGGAGAATCTGTTCAATACTCCAAAACTTCAAATGGCGTTTCTGAATTTGAGTGGTCTTTAGATGGTCAAAAGATGGCTTACATACACAGAGTAAATCTTGAGGAACAATCTTTAGAAGATGAGAAAAAAGATGAAGTTAAAAAAAGTCTTCTAGATTACAAGATAGAAACTCTTGAAAAAGAAGAGAAGGATAAGAAAAAGATTGATCCAAGGGTTGTAAAAGATATTGTGTACAGAAGAGGAACAGTCTTTTTGGATGATAAGTATTCTCATGTTTATTTCTTCGATTTAGAAACTAAAACATCAACAAGAGTTACTAAAGGAGAATTCAATTATTTCTCTCCAGTACTGAGTGAAGATAATAAAACCATTTATGCAGTAAAACATAATGTAGAAGGTTTCATGAATGATACCTATGAATTTGTTATTGTAGAAATTGACATAGAGACAAAAGAAGAAAAAGTTATCAAAACAATGTATGGTTTTGGGTCAGCTCTTGGTATCTCACCTGATGGAAAATGGTTAGTATTTAGCGGTAACAGCTCTCCAGAAATAGTTTCTACACAAAATAATGAGCTATATTTATTAAATCCAAAAACAGGAGAAGAGAAATGGGTCTCAGAGAAAATAGATAATCATGCAGTATTACCGGTTTTTGATAGTGAAACAACCTACCTTTATTTCTTAGTTGATAATTGGGAACGTATTGCTGTACATCGTTTCAATATAGACAGAGAAACTGTTGAAGAAATCTATTCAGGAGATTCAATGATCTATTCTTTTGATGTTGATAGTGATCAAGGATTGATTCTCATTAACGCTTCACAAAAAGAAGAATTCTCTGTTTTAATGCTCTACGACTTTGTTTACAAAGAACTAAAAACATTATGGAAAACAAATGAAAAAGTGCTTACTGAAAGGAAACTTGCAGAAACAGAAGAAATAAAATATTCTGGTTTTGAAGGAAAAGAAATCCAAGGATGGATTATAAAACCACCTAACTTCGATGAAAGCAAAAAATATCCAACAATTGTTGAAATCCATGGTGGACCCCATGCGACATGGAGCCCCTTTGGAAGATCTATGTGGTTTGAATTTCAGTATTTTGCCTCCCAAGGATATGTGGTTTTTTATTGCAATCCACGAGGATCAAGTGGAAGAGGATATGATTTCCGCAACATCTACCAACAATGGGGTACAGAACCAGCCAATGACATACTAATTGGCCTTGATAAAGTAGTTGAAAAAGGGTACGTAGATGAAGATAACTTGTTCATTACAGGAGGATCATATGGCGGATATATGACCGCTTGGATTATAGGTCATGATCAGAGATTCAAAGCAGCTGTTCCTCTAAGAGGTGTATATAATCTAGTTAGTTTCTGGAGCACAACGGATGTAACTAAACTCATTAAGGATGAAATAGGAACCTTCCCATGGGAAGATCTAGATAAAAATTGGGAGTTTTCTCCAATAGCTTATGTTAATAAAACCAAAACCCCAACAAGAATTATTCATTCTGAAAAAGATTTTAGGGTTTCCATCTCTCAAGCTGAAGAATATTTTGCTTCTCTCCTTAAACTAGGTACTACAGCTGAACTCATAAGATATCCCGAAGAAGGGCATGAACTCAGTCGTTCTGGTAAACCTCTCCATATGAAAGATAGACTAGAGAAAATAATTGAATGGTTTGAAAAATATAAGTCATGAAATATTTTTTCTTATTTTTTCTTTTTCAAAATTAATATGCAACTTTTCTGAGAATCTTCTTTGAATCCCCTTGATATATTTCTCTTCCTTCTCAATCATTATGAATTTTCTATTTAATGCATTAGCAACATATCCTGTTGTTCCCAAACCTGCCATGGGGTCAAGAACTACATCTCCCTCTTTAGACGTTGTTAGGATGATTCGTTTTAATAGTTCAATAGGTTTCTGAGTGGAATGAAGTTTTTTCCCCTCTTCATCTTTCATTCTCTCTTTTCCTGTACAAAGAGGTATAACCCAAACATTAGCTCCTACTTTGCCAAGACCATATTTCTTAGCCACGTTTTTATCAAAGGTGTATTTTTTCACATCTTTATCTTTAACGGCCCAAATCAACGTTTCAGTTGCGTTAGTGAATCTAACTCCTAACCAGTTAGGCATTGGGTTTGTTTTTAACCAAAGTACATCTGATAACAGCCAATATCCTAAATCTTGCATAATTTTCCCTATACGATGAATGCTGTGGTAAGTAGAGATTATCCATAAAGCAGCTTTCTCTTTCATTATCCTTTGCGTTTCTTCTAAAATACTTTGAATAAAAGTATCGTACTCTTCAAATGATTCAAATTTATCCCATTCATCATTTACTGCATCAACTGAAGTTTTCACATTCCATCGTTTTAATTGCCTTTTAGGTAGTTGAAGGTAATAGGGTGGATCCAGAAAAACAAGATCAGCAGAATCTGAAGGAATTTTCTTGAGAATGGCTAATGCATCTCCAAATAATGTCTTATTAAGAATATCCTCTAAAGGGTAATCTAATACCGATTTTTTATCCTTTACAATAAGATTCTTTGAAGATAGATCCATTAGTATGAATAATGCAAGATAACCTAATTTATATCTTTTTACTTTTGGTTTTTCGAGGATTAATTTAAAATACAAGCACTCCTAAACGGTTCTCATGAAACAAGTTTATGTTGGGATGGCCGCTGTTATTGAAAAAGAAGGCAAGATACTAATAATGAAAAGATCAAAAGAGAGAGACTTTCAACCTGAAACCTGGGAAGTAGTAACTGGAAGATTAGAAGCGGAAGAATCTCCCGTAGATGGAGTCTTGAGAGAAGTTGTTGAAGAGACTGGATTGAAAGTTGAAGTCATTTTACCCTTAGATACAGGTTTCTTTTATAGAGGAGGAAAAGAGTTTCCAGTGGTTTTCATTTCCTATTACTGTAAGTATCTAGAAGGTGAAGTAAAACTAACGTGGGAACATTCAGAATCCAAATGGATAAAGTTGGATGAAGCAGTGAATTTACCTGATTTAAAGCATTTTCACGCTATGTTTAATAACTTGAAGAAACTGAAAGAATACTTACCTGAAAACTTCAAGTATTCTTTTACACCTGCAGTTAGATCTTGAGTTGATTACCACAATCTTCTCCTACTTGTTTAGAAGGACAATCGTCTTCAGCATAACTACAGAAAACACAACAATCTCCCTCTTTGGGATGAAACACTTTTTCACATGAAGGGCACTTGTAAACTCTTATGCAGACATAATCAGGCATCTCAACCTGCTCTAAATTGCCACAATTTGGACATGTGATTTTAGTCTCTATTACAGTACTCATAGTATGACATTTTTTAATATATGTAAAAACATTTTCCTTAAACAATTTTTAATGTAGAACATAATCAAATATTTTCTTTGCAATAGCTATTTTTGTTCCTTCAACCCTTTCTAATTTACTGCTTAATCCTATCATAGCAACTTTGTTGAAATCACTCTCAAAACCTGTTTTCTCTTCTGAAACGTCATTTGCGATCACAAAATCTGCTTGAGCATTTTCCATTCTATCTTTTGCTCTTTCTACAAGTTCTGGATCAGTTTTCTTATACTCAGCTTTGAATAAAACTAGTTTTGACTGAGGGGAGTTCTTTTTTATTTCATCTGCTAATTTCTGAGCTGGTAATAGAGTTAATTCCCATTTTTCTTTCGATGAAATCTTCTCATCTAAGTTTTCTTCTGGTACAAAATCATTCATTGCTGCTGCCAGAATTATATAGTCATATTGATTTTTGCTGACTAAATCAAGAGCTTCTTCGAACATATCTTTTGGTGTCTCTACTTTGATAGAATCTCCAATGACTTTCGATGGATTCAATTGAGATGGTCCGTAAATTAGTTTAACCTCTGCTCCTCTTCTCCAAGCTTCTAATGCAACTGAGTAACCCATCTTTCCTGAGGAAGGATTACTAATGAATCTTATTCCGTCAATATAAGCTCTAGTAGGCCCAGCAGTGACAAGCACTTTCTTTCCATCTAAAGATTGATCACTAAGCTTTCTTAAACAGAATTCGACTATCTCATCTGTTTCGGGTATTTTGGCTTTTTCCTCATCAATTCGAGGATATAGAATTTCTACATCCATTCCTTTAAGTTTTTCAAGATTTTCCTTAATAGCTGGATTAAGCATCATAACTTCATGCATTGTGGGAACAATTATAATAGGGATCTTACTTCCCAAAGCAGTACCAGAGATAAGTGTAACAGGAGTATCCATAATCCCAGTAGCTATTTTTGAAATTGAATTAGCTGTGATTGGTGCAACAAGAATTAAATCAGCTTTTTCTTTGGATGATCCAGCATATTTTACATGTTCTACTTCGCCTTCGATTACAATAATTGCTTTCTCTCCAGTTGCCCATTCAAAAATCAAAGGATTAATGAATTTTGCAGCTTCAGGCGATAGAACGGGGATTACTTTTGCTCCATGTCTCATTAGTTTTCTGGAAATTTGTGGAGCAAGATAACATGAGATTGAACTTGTGATACAATGAATTATTGTTTTGCCATCTAATTCATTACTTAACGTGCTTGTAATATCTTTTGAAATATGAGACATGAATAGAGCTTATTATTTCTAAAAATAAATTTTTGGCTAGGTGTGAAAATCTATCTGTGCGAAAATAATGAATGAACCTAATAATTTATAAGGTGTGCTTATAAATTGCACATAGCAAATTTACAAGGTTAACAGAATGGCAAACATTAGTGAAAAATTAAATGAAGCGTTTAATATTCAAATAAAAGAAGAATTAGAATCAGCCTATCTCTATTTAGGAATGGCTGCATGGTTTGAAGAGAGAACTCTCAATAATCTCGCTGACTGGTTTAAAATGCAAGCTGAGGAAGAGTTTGAACATACTATGAAATTCAAATCTCACATTATTGAAAGAGGTGGTTCTGTTCATTACCCAGCCCTAGCAGAACAAAAACAAGATTGGACAAACATAATGGAAATTCTTGAAGCTGCTTATGAACATGAAAGATACATCACAAGTAAGATTATTGGACTTCATGACGCAATTAAAGAACTTAAAGAATACAGCTCTGTTCATCTTATTCTATGGTTCTTAGAAGAGCAAGTCGAAGAAGAAGATAATATCTCAAGTCTTATTGATAAATATAAAGGCTACAAGAACGACTTCAACTTTGATCATCATGTAAAAAGAACTGTGTAAACTAGTTTCCTTTTTCTTACTTTTCCTTTTTCTCTGAAAAACCTTTTAATTTAGAATATATTTTTTTAATTGTGAAACAAGAAAAATCTATTCTTCTAATTGGTTTAGGTGCAATAGGTTCGGTTTTATTTTCTAGATTAGTTAGAAACGATTACAAGGTTGTTTGCGTTACATCTTTAAAGAGTTCAAAATTGATTAGAAAAAAAGGAATTAGAGTCCAACTTACAACTGATGTTTCACCTCTGTTGCATAATTGTGAAGTATATGCAAAACTACCAGAGGATTATATTTTTGATAATTGCATCATTTCTACCAAATCTTGGTTAAATGAAATTCTTATTGAGGATTTAGAAAAATGGTTAACTTCTGAAGCTTCAATTCTCCTATTCCAGAATGGTTTGAATGTAGAAAGACCATTTCTTGTTTCCCCAAAAAAATGGAAAATCACTAGAGCAATCACTTCTCTAGCTGCTTTGAGGAAAGAGAAAAATCATTCTGTTGAAGCTAGTATAGGTGATACATTTATTGGAAGCATTAATCATGAAGATCAAGAAGAACTTAAAAGAGTCAAAGAACTACTGACTGAAATTGGACTTACAGTTGAAATATCTGAAGATATTCAGAGAGATATCTGGATGAAAACAGTAACAAATAGCACAATTGGTCCGTTAAGTGCAATTACTGGTCTTACCAATGGAGATGTATTAGAAGATAGTTTTCTTAATAAAATAATTAGCTCAGTTATAGATGAAATCATACTCGTAGCTCCTGAAGAAATAGCCTTGAATTATGAAGAAGCCTATAACATGATAAAGAAGATAGCAAGTCAAACAGCAAATCATAAATCATCCATGCTTCAAGATATAGAAAGCAAAACAAAGACAGAAATTAGCACACTTAATGGTGAGATAATCTATTTAGCTGAACAAAAGGGGATAGATGTTCCAATCAATAAGAAATTAGTTGAACTAGTAAATAAATCAACAGATGATAATTTTCCCAAAGAGTTAGCAATTCTTGAACTAAGATCTATATATTGAGTGATATTATGTCAAAATTCTGGGTAGCATCACACATTAGTGGAATATTTACAATACATGATGAAGCAGAGGACACTATTTACAAGGGGTCAAAAGGAGCTGGTTTTTCAATAAATCGTGGAACCACTACATGGCTAGAAGAATCAGATGATTCGGAGAATCATATTTTCTTCAATGGTAAAGAAGTTCAAAAATCTGTAGCAAAAATATCTGATTATATAATGTCATATTGTCAAATTGCAGCAGATAAGAAAGTAGATAGAACTCATGGAGTTTCTCTATTTCATGAATTTGAGGTTCCATTGGCTTGTGGTTTTGGAGCTAGTGCCTCGGGAGCTCTTGGAAGTTGTTTAGCTTTTAATGAATTTTATGATTTACAATTCACCGAAAATTTCCTTCAATGTCTTGCTCATTCTGCAGAAGTTAATTATAGTGGTGGTTTAGGTGATATTTCTGGTCTTCTTCAAGGAGGATGGGAATTTCGCTTACAACCTGGTGCTCCTGGAGTAGGAGAAGTTAGAAGTATTTTAGAAAATAGCTACAGAGTTGCTACAATTACTTTTGGAGAGATTCCAACTAAATCAATTATTACCAGCGCTAGTTGGAAGGAACAAATTAACAAAGTTGGAGAGTTATTTTTAGCAGATTTAAATAATGAACCTACGATAAGAAACTTTGCTACTGTATCAAAACAGTTCTCCATAACTTCTCTTCTTGCTACTCCCCAAGTAAATGAGATTATGCATGATTTAGAGAGTAGCGAAATCCTTGTTGGTCAGATTATGCTAGGCAATGGCGTTTTCTTGATCTATAAAAATAGGTCAGTTTTATCTAGTCTAGATGATTATATTGAAGAAGAAATTTGCTACAATACTGTAAAGAAATATGGCTGATTAATCATATCGATGTTCCTGAGAAGGAAATTTACCTGATTTAACTTCCTCTGCAAATTCTATCACAGCATTTTTGATGATAGAGTTAACATCTGCATACTTTTTAACAAACTTAGGTTTCAAGTCGAAAGTGAGCCCAATTAGATCATCTATAACAAGAACTTGACCATCACAGTATTCCCCAGCTCCTATACCTATAGTTGGAATAGATAATTCTTCTGTAATCTTCTTAGCAAGTTTCCAAGGAACAGATTCAACAATTAAAGCGTAGATTCCAGCTTCCTCCAGCATTTTTGCATGTTTAATTAATCTCTCTTCATCCTTTGACTCTTTACCTTGAACTTTGAAACCTCCAAATTCATTAATATATGTTGGAGTGAGACCTATGTGACCTAATACTGGTATACCAATTGCTTTTATCTTTTTGATTTCCTCAGCTCTTTCCTCTCCTCCTTCAAGTTTGACAGATTCACATTTTCCCTCTTTAACAAGTCTTCCAGCGTTTCTGACAGTTTCTTCAACATTAACTCCATATGTTAAGAAAGGCATGTCACCTATGATGTGTGCACGTTTTGTTCCTCTTGCAACTGCTTGACTATGTCGAATAGAATCTTCAATTGTAACTTCTAGTGTATTCTCATAGCCAAGAACAGTCATCCCTAGAGAATCTCCGATTAGAATAGAATCAATCCCTATTTCATCAATGATCCTTGCTAAAGGATAAGTATATGCAGAAATCATTGTGATTTTGGTTCCATCATCTTTCATTTTTTGAAAATCTTTGATTGTTATTTTCTCCATTGTAGACATTTTCAAACAACTTCCTATTCAACTTTTGGTTTTACAAGTTCTCCTTCTGCTAAATTATTAAGCCGCTGTGATATGTATAGCAAGCTATCCTGTAAAGATTTGTGATTATCGAAATTTTTAACAATTTCTAAAAGATCTTCCTTACTTTTGTTTTTTAGTTTCTCAGCAATACTTACCATTTCAGGGATTGCTCTTATTACATTATTAACTATTGTAATGTTTGACCAGATTGAAGTTCTAGAAAGTGGATTTAAATCTATGGTGATTACTTTCTTCCCCATTTTTCTTAAAGCCATTGTCCTATCACCGTCCTCTAAAGGAACTAGTATTACATCAGCAGAAAAAATTCCTCTTTTGTCTACTACTCTTCTAGAGTGAGATAATTCTTCAATGGTTGTATAAAACTCAAGATTGTTTCCCAGAATATTTTTAGCTCCTGCTTCTTCAAGTTTTTTTGTTACTACTGCTGATCTTTCTTCCCTTCGATAAAAGAGATTAACTTCAAGGTTTACAGAAAGAATATCTGCCAATTTAATTAAATCTTCTGAACACAATGATGCAACGTTACCATTTACAGAAATTATTGCTTTTTTTGCTAAAAGTATCATGGCAACTGCTGCGGTTTGTTGCTGAATTGCAAACGAAGGTGTTTTTTCACCAATTAAGTAATCGAAGGCTTCCCCTCGTCCATGAGCTATTAAGCCAGCTTCTGCTACAACATTTTGATGCATTCCTTCTATGATCAACTCTCTAACACGTAAAGATTCTGCTCTTGGATGATTTTTAGGAATTTTCAACTTTATTCAACCTAATAATTCCTAAAGGCTAAATAAATATCTTCATAAAAGAGATTCATAAGGTCTTTCCTAACATTTTTTATATAACTAAGTTGAAGATAGTTCCATCCATGAATTCCAAAAAGAAGAAAGAAAAGGAAGTAGAGCATCAAAAAGCTCTTTTCTACAAAGAAGCAGAAAGAGTTTATGTTCCTATGTCTGATGGAGCAGAACTCCTATGTTATTTTACTAAAAAGGGTAAAAATCCTTCAGGAATCACTATTCTATTCATACCTGGTTATGCATCTGTACCTATGTCTTGGAACGATTTGTGGGATTGTCTTTATGAAGAATTTAATCTTTATGTGTTAGAAACTAGAGAAAAAATCACATCCAAAGTGAAATGGAGTCATAAGGGTGATATGAATCGTTCAGGAATGGATATAGGTGATGCTCTTAGAGGACTGAAACTAGATCCTAAAAAAACAGTAATTTTCTGTGCAAGCGCCTCTGCTCTTTATGCAATGAGAGGTTTAGCTGAAAAATGGCTAGATGAACCTCTAGGTTTAATAATGATTGGTCCAGTTAGAACACCAAAACTCCCTTCAAAACTTATCTATATAACTAAATTCACACCTAGTTTTCTCATAGATGGAATAATAAGTAGTATAGGAAAACTTTGGATAGGTACTGTAGTTCCAAAGGGAATTCAAAGAGACCGATATAGGCAGTATGTTGGGACAGCAAGTGCAATGAGATGGAAGAAAACTAAGTCAGTAACTTTTTGGGATGGCACTGAGGATTTCAAGAAGCTCAAAGTTTCCTCTCTTATGGTAGGAGCTATTCAAGAAGAGCTTCATGTTGATAATGAGACCAAGATTTGCGTAGATTTGGTTGAAACAAGTGAATATCTACAAGTTCCGAGTTTTATGTACATGCATCATCTTCCCGGAGCAGCTGAATTCACCAAGCAATTAACTGAATATATAGAAAAGATTGCTAAGTGATTATCTTTTCTACACCAATATCCTTAAAATATCCTCTTATTTTGAAATTCTATCAAATGTCTGAAGAAGAAATCGATATGGAAAACTATTCCCAAGATGAGTTATTTTGGAAAGAATCTACAAAAGAATATGTTCAAATGTCAGATGGTGCTGAATCATTAGTTTATTACACAAAGAAAGGTGGCAAGGATAAAAAAACCATTCTATTTCTTCCAGGTTATGCTACAGGTGTGTTTAGCTGGTCAGATTTATGGGATGAGCTTTATACAGAATATGATTTGTATGTCTTTGAATCAAGAGAGAAAAACAGTTCTAAAGTGAAATGGAGGCACAAAGCTGACATGAACAGATTAGGTCTAGATGTGAAAGAAACTATAGAACATTTCAAATTCGATCAAAATAACTTGTTCATATTTGGTTCCAGTTTTGGCTGCAGTATGAGTGCAAGAGCGATGGCAGAAAAGTGGTTTAAACCTGCTGGAATTCTCTATAATGGTCCTTCTGTAAAGTTCATTCTCCCTCGAAAAATCTTATGGCTTGCATATATTATTCCTGCATTTGTCTTACAAGTGATAGGAATACCTATCATCAGATTGTGGATTTCAATTATGTTTCCTAAAGGATTCCAGAAGAAACATTATAATGATTTCATAGGTAACGCTAATGCTATGAGATGGAAAAAGACTCTAAGTACTTCTCGATGGAATGCATTAGAAGACTATGCTAAAGTTCCTAGTAAGACATGGGTAACTCTTGATCCAGATGATTCATTGCATACAGTGGAATTTGTTGAAACCATATTGAGTACAATTCCTAGTTCAACTCTAGTTGAAGTACCAAGCTATAACTGCATGCATCACAATCCTGGCGCCAGAAAATTTGCTAAACAAATCAAGGAACTAATTGAATCTCTTGAATAAATTTGCTTTATACTAAATTCTGAAAAATCATTTTAAATTAAAAGAGTCTCTAAATAGCATTGATATGAGTATTGTAGAGCTGAATATGGTATAAGAATATCTTGAAGATGGTATGATTGATGCAAACGGAAAAGGAAAAAGCTGCTAAACACGCTGTTGAAAGTGAATCATAGCGTTTTTCACTCTTTTTTTCTAATTTCTCTATTTTTTTCTCTCTCATGTATTAAAAGGAAGTTTTTTTATCTCACAATGATTAATTAGTCTTACCTTGAAATCACAAAAGCAAAAAACTATTGGAACTTTGTTACTTTTCTTCACAATTTTAATACTGATTTCTTCTAGTAACTATGTCAAAACATACACAATTGAAGAATTTTCACATCCGACATTCTTAGCTGATGAGATGTTAATAAGATCTCATCACACTACTGTAGACATTTATCAAACAGATTCAATATCTGTTAGTGAATCTTTTGTGGTTGAAAACACAGAAAATACAACTCAGACTTACATTGATCTTTGGTTTAATACATCATTAAATACACTCATTGTAGAAGATGGAGAAGGTTCTTTGATATTCAATTGGGATGTTGTTTCCAACAGTAGTAATAAAGTAAGAGTAAACTTTAGAACCGAACTTAACGAGAGTCAAACAGCAACATTTGCAGTAAAATATGATCTTAATACCATTCTAAATCCCATTGGTTCAAAACCAATTTATTATTCATTTGAATTCTCTTCAACAATCAGTCATCAAACAACATCATACGGAATGATTGTTCTTTTACCCGAAAGAAGTTTTATCCATGAGTTTGAAGATAGCACTCCTTCAATATATCCAATTAATGCAACTCAAATCCTTGAGAAAAATCGAATCAAAATAACTTGGAATTTAGACAATTTAGCTGTTGAATCCAATCCCCTTTTCTTAATTCGATTTGATGAACCTCTTGTTCCTGAAGAAGAACTTACTTTCTGGGAATCTAAAGCTGCCATGTTTCTAATAGGTTTTATCGTTGGTGTGCTTATTGGAATAAGTGGTATATCTTGGTTAATTAGATACAGAGAAAAGAAAGCTATGAAGAAAATAGGAATGACACTGTTGACTGATAATCAGAAGTCATTAATCAAAATAATATACGATAAAAAGGGTAAAGTAAGTCAGAAAGATCTTTGTGACATAACTGGTTATTCAAAATCCAAGATTTCTAGAAACCTAGTTCCATTAGAGCTACGCGGACTCATAAAACGTGAAAAATGGGGAAGAACTTACGTTATTTATCTGACAGACGATGGTAGAACTGTTATAGAATAATGGTTGGCAACGGTTTCATATCGGTGTGAAACAGGTGTTAAACCTAGGTATATCCGATATTTCATATATAGCGGAAATCAATGTTCTATTGGTGTTAAATTGAAAACAATTCACAAAATAATGATTGCCGGACTAATAACAATGTTCGTGTTTTCATCTGTTTCCTCAGCAGTTGCTAATCCAGCTGCAGGAAGTATTGAGAATAGAGAAGGATCGGTTTTTATCGAGACTCCTTATATTACTGTAAAATTGAATGAAGGAAAACCTGATTTTGTCATTTGGGAAACTAATTCTACAGATAATAACAGAAAACTAGCGATGTTTCACATAAGCTTCACAAGTATTGCTGAATTATTTGGAGACGATCTTATTGTTGATGACAGAACTGAATTTTTAGGCGGGAAGATCTATAATTTAGCTTCGTCTACAATAACATGGGATTTAGTAACTGAGGATTTTACTAACGAAATAAGAGGTACTCAAACTTCATCAATATTGGATAATGGTGCAACAATAGCCTTTGTATACCACGTTTATCTAGAGGATGTAGTTATTACTCAAGATTTAGACGGAACTCCTGTAACATATACAGTACAAGGACTCAAAGAAATAAAATTCGATATAATTATTAACAATTGGAATTTTACTCCAGGTGCTGCTGGATTAGTCTTTAATCTAAAGGTTCATGAGTCACAATACAGGCATAGAGTTAGAGTTGGAGAAAGAGTTAATCAACCAGAATATGGAACAATAATAAATGAAGACCATGAATTAACTCCTAACAGAACTCAATTACATGAAGAAAATGGTATTGCTTTCACTGATGACAGAGACAGATTAGAAGCATATTTTGCATGGGCTCCTGTAGCTGATGTCTTTTATGAAGATGGTACTTATATTGAAACTGTCCCTGTAACTGCATCTGCAACAACTTTTGGCTATGATCAGCAATTTGGAAAAGGATACGCATTTGGTAAAGAATTCATCAACTTGAATCTGGTTTATCCAAATTATGGAGATGGTCTTAAACTTGTTCATGATCCAATTATTGGTATGCCTGAAACAAGTGGTGTTAGTTTTGGAACAATTGCATTAATAGCAATTCCAACTATAGCTGTTACAGCATTAATAATACGTAGAAAGAAGGCATAAACCTTCTAACTCTCTTTTTTTTTCGTAAGATAAATTTATTAGAAATTCATTATACTGTTTCACTATAAATTAAGTGAGTATACTCATAGTGTTGGTCGATATCCCTTGAGTACTAATCCACTTGATTGATTCTTTTCTTATTTCTCTGAGGTCTCTAAGTTGTTGCAATCTTGTTGCAGAAAAAAAAGGTGAGATATTTTGCCTCTCAGTGCTGATTCTTTAAGTTAAATCAGATTTTCCTCTTTTGTTTTAATAAAAACTATTTATATAACCTCTTTTCTTACTGATTAAACTCTTTCAAACTAATAATTTCAAAAGCTGATTTCATATGGGAAATGATAAAACTTGGTTAGTAGTTAAGGAAGAACCTCTGGCGGGATATTCTCTTCCTACAATTGTAAAAGTGCTTTTGGATAATAAATTTGAAGTTGATCTCAAATATTTTCATCGCTTTTTGTATGCAATGGGATTGAGTGTAATTACAAGCCCTCTAAAAGTGATTCAGAAACTAAGGTTCCATAGAAAAATTAAGAATACTGAAATCAAGGAAGATCCGATTTTCATTATAGGTCACTATAGAACAGGAACAACATATCTAATGACTTTAATGGCTTGTGATAAATCAAAAGGATATGTTTCAAATACAGAAGCTTATGCAACTTTGCTTTACTTAGGTTTTCCTAAAATGACTAAGTGGATTATCGATGCTTCTTTACCTGATGTTAGACCGATGGATAATGTAATTATGGGAGCTGAAGAACCAACAGAAGAAGAATATTGTATAGGCACTTTCTCAAAATATGGCTATTATACTGGTTTTATCTTTCCTCGTAATTTTGATCTTTATACAAAATATTTGACATTTGAGGGAATGCCTAAACATCTGAAACGATGGAAAAAGAAATACTATTATCTTGTTCAGATGCTGACTTTAGGTCATAAAGGTAAACAGCTTTTCTTGAAAAATCCATCTAATAGTTATCGTATTAAAGATATACTTGAGATGTTTCCAAACGCTAAATTCATTCACACTTATAGAGATCCTTACAAGGTTTATTCTAGTACAGTTAAATTCTTTGATGAAGTTTTTGGAATTTATACACTTCAGAAATGGGATGAAGAAAAGATGAAAACAGACATTTTAGCAAATTACAAACTTCTCTATGAATGTCAAGATCGCGATTTACATCTGATTCCTGAAGATAGAATTTACCATATGAAATATGAAGATTTCATTAAGAATCCCTCCGAAAAAATGGAAGCGATGTATAGATATTTGAAACTAGATGGCTGGGATCTGTATAAAGATGACATAATGGCATATGCTGAATCTCAGAGAAAAGATTATGTACCAAATACTCATAATACTGATGATGATATCATTAGAAGAGTAAATGAACACTGGGATGAATATAGAGAAAAATATGGGTATGAAAAAATTCTCCCAAAAAACTAAGTTCTACACAGCCTTAGTTGTTTCATTCTATTGTTATTTAGTCACATTTTAATATAGACCAATTTTTCTAATATCTGAACTAGTTATAATATCTGTAAGAAAAAAGGAGAAATAGAAATGAAAAGAAAACTTATACCTCTCTCAATTTTTGGTTTAATTATTATATCATCATTATCTATGAATACCCAAAGTAATCTCTTGAATGGTTCAGCGGAAACGACATATGATCCTTGGCATTTCATCGCTTTAGGTGATACAAGAAATTGGGAAGAAAATGAAACTAATGTTTTCAGACAAACAATTTATGAGGATGTTATGTTAAGTAATCCCAATCTGGAGTTCATACTTCATACAGGAGACATAGTTAATTCTGGTGGAGAGCAAGACGATTGGGATAGATATTATGAAGATATAGATTTACTTGTTCAAAATAATGTTACGTTTTATTATGCTGTTGGAAATCACGAAACATATACCTATAAATTACCAGATGGCTCTTATGGTCCTCAAGAGCTAAATCTCTCAACTTATATGAGTAATGTGGAAATGCCTGGAAATGAGAGATTTTATAGTTTTGATAATAAAGGAATACATTTCATAATTATTAATACAAATGAAAACTGGACACATGAATTTGAAATTACAACAGTACAAGAAGAATGGATAATTGATGACTTACAAAGCAATACAATGAACTTCACAATTGCAATGATACATCGTCCCATGTATTCTATTAAAGATGCATCTAGGGCTTATGAAGCTGGGATTATCAGAGCTGTTCTTGAACCAATATTTATAGAGTACGGGGTTGATCTAGTCTTTTCAGGTCATGATCATAACTATTACAATACAATAAGAGAAGGAATTCAACATATTGGGACATCAGGCGGAGGAGCTCCTCTATACTTTCCTCAAGCAACAGATCAAGCTATAGATGGTGATGTTTACATTTCAGAATATCATTATTGTAATATTTCAATAACTGAAGATACTCTAACAATTGAAGCTCTTGTTTATGATGCTAATCTGGAAACCACAACTATTGAAGATACAGTAATAATGTATCTGAAAGAAACACCAACAACTGAAACATCATTCTATTTTGGTTTTATAATTCTCTTAATTTGGGTTATTCCTCTTTTTAGAAGAAAGAATAATCACTAATTTTTCTCTTTTAATTCCTGATTCTTTTTTGATACAGCTGGAAATATTGATGTATGGACTCAAAATTCATCGCTTGTAAATGTTTTTTAAATATTTCCATGAAACCATGAGAATATTTTTCTTAATTACTGTTAAATTCTCAATGAAATTAAGGATAATTCCCATTTTATGTAATTGGTCGTAGACAAATTTTATAAGATATACATTATTTCATGGAATAATCTCAACTATTCAATCATTAGGGTGTTTAGCATTAGTAAGTATGTGGGTGTAAATATTGGTTCTGTATCAGTTAATGTAGTTTCTGTAGACGAGAATATGAATGTCCAAACATACAAACAACCACATTTAGGAAAACCTAAAGAAGTTCTTGATCAAATTATTGAAAAGAACATTAATGGGAATAACTGCTACTACAATGTTAGTGGTTCTTTTGGGGAAATTTCTGAAATAGTAGCTGTTGAAAGAGCAATAAATTCGTATGATGAGAAATTTGATGTTGTTGTATCTCTTGGAGGGGAAGCGTTTGTTCTGTATGTTCTGAGCAAGGAAGGTCATATTCTTAATGTTCTATCCCATGACAAATGTGCAGCGGGGAGCGGCGAATTTTTTGTACAGCAGATTGACCGTTTAGATGTTACTCTTCCAGATGCTATTGAATTAGCAAAGAAAGGAAAGAAAATAGAATTAGCATCAAGATGTTCTGTTCACTGTAAATCAGATGTCACTCACAAATTAAATCGAGGTGAAGCTTCATTAGAAGACATCCTTACATCAGTTCTAGCAAGTATGGCTAATAAAGTAATGGGATTGATAATTCAATCAAGAGTTGATGTTAAGCAATTGTTGCTAGTTGGAGGGGTTTCTCTTAATGATGCATTTGTACAAATCTTAAGAGGGCAAATTGCAGATGTAGACGTAGTTGTCAAACCAGAAAGTTCAGTTTTTGTAGCTTATGGAACTGCTCTATTAGTAAAAGAGAAACCAGAGTATACTGACATAAATCTCAAAACAAGTAAAAGTTTTACTACTTTCCCCTCACTTAAAGATTTTCGTAGTCAAGTTACTATTATCGATCCAGTTGGTAACAAAACTGATTTCGATAAAGACTCAGCTTATCTCCTTGGTGTTGATGTTGGATCTACAACCACAAAAGCTGTTCTCATCGATCCTGAAGACAAATCCGTTTTAGCTTCCTATTATGGTAGAACAAGTGGTAACCCAATTCAAGCTACAAGAATATGTATTGAAGAAATTATTTCTCAAGTAGGGAATCTTAAAGTGAATTTGGTTGGAGTTACAGGTTCTGGAAGACAATTAGCTGGTGCTTATCTAGGTACACCAGCTGTACATAATGAGATTTCAGCTCATTCTGAGGGAGCAGTATATTACGATTCAGAAGTTGATACAATTTTCGAAATTGGAGGACAAGATTCAAAATATATGTACCTGCAAAATGGTGTACCTGTAGATTATGCTATGAATGCATCTTGTTCAGCAGGAACAGGTTCTTTTCTAGAAGAGAGTTCTAAAGGTGATATGGGTGTTCATGTATTTGATATTTCAAATATTGCTATGACAGCAAAAGATCCAGTCAGATTCAAAGCTGACTGTGCTGCTTTCATTAATACAGATGTTAGAACAGCTATGCAAGAAGGATATGGAAGAGAAAATATCGTAGGTGGTTTGGTTTATTCAATTGCTGAAAACTATCTCAATAAAGTTAAAGGTTCAAGACAGGTTGGTAGGAAGATTTTCTTCCAAGGAGGAGTTGCTAAGAATAATTCTGTAGGGTATGCTTTTGCTCAAACTACTGGAAAACAGATTATTATTCCACCCAATCCTGAACTGATTGGTGCTTTTGGTATAGCACTTATTGCACAATCAAAATATGAAAAACATGAAATTGATGTAATGCCTGAAGAAACAAATCTTGAATCCTTAATCAAGGAAGAATTGAAGCATTTGGGGAGTTTCACTTGCAAAGCTTGCAAGAATTATTGTCAAATTGAAAGTTATGAAGTGGGAGGAAGGAAGTTTCCTTTTGGTGGAAGATGCAGCCGTTATGAACACCAATGGAGAGGTTCAGATAAAATTGATGAAAAAGAAAACTTAGTAGATTTGAGAAATGAGCTGGTATTTGCTTATAATTCAGAGAAGAAATCTAAAAAGACACGTTCAAAAGGAATTATAGGGATACCTAGAGCTTTGCTGACTCACACCCTCTATCCTATGTTTTCAACTTTCTTTGATGAATTAGGTTATGAGGTTGTCTTATCTGATATCGATGAAGAAAGAGAACTTCAAACAAATGCTCCATTCTGTTTCCCAATTCAAATTTTACATGGAGCTGTTTTAGATTTAATAAAGAAAGAAGTGGACATGATTTTTCTTCCACACATGCACGGTTTACCAACTGAGGGAAAATGGATGGATGCAACATTTTGCCCTGTTACTCAAGGGAGTCCATATTTCATAAAACAAGCTTTCAAAGAAGCGAAATTTTTGAATCCTCTACTAAGTTTTGGACACGGGTATGAAACAAGTAAATCTTTAGTCAAAATGGCAACAAAAGAACTCAATCAGCCAAAGAGTCTAGCTGAAAAAGCGTTTAAGAAAGCAGTTTCAAAACAGAAAGCTGTTGAAGAACAATTTTTAGATTGGGGTAAAGAGTATCTAGAAAAATTAAAAGAAAATGATGAAATCGGAATTCTACTTCTCGGCAGAAGCTATAATGCTTTTCCACCTGAGACATCTCAATTAATACCTAAGAAGCTCTCAAGTATGGGCGTAACGGTAATTCCCTTTGATTTCCTTGAGAAACAGCATGTTCATGACATTCCATGGTATTTCTCAAATTATGTAAAAATAGCAATAGACATGGCAGCAAAAAATGATAATCTGTTCTTATTATACATTAACAGCTTCAGCTGTACAATTGATGCTTTTGTTCAGAATTATGTTAGAAGTGAAATGAGAAACAAACCATATTTATTCTTAGAACTTGACGCTCATACAGCTGATGCAGGGACACAAACAAGATTAGAAGCGTATTTAGAAATCATAAAGAACTTCCAAGCAAGTAAGAAAACTGAGGAAGAGAAACCATTCAAGGTAACACAAGTCAAAATTAGGGATGGAAAAGTTGTTGTTTTAACATCTGATGACAAAAAACTAGGAATAAAGGATCCTAGAGTTAAGTTATTTTTTCCAAGTTTCTCTAAAATCCATACAGATTCATTTGAACAAATGTTCAAACTTCTAGGGTATAACGTTGGAAAAACAACTGAAATTAAACTTGATTATCCTGTTAAAGGATTAAGACATTGCTCAGGGAAGGAATGCATTCCTTTACCTATTGTTCTAGGTCAAATTATGCATTTATTAGAAAACAGAAAACCTGGTGAAGTAATAGGTCTGTACATGATTCGAGGAGGAAGTCCTTGTGCTGTACATAGCTATTTCCATTATCTAGAACAATTTATAGAAGATAATAAGTTGGAAAATTTCTTCATATACCGATTTGATCAACTAACTGGTTTCTTGGGAACAGGTAGATTAACTATTGCAAAATACGGAACTAGAGCTGTTCTAATAGGGGATTTAATGGCAGAAATTGAGAGCGCTTTGCATGTAGTTGAAGAGGAAGGCAGCTTGGACTTGTTTTACAAATATTACTCTGATTTCTTGAATAGCGTAAATAGATTAGAGGATTATGAGAAGAACATTGACAAACTAATTGATAATTTAGCTAGTATTCCAAGAAAAGGTTCACCAATGGATTATCCTAAAGTTATTGTGAGTGGAGATTTCTTTGTACGTTTTAGCCCATTCTTTTTGAAGGAAATGAAAGAAATTTATGCTGAACATGATATTCTGGTAAAATCAGCAGATGTTTATGAGTTGATTCTATATAGTAACTTTAACCTAAAACACATAATAGCTCAACTTTGGAAAATACAACCTTATTCGAAATCACTTGCTTTAAAAGCTTATACAAGACCATGGTTAGAGTATTCCAAATTCTATTTTATTAGTAAAATAGCTCCTATGGTTATGCAAAGAGTAGAAAAGAAGATGCGAAAGAAATTCGAGAAAACAAATCTCTTATTTGCTACACAAAATGATTTGAAAGAAATATTTACCAAATCAAATGGGTTAATAAGTCCTTTAATCTTCGGAGAAGCAATCCCAACTATTGGAAAAGGCATGGAAACATTAGAAGACTCCCACTTTGATTCGTTAGTATTAACTGGACCAATGCAATGCTTACCACATAAAATAGCTCAAGCAGTCTTGAAACCAATATATTTAGAACATGGTATGCCTTTCTTAGTTTTCGATGTGGATATCTCAGCAATTTCACCAAACATGAAAAGGTTGATTCACGCAAACATAGAGCAGATAAAAAGGAGAATTAAGTGAGTTAAACTAGAATTAGCTAACTTTATTAGTGTTGAAGAAAAACCATATTTGATTGCTTTGAAAAAGATATTAGTTTTTCTTTTACTTTGCATTTTAATTGTCAGTAGCAATTATTTTAGGAGCTACTAATACTCCACATAGTAGTAATGTCACCTGTATTAACATATGCTAGAGATACTCGGATTTTTACTTACGATGAAAGCTATGATTGCTTCCCAACATCACCAACTACAAAAACTGATTTCATCAATTTAATAACTCTATCTTCCTCATTATTTCTGTTTGGATCTATAATTCTAATTGTTAGAAAAAGAAAAATATTATAATACTAACACTTTTTCTCTTTTTCCTTTTATTCAGGTTTTTGAGAGAAAAACTCGCGTTTTCACGAGTTTATACAATGAAAAGAATCATGAGTTTTGAACATCTTTATAGGTGTTTATAGCTCAGTCAAAGTGTGTGAAATTATGTATATATTAGAATTGAAAGGAACTCATTATGAAATAGGGAGACAGATAGGGGAAGCCCTTGAAAAAGTTAAGAGTTATCCTCCAAAATACTCTAAAGAAGTCTTGGAGAAATCTTATGCTTATGAAGAAGTAGCAAAGAAATATACACCAGATCTACTAGAAGAATTTAGAGGGTTAGCTGATCAACTGGATATAGATTATTATGTTCCAATAACTCTTGAGTTAACTCCATATAGATTTCAAATGACTTCATGCTTGGTTTTTGCAGTTTCAGGTGAGCATACAAAAAGTGGTTTACCTGTCATTGCACGAAGTCATGAATGGAAAGAGGAAGAAAGCGAAAATTTAACAGTATGTCATACAGCACCTAAAGGCAAGCTAAAAAGTCTAGGATTTACTTTCCATTGGCCTCTTGTTTCCAGATATGGAGGGGTGAATGAAGCAAGTTTAGCACTTTCATCAGCATCAGCAACTTTTGAGAATTCAGGACCTGGTATTATGTTAAACATTGCAACAAGATGGATACTAGATAACTGCAGAACTACTAAAGAAGCTGTTGAGTTTTTAGAAAAGATGCCTAAAGTATGGGGAGAATCGTACATGATTATCGATAAGGAGAATACTATAGCTAAAGTGCAGACTAATGGAAAGAAGACTATAACTAAATATTCTGACATAGGATTTGAAAGTGTTACAATGCAATATGATTCACCTGAATTACTATCATATGTAAACGATAGCTGGGAAGGTCAAGACAAGATCCATTCAACAAGACAAGAATTTTTGATTAATTGGTTTGATAAGAATAAAAGTAAAATAGATGAAGAAATGATCAAAGATACTCTCAAGAATCACGAACATCAGATGTGTTCTCATGAGGTAGATGGATTAGAGATATGTTGGTCATACATCCTAACTTTAGGGAAGAAAGAATCTTTGTTGTGTGCAGGGAGACCTTGTAAGAATGAGTTTAAGAATATAAAAACTCACTTCTAATCTTTTTTCTAATAATCTCTTATTTCCTGTATTCGAACTCCTTCCCTAGCTTTCCTCTCTTCCTCTTCAAGGAATCTCTCAAAACCTTCTTTCTTTATGAATTTAATGTGTTCAAATAGATAGGAGTATCTTTTCCTCTGATAATCTGTGAGTGGGCAACTTTCAAACTCCTCACAAACTAGACAATTATCTACTTCATTCTGCTGAATTTTTTCACATTTCTTAACATCACACCAACCCTCTGTTGCATTTCGACATCCTGGGCAAGTTGATTTGGTAAACCATTCAAGTCCCTCTAGAAAATTATCATAATCAAAGGTACTATCCGCTTCTTTTAGCCAAGAATAATCCTGAATAACCCATTTTTTAAATTTTGTAGCAATATCTAACACATCAGCTGTAAATGCTCTACATTGACCACAATATACTCCACAGCGACCTAGTTTTTGATTAAGAGACATAATTAATCGAATAGAATTTCTTATATAAACTAGCTCCCATAAATCCATTTTAGTTAATGATTTCTAATATGTGAACAAGGAAACAACTGTATCTTCAAATCTAAACATATCACTGTGACAATTTTGTTGTCTGATGACCTGATTCATTAAGCATCAAAGGTGAAAACTATGAGTGATACAATAAAGAACTTGAAACTAGAAGGATATCAAAATGTTTAAAGCATTAAACAAGAAAAAAAGAAGGATAATCGCGCGCCCGAAATCGATTGTTTCTCTTAATAATTCGTGAGATATCACCTCAATCGATACATTATGACTCCAAAAAGACATCTGAAAATATTACGCGAACTCTAAAGATTTAAAAATCTAGCAAGTAAAGCTAGTTATTGGGATACAGTGAAATTATGAAGAAATCAAAACTTAGAAAAAAAGGGTGGTTGTTGGGATACAGTGATTTTACAGAATATTCAAAAAATAGAAGAGACGAAGACAGTTTGGATCTTGAAATTTATGTAAAAGGACTTGGTTTAAAATCTCTTCATCAAGGTCTTTGGCAAAAGGGGCAACCTGTGACTCTTGATGAGCTGCCAAAAGCCCAAAAGAACTACACCATAAAGTTAATTGACATGTTTCCAGAAGAAGTTGAAACTGTTCTAGATGTCGGGGCAGGTGTTGGAGATAATGCTATTTATATGGCAGATAAAGGTATGAAAGTTACATGTATATCCCCTTCTCCGAGCCAAGAGAATTACTTTGCAGAGAATATTCTACCAGAATACGAAAATGTATCTTTTATCCGATGTAAATATGAGGATCTTGAGATCAACGAGAAATTTGATGTAGTATTACTGAGTGAATCAAGCAACTACTTCCCCATAGAGAATGGTCTTGGCCAAACAATTAGGTATTTGAAAAGAGGTGGTTACTTAGTCATGGGATCTCATTTTCGAAAGGATAGTCGAAGAGATTTCAAGGAAATGCATGTTCATGAATCTTACTTAGATAGTGCAAAAAAAAGAGGTTTGATTCTAGTGGAAGACATTGATGTAACCAGTCAAGTGATTCAAACAATGGAATTGTATCATAATATTTACAAATATATCCCACCAATTACAGAGGTACTAATTGATTTTTACAAAAAATCTTTTAGGAAAAAGTATTGGATTATTTCCAAAATAGTTTCAGCTTTTTTCAACCAGGAGTTTGAGATGGCAAAAGAAATGTTGTTTGAAGTTGGACCACGTAGAACTGATCCAAAGCTGTTCCATGAATACCTTACATACAGATTTATAGCTTTTAAGAAAGGAATGGATTCCCAGTAGAAAAAGAAATAGGTGATTTGAGAGAGATTTTAACGAATTAATTTTCCCATTTCTTCCAATTTTGGATCGTCATATCCTGCTGGTTCATTGGACCTTTATCTTTTACTAACTAATCCGCTTTAAGCATTCAATTCTCCTAAACCTTTTTATTTTTTGGATTAGACTAATAACTATGAAGAAATCTCTCTCTTTTCTTCCTGTTTTTATGTTGTTAGTGTTTCCTTTTATCCTTCCTGCAATTTCTCAAGCTGATGCTAGTCCCACTCTTGTTGACTATATCTTCTGTAACGGAAATATAATCACCATTGATGAAAGCAACCCTGTAATTCAAGCAATAGCAATTAAAGATGGTAATATTGTGGGTTTAGGAAGTACTGAAACAATTCTACAGAATTTCGCTACAGAAAATGACACTACCTATGATTTAGATGGTCGAACTATCATGCCTGGTATAGTTGATGGTCATTCTCACTACATGGCTTCCTTATTCTGGATTGGTGAAACTGAAACAATCTATGATTCACAAAACATTGCTTTAGCTTCTGGCTATACTACATTGAATGAGAAAAGTGTAGATCATGGTGAATTAGCATGGTTTCAATCTGCTGAACAAAATGGTACCCTCCGTCTCAGAGTCAATGCTTTCCTTATCTATAACTTCGCTTGGTTAGAAAATAATGAAACAGTACTTGTTGGAGGTTGGGAAGGGAAGGTTGACCAACCAGTTCTAGATCCTAGCAGAAAACTTCGAATACCTGGTTTCAAAATCTATTTAGATGGTGCATCTGGAAACAGAGGTTTTCCAGCAATGAGTGATCCATATACTCAGGAGATGATTGATTTATGGGGAATTATTAATCCCTATGGAGATCTTTACTTTAATCAATCTGAATTGAATTCAGTTGTAGATTCTTATCATGATAAAGGATTTAGTATAGCTGTTCATGCTATGGGTGATAGAGCTACTGAGACTATCCTAAATGCAATAGAATATGCTTTGAATGGGACAGATAACGATAATGCTAGACATCAGATTGAGCATAATAGTTTCATCAGAGAAGATCAAATCACTAAAGCTTTAACACTTAACACCATTCATTCAGTTAGAGGTTACTTCCCAACTTATTGGCAGCAAGATTACGCGGATCTTTACGGTCCTGTATGGATGGAAAGGACAGTAAATAGATATTCTCTACCGGGTGAAGGCCTTCATTCTTATCTAGAAACTGATTTTGGTTTTCTTTATGGTTATGATGAGGATGACTGGAGTAGATCAACAAATATTAGACCTTTCCTGCACATGTGGGGATTAGTTACAAGAAAAGCAGTTGATGAAAATGGAACAATACACTCTCTTGATCCTTGGTTAGCAGAACATCAAATTACTGTTGAGCAAGCTCTACGAATGATGACTATTGAAGGAGCTTATGCAGTTAAACAAGAGGATTATATTGGTTCTTTAGAAGTAGGAAAGTATGCTGATTTGATAGTGATTGATGATGATCCTCTAACAATGAATCCTGATAATCTTAAGGATATTAACGTTCTATTAACAATGATTGATGGTAAGATAGAATTCTTATGGTCCAGTCATACCTTTCCTACACCTTATACTAATGGAACCTCCAGAACAAGCTCAGTTCTCTGGATATCTCTGTTTACCTTATTTACTTCAATGACTGTTATACAAAGAAGAAGAAAGAAGAAGTAATAGATTAAGTGGTTATCTTCTTTTTTACTTTTTTTTCACTTAGAGTAAACACTTTTCTTGCTGTGTTAATTTCAGTTCTAGTCAAAGAGCTTTCATAGTAAACTCGTATCCATGGTTCTCCAAATAAGTACGCAACACTGCTTGGTATTGGTTCTGAGAGATTATACAAAGTAGGATGATTCAAATTAAATTCTGTTACATTGTTATCTAAAGATGGAAAACTAATATCCTCAATTCCAGCAATTTTTCCTTCGAGAGAGATTATCTCAATGAGTAATGTTTGATAATAAACCTCATTAAATGTCCAATTTCCATTATCAGGAATCCACAACGAAGCTACTATCGTTTCATTTCTTAGGAGAGTTACATTTTCACTAATGATATGCAATGGTTCATAAGAAGACAAACCCAAGTAATCACTATTTCCACAGAATGGGTAAGGATAAGCTTCCTCTATTGTTTCTCCTTCTTTCAAAATAGGTGTAAAGATAAACTCTTCTACATACCACCATTTTTCTTGATCAGAATCAATAACTGTGTTAATCTCTTTTAGAAATCTCCTTTCTTGAAACTGAACATTTTCAAGATACATATTAAACCGACCTGGTAATGGATTATAGGAATAATTGTAAATCGTAATTCTTTCTAAGTCTTGAATTTGATGTGAGAGTGTACTCAGATTATCTTCTATTAGAGTAATAAGTTCTTTATTTTCCTCAAACTCTAGGGTTGTGAGATTTTCAATTAAGATTTGCGCTTGAATGTCCCCTTTAGTCTCTCCATTAAGATTGAAAGAAACAAGAGAAGCGATGATTTTAGGTTTTCTAGGGGGACTAAGTAATATTGTAGGAACAAGAATGCAGCTCATTAGAATAACAATCTCAGTTATCACTAACCATTTGTTTTTCAAACTTTTTACAAAACTTATTATTCCACTCAAGTTTTCACAACAAATCAATTTTAATGAAAGAATTTTTTTAAATGTTTTCCAAAACTCTTCTTTTTCTCCACTCGAAGTAAACACTACTCCACTGGAAGCAAAGGTAAGCTCTTACAATATTGTCTCATATCTAATAAGGTAGGTTATTAGACTCATAGTTTGCACTATAATGAAAAGTGATGCAAAAAAGTATTAATTAGTATTAGATATCTAGATTCTTATGCAATGGTATTATATTTTGATTATTGTGATAGGTACATTATTGTTTGCAATCATATCTCTGGTAGTTTGGTATATGTCTTACATTACACCTTACCCAACAGGGAAAGTTTCAGATAATATCTCTGTTATTAAAACTGGAATTGTAAATTGCTATGTATACAGTAAAGGTTCTAAACGGATTCTGATAGATACAGGAACATCAACTAAGAAACTGATAAAGGGATTGACAACTGTTGGAATAGAACCAGAATCAATTAGTAATGTATTTCTGACACATAGTGATCCAGATCATATTGGTGGAATTTCCCTTTTTAGTCATGCAAAAATAAATTTTGGAGAAAAATCTAAAATCAAAAATCCTGAGAAATATCTATTTCTTGATGATGGAGAAATAATTGATGTTAATGGAATTAAAGTACATGCAATTAGCACACCTGGTCACCGTCGTCCACTGAGTGAAGAAAGTTGACTAATCTTGCCATACGCGCTCTACCTAGTTAAGGGGAATGGTAGGAGCGAGAAAGCTTGAGCGTTTTTTTTCTCCCAGGTTTATATATGAAAGTAAACATAGAAAGCTAGATGGTGTGCTCTTCAGCACTTGCCTGTTTCGCAACTACACAAGTGGTTGTCCCTCAGTAAACTTTCCATGAAACGGGGAGCCTAGCTAGCTCTGTGCTGATAGCCCACTAACTAACACTGTCTTCATGACTTCCCCTCAACGCACGTGAGGGGATCCACTTAAACG
>DXJF01000100.1 GCA_019057375.1 Candidatus Heimdallarchaeota archaeon
TAGCAAATTCATTCTTAGGAATTCATCCAGTTTATGGAGTAGCAGGATTCAAGAGTGATGTTGGGCAAACAGTCCTATCTGATGGAGTGATTACCCTTGCACCTGGATTAACCTCAATATTTGCAGGAGCCGCTGAAACTTATCAACTGGTTGTTTCAAATATGGATTGGGGATTAGTTCTACCAAAGACTCAAAATAGAAGACCTGCATTTCCACAACCAGTACTTGATATTGATGTAAGTGTTGAATTTATCATTCCAACTGATGCACCTTGGGAATTAGAAATTACCATAACCATCACAAATATTGGAGATGAAAGAACACACATAACTGCTATTCAATTCTATAACGCTACTGAAATGCAATTATTAAGAAAAATCACAACAGAAGGATATACAACAAATGCAACCCACTTAGGTGTTGGAGTAATACTTTTTGAAGGAATAACACTCTTGCCTGGTGAAGCTGTTACTTTAACTATGCGATGGCTCTTCTTAACGAGTAATGGATGTTACATTCCTAGTATCATCGTGGTCTATGATAGTAGATTCGCAAGCGATGTGGGAAATGACGTTGTAGATACAGCTGCAGAAGCAGATGCTCCTCTAATGTATGCATTAGATGGATCAGCTCAAGATGAAGAAGATTGGGAAGATTACGGTGAATCAACTCAAACAGGTTCTTCCGCTGGTGCTGATGTATTTACTGGTGGAACTCATACTCGAAGAATAGGTTCATACGATATGGTCTTCTGGTCAATCAGTGCAATATTTGTTACTGCAGTTGCTACTAGCATTAGAAAGAAACTTAAAAACTAATTTTTTCTTTTTTCTTTTTCTTTTATTTTTATCCTGTAATAGCTTGTTTTAAATAGTGATTTGTCGCTAGATTCCAAGAGTGGAACTGAATGGCAACTACAGTTGTAACCAATTCAGATTTATATGTTTTTGATAGTCTTATGTTATATAATTTTAAGATGCATAAGTCTACTGAATTATGTCTGTCTGAAGTTCCAATTGTTGTTATTTCAGGTGCCAATGGTAGTGGCAAAACACAGATTTTAGAAGCTCTGATTATGGCTATTGGTCATGTTCCTAATAGAGTCTCATTGAGTACGTATAAAGAGATTATAGGCCCCTTTGATAACTACTCCCAAATCCAGCTTAAACTGAATAATCCCCAACTTAGTGATAACAGAATATTCACAACTTCCGATCCTGATCTCATACCATTTATCGAGAAAGATTATTTTGTGATCGATGTGAAAATAAATCGCGAAGGAAATATCAGAAGAAAAATAATTGATACGAAAGGTAAGGGTATAACCGTTACTAAAAGACAGATTCAGAATTTAATGAAAAACATAGGGATATTCCAGGATACTATGCTCAATTTCACTGAAGAAGGATATCTCAGCTCTTTTGCTGATGGTTCTCCTCATAAGAAATTAGATAGTTTATTAGTTGCAACTGGTTTGAAAGAAATATTTACTAGCTATATTAATTCGAAGAAAAAAGTAGAAGAGAAGAAAAGGGAGCACTCTCCTTTAGTTATGCAGTTAGAAAAAGAGGAGAGCAAATTAGAAAGACTTAGGGAGAACTTTGAAAGGATACAGAAAAAAAGAGAACTCATACAACGATATGAGGTTCTTGAAAGAGAACTAGTCTGGTTTAATGCAATTGAAAGTCAAAATCAATTTGAGGATGCAAACCAGAACTTAACCAGCAAAAAGAAAGAACTCAAAGAATTGGAAAAGAAACTTAATATTTCTTCGATTGATCAAGATAATTTACGTAAAGAGGTAAGAAAAGCAGAAGAAAATCTAGTAGATAGAAAAACTAGTATGAGGGAATTATCAGATCAGAAAAATAGGTTGGAAGGTCAGAAAGAAGAAAAAAATCGAATGGTTCAGTCTTCGAAATCTCAGATAGCAAATATCGACTTGAAACTAAGCGAATTTGTGACCATTCAAACAGATGAAGGTTTTTCACAGAAAAAGCAATTACAGCAACAATTAGATGATGTTAATACACGTATTTTACAATTGAACAATGAGTTGCAGACTAGCCAAATTAATTTGAAAGACAAAGCAACTGAAGAAGACAATATAAAACAAAGAATATATGAAAGATCTCAGCTTTATGGAGAATTGTCTGACTATGAGAGGAAATTAATAAAAGATTGTATATTGTATAAGGAAAGAATACAAAATTCAGATTTTAAAAAGGAGATCATCGGACCTATATATGAGATCATCTCTATAAAGGAAGGTTTTGAAAATTATACAGATGTTGTAAAAGCATCTCTTGGAAGATATCTCTTTGGCTTTGTTGCTACTACTCATGCAGCTTATAAAGAAGCAAAAGACATTTACGATAATATTTTCCCAACCTATAAACCAAACTTCACAGTAGGGCGAATTTTAGAGGAAGAAAAAGGACCCAAACCTGATTATCTTACCAATCAATCATTACAGAGTAAACCCGAAGGCATAATTGATTTTGCAGTTAATTTAATTGAAGCTCAATTTCAAGTTAAGTTATATCTGGTAAAGTTTGTAAGAATACTATTAGGCACTCCATCTTTACCTCCAAATCTTCTAACAGACTATGCAAAGCAATATAAAACCAACATTTTGACAACTGATTGTAGCAGCTTTTATCTTTCTCAAGAAGCATTTTCAAGACCCCCAAGAAGATACAATGTAAAACTTAGTTTAGATCTCAATAAATACCAGTCAATTGAACGAATAAGAGAGCAACTACAATTGGTACTATTTGACATTGAAAAGATTACCGAAGATAAAATCAGAATTACTAGAAGTTTAGCTGAATTAGAAAACAGAAAACGAGAGCTAGAAAACCAGTTGAAACCTTGGAAAATGGGAACTGATGAAATTGAAAATGAATTTCTTAGGTTACAGCAAATCAAAAGTGCAGCAGAAATTTTAGTAAGAACCGAAACTGAAAACCTTTCTAAACTTGATGTGGAGATTACAAAGATTACTCATAACATAGTAGATATTGAGAAGGTTGTTACAGAACAGCAAAAACAGTATGATGAGATTAGAAAGAAACTTAATCATTTAAACGAAGAGATTAAGGAACTTTCAACAAGAAGAGACAAAAACCTTAAGTTGATAGATTTTCTTGAGATAGAGTTTTTAGATTTAAAAGAAGCATATGAAAATCTGAATAAAGAAGCAAAGGAGAAAGGAGAACCTCCTGAAAGTATTCGTTCAGATAAAGAAGATATTGCTTCCGAATATAATAAAGTTAAAGGACAGTTAGAATTATTAGAAATTACTCCAGAAGTATCACAAGATAGCATCGAAAAACAAGAACAGCAAGTTAGCATTTTGCAAGATGAAGTGAAAAATAATGAAATTCATCTAAAAAATCTTAAGGAAGATTTAGAAAAGAGAATCAATGAATGGGAAGGAGGTCTTCATAATATTGTAGACCATCTGAACAAGATGCTGAATTTGCTTCTTCAAGATATTTTTGTGAATATATCTATACAAATTCGAAATTATAATGATGAGAAGAGTGCAGGATTACATATAGAAGCTGAAACCAAGGGAGATAATAGGAGATATAGGCAGCTTTCAGGGGGAGAAAAAACACTGTTAGCTCAAGCAATCATTTTAGCTCTTCACATGATAAATCACTCTCCAATTCATGCAATAGATGAATTTACTCAAAAGCTTGATAAGAGAAATAAAGCTCTTGCTTTTTCCATGGCTTTAGCAACCTATAAAATCTCGAAGGAAAATAGGATAATTACTCCTCAATTCATTCTAATAACTCCCTCTCTTGATGATGTAGAACTCTCTGAAGAGTTTGCTCACAAAGTCTTGATTGAGAGCAAAGTAAAAGCTCCTGAGGTGAAAACATGACTGATCAAGATATTCTAGATGAAAGTTCTGATACAATTTCAATCTACATAGAAGAAAATAGAGAATGGGTTGAGAACATATTTCAATTGGTTTTCGAGCTCAAGAGGAAATATGGTAGATCGATAAGAAAGAAAGAAATTGTGAGACTTCTAGAATCAGAGGAAGATCGGTCCAAAGTTTCTGAGGCCTACCTATATTTGCAGAATAAAAAAGAAAATCTGTTAGATTCTGCTCTTTATGAAGACTTTATCAAAATGAATGATTTAAGAGAAAATGATTTTCTTGAAAAGCTGCTTTATCCTCAAGAAAGGTTAAAAACCTTTGTTGACAAAGTAAGAAGCTTATGTGTTCCTATAACTTATTTTTCAGGAACAACCCAAACATCATATGAAGAACCAATAAAAAATCTAACTGAAAAAATCATTGAACTGGAATCAAGTGAAAATATTGAGCTTTTTATGAAAAAATACAAAGGTTTCTTGAAAAGATTATCGAGCAATTTCCTAGATAAAGGTGAAATTTTGAATATTGAGAGTACTATTAAGGACAAACTGATAGGTAAGAGAATCAAGAGAACACAAATTAACACTCTTCTAACATCTTTAGAAGCAGAGATTCTATCCAAGATGATTAGCGAGAAAAAGATTCATGTCATTTTAGAGAATGATGTATTGATTTTTCAAACTGAAATAAAGGATGAAGAATCTGATGTTGTTTCTAGTTCAGTTCTCCTCTCACCTAAGAATTTCAAAGAAGAGAGTGACTAATCATGGAAGAAAATCATCTGGAACAATCCATTGATTCAAATGAGATTGCTGAAGAAAATAATTTTTTACCTTCTTCTATTTCAGATGAAGAAAAAGGAGAACTATTTAGAGAGTTAACTACGATTTTATCTAGAAAATGGATAAAAGACAAAGTGACTGTTTTTGGTTGTTCTGAACTTGATTTATTATTAGCAACACGTTTTGATGTTCAAACCTTACGTGAAACAATTGAAGAATACAAATCATTTGTGCAAATTTTGGGGCTAAATGTAATAGATTATGACATGGAAGGTGAAAAATGGTATTGCTTAAGATCCTCTAATTATGCACCTTCTGATTTACAGTCATCTGAATTAATAGTTCTGGGTACTATAATTGCTTTTCTAGAAAGTGATAAACAAAAACCTATAACTACAGAGAAGATTAAAGAAAAATTGGTAGTCACTGGAAGGATGAAGGAATACCTAGTTGATAATAGTTTGAGAATATTAACAAGACTTGGCTATATCAGGAAGAAACAGAATGAATGGGAATATAACTATCGAACCTACATTGAGTTTGGGGATGAAGAGAAAGATAAGATCGTAGAGGAGTTCAGAAGGATTTGAAGGAACAAGAAGCACTTTATTGCTTTATTCGTTGTACTTTCTGTAATCAGATGAAAACTCTGAGAGATGCTGCTTTAGAAGGGTGGGAAGTTTGTGATCGATGTCAATTAGTATTTTGCAATGAATGTAAAAAAGACAATGAAGAAGAAGAATTATGTCCAGGGTCAGTCTATACCACAAAACATACTGCTAGTTTTGGACTTCTTCCTATAGAACAAATAATAGAAACAGCAAGTAATATCGAGAAACAACCTAAAGAAAGCAAGTTTATTTCCAAGATATTTTTTGAAGATGAAAAAAAGAAAATTGAAATTCTCAAAAGCAGTAAAAAGAAGAAAGAACCCGCTGATTTTAGTATCGTAAGATTCCGAGAAGAACAATGGAGAAAATTCGGTACTGTTTTAGTCAAAAGGAAAGATGGTAAATTTCTAACCTGGGGTCAATTAGAATAACTAAAAGAAAAAAGAAAAAATGGGAAGAGATTATATCCCTGTGATTGCTTCTGCTCGAGAGCCTAGTATTACATTTGTTATGAAGAGACTGGTTATTTGTAATAACATTAGAAGCACTCCTATAGCACAGAAAATTTGGAACTTCAATGGATTCCATGCCATATACCATGTTATTGTTCCAGCTTTTGATGAGAATATCAAAAATATCGTCGTAGAGACTTCTGATAGACAATATAGGAAGGAAACTAGTGAACCAGCGAATATATTGAGGGAAATTAATGGTATAGTAATTCTTGAAAAAGTTCTCATTCTAGAAGCACCTAAATTGAAGGAAGCTTCTTCTAGAACTGCATCCACTTGTTGTAACCCCGCATAAGCTGAACGAACCGTAAATGGTATTTTTCTTACTGTATAGCTCATTATTAGCAGAGTTACTGCAACTCCAATGAATGGATCTAATCGCAATCCTGCTGTGATGTTAGCCATCATCTTGTTGAACCATGAAGGATTCCTGGTTGCTATTCCACTCCAATCAAAAGTTCGATAATAACCAATAGCTAAAACAATACCTGGGATTGCGATAGGTAAGGTTACCAGTGCATCCAGAGCTTTTTTACCTACGAAGTTCTTTCTACTTATAACATACGCAGCAATGGAACCTATGATAATAATCAAGAGTGTTGCAAGGACGCTATAAACCAACGTATTGATTATATACGGCGGTATATTATACGTTGTAGATACAAATACCGCTCTGTAGTTTTCACCCGTGAAAGCTAGATCTGAGGGTTTCGTACCTCCGAGCGTTTCTAGAAACGACATCAGGATGACTCCTGTATGCACCAATAATGAGAATGCAAATAGTATAATCAAGAATGGGTAGATGTAGAATAACTTCCATTTAGCTTTGGACATCCTGTATTGTCCTGCTCTACCTTTACTTACCATTGAATAAGTTCGTAAAGATACATACTTCCGAATCGCAAAGAACCCAATAAGTGCAATAATAAGGAGTATGCCTCCTAAGACACAGACTTCCGGCGTTATCGTAGCAGAACCCGCTTTCGAGTAATTTTCAAATATATAATAAGGTAGAAATTTCTTAGCACCAGTATCTCCCATTGCTGCAAAGATGATTGGGGTTCCTACATCTTCCATAGAAAGAATCAAAACTAATATTGCTCCAGCTCCAATTCCTGGCATAGCTAATGGCAATGTAACAGAGGAGAATAAACGAAATTTTCCTGCTCCAAGATTCTCAGCTGATTCTTCCATGCTTGGATCTATGTTCAAGAAGGCTGAAAAAGCATTAAGATAAACTAAAGCATAAAAATGCGATACTTGAACAAACACAATAGCGAACAGCCCTGAGAAGATTAGCTTTGTCTGAAATGCTGGAATTAAGAAGAAATTGTTCAAAAATCCATTAGGTCCTAGAATTAACCTGAAACCCATACCTGATATGAACGGAGGTATAATGAGCGGTGCAAGGGCTAGTACACTTACAAGTTTCTTCCCCGGAAACTCATACCTTGCTAGAACAAAAGCCAAAGCAGTACCAAGTATTACTGAAAAAATAGTAGTCAAGATTCCAAGAATAATAGTGTTCAGAACCACCCCATGATCTTTTCCGCTTAGAGTTATAACAGTAATCTCTATAGTATCTTCATATACAGCTATAAGAGTTAATTCAACTGAAACTTGAGAAGTATCTAGGATTTGAGTTCCTCCTTTTAGTTGAGAGAGGAAAATGAGATCATTTGTCGTATCAATGAAGATATCTTCTGTTCTATACACAGCTGTAGTGTAGTTGTTGACACTTTCAAGATTTGATGGATTAGAGACATCAAAAATTCGAATGCCATACTCAAACGTTATGTCATTAATGGAGATGAAGTAACCATAATTGCCTTCAACCCAAACCTGGAATAATCTTTCAACATCACCAACATTATAGTAATCAACACGCACCATATTTAATGGGTCTGTAATGTTGAAAATAACTAAACCTTTGCTTCCTAAGGTGATGTAAGCTAAGTCCCCCTCTATATCTATATCCTGTGTTGTTAAAGTTCCAACTACCGGATCATCATTATAATGCGCTATCTCTAAGGGATTGACAGGATCAGAAATGTCATAGATTTTAATTCCTGTTGTGTAGCCTACAACATAGACAAGGCCATTATCAATTACAACATTATAAGCATTCGTAACAACATCCACTGTAGATAGAACTTTTGGATCTGCTGGGTCTGTAACATTAATAATAGCGAATCCCTCTCCATTGATATCTAAAATAACTAAATTGTTTTCAACAGCAATAAAATTAGTAGTATTAGCAATATCATACATATGACACATAGGAGCAAAGCTTTCGTGAACATCAGAAATGTTGAAAATAACTAATCCGCTCTGACTTGCAGCAGTGTATAACAAATCATCTTGTATCACTAATTCTCTAAAAATACTGACTTCTTCGTAATACTGCCTTATTTCCGTAGTCTCATTGGGTTGCGAGACATCTAGAATCTCTATACCTTCACTTCTTTCAGCAACAAAAGCAATATTATTATCAACAGCAATAGCTGCAGCTGGACCTCCTTTATCTTGTTTATCTTTTGAAAAGAACTGGGTTTGATTATCTCCTGGAAAATTAAAGAATAAAGTATCACTAAAGACATTAGCTATGGGCGCACCAGACCATTGACCATTGAAATAAACAGCACCAGACAGAACTGAGAATAGTGGGATTACCATCCACACAATAAAAACAAAAGCTACAAGGACGATGATGAAATTTGTCGAAGGTTCTCGCAAAAGTTTAACATAAAGAAAATCAATTATTGATCTTCTCTTTTTACTCTTTCCCTCTTCATTTGTTTTTTTACTAGAGCTAGCCATTTTATTCAACCAAATTTGGTTAGATAGGATGTAATATCTTAATGCTTTTTGAATTTTCTCCTTAGTTTATAAGTAAACTTGGAACTAAAAATAGAAACACTAGAGACAACAAATAATTTTCCAAATAAGCGCTCAAAAATAAAAAAAGAAAATTAGAAGTATTTACTTCTTCTTTTTCCGAATTAAAACCATTGTAGCTACAAATATTGATGTAATGAAGACAGGGATCATACCAAAAGCATTTGTATCTTCTGGAGTCAACATCCCAAGTATAGTATTATACTTCGTTTGAGCAAAAGTTCTCCATTCTCCATCCTTTGTTGAAGAAAAACCTGCATCAGTTTGATATTGCGTATTCCAGTCTAATGACTCCTGTAAGGTCATTCCAGGAACTCCGAGATCTTCAACTAGTTCATTGAAATATGTAATATTTATATCTCCATCTCTTAATTGTGTTACCATCTCACCCCAAGTATTTCTTAGCAGTGTGTGAGGTTGAGTGATTGTGTTGTGGAAATAGTAAATTGTTGTATCTAAATTTGCAGTAGCAAGAGTTTCGTTGAAGTCTATACCTATATTAGCCAGTGTTTCATTGAATAACGTATATGAATCAGGGAAATTTTGTCCATATGGAGTGTGAAAAGCGGATTCATTAACTGGTAATCGGTCTATACCTGGAGTTAACCAGACAGATTGACCTTCTGGGGTATTTACATATGTTAGAAACGCTGCAGCAGCAGCATAATCATCAACATTGATACCCATAGCGATAGGATCACCATTGACAATTGATTGACCTTCTGGAATTATGTACTCACAATCAGGATTCTCTCCCATGGCTATTATTCCATAAAAGTCGATTGTCATAGCAATTCCTACCTCACCGCTAACTACAGCAGCTCTTGTGGCTACTGATCCTGTATACATTCCTGAATTAGCACCCATTCTTGTCAGAATCGACCATCCTTCTTCCCAACCAAATGCTTGGAGGATAATTTGGTAAATTCTTGTATTGGATGTGGTTAAAGGTGGATCACCCATACTAATAGCTCTAACACTAGGACTAATGTAATAAACTGGACTTGCTAATTCTTCCCATACGGTTGGAACTGGAAGAGCATGAGTGTCTAAGAATTCATGATTAACAGTAAAACCAAAAGAAGAGATAGCATTTGCTGCCCAAATAAGACTTCCATCTGGTGCAAAAGACTTCATACTTGCACCTGCTAATTCAGCAGGAACACTGTCGTTAATAGCAACAAATAAAGCGGCATCAGTTACAGGGTCAATGTGTTTTAACAAACCCCAATTATCCATGGTGTTGAACAATGCTGGTCCTCCACCCCATGCAAGATCCACAGATTTCGAAGGATCCTCTAGAAGCTTCTTCCATCCGTCATCTGTTGTAGCTGATCTGAAATCAATTGATGTTACACCTGCTGCAGCTGCTTCTGGTGTAGCCAAGAAAGCAGCTTCAAATGCATTTGTTAGAGTTGTATCATGTCGAGTAACAACGACAAAGTTTACAGCATTTAGTTCTGGATTTGATGGTGTAGTAGTATCTACTTCAGCGCTAATCATAAAAACTGCTGAACCTGCTAATAAAGACGCAATTAAGAAAACTAGAATAACTGTTTTTTTTATTTTCATTTCTTATCAACCTTTTTTATTGATATCTAGTAATATCAAATAATTATCTAGCATTCAGACTATAAAGTTTTTGCACTATCGATAAAATGGTTTTTTAAGAAGAGCAATCGATATGGTTCTCAATTACAGACTTTCTTGAAATTGGAACTTATCTCGTTCTAAAACAAAGAAAGAGATAACTTTCTTTTTTCTTATTTTTCTAATGAAAAATAACTTTTTTCTGTTCATATCCTATTTTATTTCCATTGTCGTCTTGGAATATAAATTCAATGAATGTAGGACCTAAAAAGTTTGTTGCAGGAATTTCAACCATTTTAGGTTCATGAGAATTAGCTTCCAAAAGCATTGGATAAAGGTGGTTAGTGTATATTCCCCCTCTAGTAAAAGAAACTCTTAAAGTTCCTATTATTCCTTCCTCACTACGATTGTATAGATGTACTGGGATACTGAAAGGCTTGTGAATTGGGGCTGTATCAGGTGCTGTTACTCTAATTTCAATGTTTATATCTTGTTTGTTTAGATCCAGGCTTGGTAATGAAAACTTCCAGTTAAGGTTTTCAAATAGAGTACCTTTAGTTTTCCCATAATCTTCATTACTAGTTCCCTTCTTACCCTCAGCTAAACCCTTATCCCACTTGACTTCTTTATGAGCATTAATAGAGATTTCATGTTGGTTCATATCATCATAGCTGTAACGCACTTCTCTAATGTTTGAATTCCCTAAAGTATTCCCCCTCTGTAAGATTATACAACTAGGATTTCTATACAAATATCTAAAATCATGCTGCAAAGTAGGGTCTATTGGGAACCAAACACCATTAGCAAAAAACTCAGCTTGTGAGTGATGAACCCAGCCTTCATATTCACTTAGAATGATGCTTGTAGTTAATCTAGCTGGAACATTACCTGCTCTACATAAACTTACGAATAGGGATGAAAATTCTGTGCAATCTCCTAATTTGTTTTCGATCGCGTATGTAGCCCCATAATCTCCATCTTGGGGAACATAGACTAAATTCTCCTTTACATACTTCAAAAACGCTAAAACTTTACTTAATGGAGAATGGGAAAGGTATTTTTTAGCTATTTTAGCAATACTATCATTAGAGGATTCAAGATATGGTTCAGATTTGGTATATTTCTGGTAAACCTGAGGATAAAGGGTTTCGATATTTTTTTCTTCACCTCTTAAACGTGTAATATCATAAGCAACCAAACGAGTAACAATATCTGCTTTATACGCAATAGTAATCTTTTCTCTAGGATTAATTTGATGAAAATAAAATCTTAGCCATCGATTCCCTTCATTATCAGTAATTAGTTTTGTTGGCTTGTGATTGCTCTCAACTTTCAATACCTGCTGAATAGGAGAGATAGAAGGCGGAATCATAACATCAAGAACAAAGTTGTTCAGAGGAAAATTATTTGGATTTTTTAGTTGAACTCCATAGAATAGTATCCAACGATATATCAAATGTTTATTTGTACGAATATTAACCTTTTCTCTTCTCTTATAATCTCCTTCAACTTGCAGGAAGTATGTACCAGAATATAAATCAGGGGTTACTGGAAAAGAGTAAATTTTCCTTAAACCCGTTTCTTCTAATCTTACCTGATCAGAGTCAATAATAGTACCTATGGGCGAAATTAACAGAATGTGTAATTTTTGATTTCTTCTACTACCAACAAAAGGAACATCTTCCTCTTTGCCAGAAATTAATATACTATCCCCTATCTCTACAGCCAAATCACTAGATAAAGGTCTTGCTTTATTCTGTTTAACATGAACAATTTTAATCATGTGGAAGCCACTACTTAGTAATGCAAATAGGCAAAGAATTATAGTACTTAAACCCGTTCCTACTATCAAAAGTAGCTTAAAATTTCAATTTAAATATACGTATTATTGTCGGAGTGTCTCAAGTGACCGTTTTCAGCGTTTTTCCGATTCATTCCAATTATTGAAATAAATCCAATTTTGAGGATTTCTAGCTCTTGACAATATTTTTGTCGGAATCCTCATTTCAATTTTTTCATCAGAAAAGTTTAATTAGGAGAATATTTCTGTATTAGGTGCACATATGTGCACGGTGAAATAAATGAAAAGAAAATATATCTTTAGTTTAATTCTAATTGTGGGAATGATAGCCGGCATGACTACAACAAATGCTTATACAACTAGTATTGATTTCTCCGGAAATAAAATCGCATTTGATATTTCTCATGGAGGTTTTCACACAACAGAAGCTGATCTTGCTCCCATAATAGGGAACCTTACAGCTGCAGGTAACGAAGTTATCTTCATAAATGAAACTTGGGGAATACCTGATGATGTAGACGCTTTATTCCTAACACAACCAGAACTCATGTATACAGCTACTCAACTCGCTGATATTTACTGCTGGTTCCACGGAGGAGATAAATTACTCTGGATTTCAGGAGATTCTGATTTTGGTGGTTACTTCAATCCATGGTCAAGCAACGCAGTTTTAGAACAACTTGGTGCTATAGTCAGATTTGCTGGAGTTTCAATTGAAGATCCAGACAACAATGATGGATCAGCCTATCGTGTTGCTGCAACTGAAATTGGTGTTGGAGATGCAGTATATGATGATCTAGCTATTGAGCTAACAACTGGTATGGATGCTGGTGTAATCTTTCATGGTCCTACAGCAATTATGGCACACAATGGATATGATTACAGAGATTTAAGATATGGAAAATCAGTCTTTCCACTAAGAGTTAAGGTGATTATGACTTATAGTGGAAGCGCTATTGCACTTGACTCTGATACAAGTGATGGTGTTCTCGATTATTACGCAAACGTAACAGGAGATATCACAAAGGAAGGTTTCTATCCAGCTATTTGTTATGAAAACGTTACTGAACTGGGTAGTCACATAATTGTTTCAGGTGAATCTATCTATACAAACTACAAATTTATGTATGGACAAAACACCGAACAAGGAGAATACAATGATGGTACTCACTATGGTCAATTGTTAGTTAATAACATACTCAACTACTTCTTAGAAACTCCTCCAGATGCAACTTCATATGCATTTGCTCTACTTCCATTAGCAGTAATTGGTGTAATATACGCTGTTTCCCGCCGAAAGAAATAATCCATTTCTTTTCTTTTTTCTTTTTAGTTTAAAGTAAGTTCTGGTGAGGTAATATTTTTGAGGAGATGTTATCTCATCTAAATTGTTAAATATCGCTTTCTTAAGTGATAATTGTAATAAACGCGTGAGATTCATGGTCATCATCTGGGGTTACACACCTTCTGAAGCTCTACCAAATAATAAAATCATTGGAGAAAGAGTAAACGTAATCAAACAGTTGTTTTCTGCTATACTTTTTAAAACTGGAATTAAGGGAATATGTGTAAATCTAGGAGGAATCTCGCAAAAACCTGTTGTTAAACTAGATTTGGTGATTGATTCTGAATCAATCTATGAAACTAGTTTTTCACCAAAAAGGGCGAGAAAATATTCATTCGAATTAGATGAGATAATTTTTCCCAAAACAAAAATAGAGGTTGTGATGTCTGTTTCCAATGGATCAGTTGAAGTTGCTATTTCTCCTATTGGAACAGGAATGGGATTTCAAAAACAGGATGACGAATTTGTTCCAACAAATCACTTTCCTTTAGGTGTAATTATTTCTTAGTGTTTTAGTTTCTTTCTCATTGATAACAGTTTTACAGAATAACCCAATTTATCATAAAATTCTACACCACTTTCATTCAGAAGATGCACATACAACGATAATTCATCAACCTGATTCTCTCTAGCAAAATCTTTCTCGAATTTTTCCATCAGTTTCGTACCTATTCCTTGCCGTCTAAAACTTTCAACTACAGCTATGTCTGAGATATGAGCTATGTCTCGTTTCTTGAAGAAACCTGAATGCTTCTTTATAAAACCAAACAAGAACCCAATTATTTTTTCTTCTACTTTAGCCACATAGACTACTTGCGTTGGCTCATGTAATGCTTTTGAGACCATAAAACTGAAGTTTATTTTTCCATCTTTATCTAAGGTAAAATCCTCATCAATTTCTGAATGCCAGTCTATAGTCTCAACCCAGATATTTACAATGTCTTTAACATCCTCTTTTTTTGCCTTTGAAAGTTTTACTTCTCTTAGGTCATCTGTTTTTGGGTTCATTATATGATAGTATACATACTAGTTTCTATTTTTTACTATAGGTAATACTCAAGAAATTTGTTTAGAAGATAGTGAATAATCTTTTTATTATTCTTTTTTTTACTCGTCTATTAGTACTTGTGGAATATAAAAATTATGTATAGGTGAAGTAATTCATGTTGATAAATAACCCAACAAAAAAAGTTGATTATACAGAGAGAGATTTGTCAAATATTCTCAAATTTAGAGAAAAAAAATTTATCACAGATTTAAATGTTTTCAATAAACGAGTGTTAGTAAGAGTTGATTATAATGTTCCACTTGATAAGAATGGAAAAATTACAGATGCAAGACGAATAGCAAATACTTTACCAACTCTTAACTATTTGCTAGAAGAGAAGTGCAGAATAATTCTGATTTCACATCTAGGAAGACCCGACGGAAAAATTGTAGAATCTCTTAGAATGGATCCTATCCATAAGAAATTGAAGGAGTTCTTTCCAGAAACCAATGTCTATAAAGTAGATGACTGTATTGGAAAAGAAGTGGAAAGCAAAGTTTCCAAGTTGAAGAACGAAGAAATACTTCTTCTGGAAAATCCCAGATTCCACAAAGAAGAAAAAGATAATGATCTTGAATTTGCCGCAAAATTGGCTAAACTAGCTGATGTCTATGTAAACGATGCTTTTGCTACTGTTCATAGAAAACAAGCTTCAACTTATGGGGTTTGTTTCTTTTTCAAAGAGAAGGGATATGGTTTTCTTGTAGAGAAAGAGTTGAAATTCTTGTCATCCAGTATAGAAAAACCTCAAAGACCATTCACAGTAATTCTAGGAGGAAAAAAAGTTAAAGACAAACTTGAAGTGATAAAGAATCTAATTGGTTTAGCAGATAATATCTTGATTGGGGGAGGGATGGCTTATACATTCCTTCTAGCTGAAGGATATCAAATTGGAAAATCTGTCAAGGATTTATCTAAACTTGAAGAGATCAGAGATTATCTCAGAGATGAAACTCATGGAACAAAAATTTTTATTCCAAAAGATGTGCTGGTATGCGATGAAATCGAAAATCCGAAGAAAATAGAAATTGTTCCTGTAACTGAAATTGGGGAAAATGATATAGGAGTAGATATTGGTCCTGAAACAATCAAAATTTTTAATCAAATCTTAGCAGAATCAAAACAAGTTTTATGGAACGGACCTATGGGTGTTTTTGAAAAGAAAGAATTTGAAAATGGAACAAAAGAAATAGCTAGATATCTAGCTGAAAGCGAGATTGTTACAATTATTGGTGGGGGAGATAGTGCTGCAGCAATTGAGAAATTTGATTATCAAGACGATATGTCTTTCATTTCTACTGGTGGGGGAGCAAGCCTTGATGTTATGCGAGGTGCTCTTTTACCTGCCATCGATTGTTTATCAGATAAATGATTAAAACATCCATATGAAATATAACAGGAGAGAAACAATAGCTCCCACAATAATGCTAAAAAGATTAACAAAATCATTTCTTAGCCATTTAACACCAGAATAATATTCTGTCTCTTCATTACAATGTACTTTCTTCTCTGTAATTTTTTCACATATAGTACATTTGTTTAGTTTCTGAATAGTACAAGCGAAAATACTATCAAAATATGAACCTATTAAACCACCCACAATTACAGGAATGATGAAAGCCCACATAGAAGTAGGAAATACAGTATAACTATCAATGAAGCTAACTCCAAATCCTGAGAATGCAATAATTACTGCTCCTAAGATTGAAGCTAAGAGACCTAGTATTGATACGGCGCCAGGTGATCCCTGTTCAGCTTTGACCCATGGTTTGATAGATAATCTTGGTTTGAATTTCGATAAAGCTCCAATTTCTGTTCCTAGAGTATCAGCTAAACTAACAGCAATTGCACCCCCGGCAATAACAGTGATAATGGGATCTCTAAAAAGTATCACTAAGAAAGCCAAAAATGCAGGTATAACACTATTGACCATTGCTTGAACGCTATCTCTTCTAGTATCACTTTTCTCAAATTCTTGACTTATGGATTTCTTCTTGTTTTTTCCAAGAAAAGTAGTTAAACTTCCAAGAACAAAAAATGTGATATACATAACTCCCCATGTCCATGAGCCAAGACCAAGAATTACTAAACCAAAGTATAAACCAGCTAATGCTCCATCCCAGGTTAATGCCTTGAGAATAATTCCAGAAACAGCTAATAACAAACCAACGGTCGCTCCTGCTATTATTGCATTATTCGATAGTGATGAAACAAAGGAAAACGAAGTTGTATACAGAATATACAATATAATCGCATTTGCAGCTGGAACCGCAATATTATCAAATCCTTTAGGAGTTAATGCTTCAACGAAAGCAGTAATAAAACCAGTCAGCAATCCTAGATAAACAGATAATACAACGGTTTGAGATAGGATTAAACAACTGATTGTAACTGCTCCAAAGGATGCAAATGCTGCAGCCCAACTTCCTAGTAATGTTTTTGTTCCTCCAAAAATATTGTATGCTTTATCATTCCCAAACTTAGAACCTATTACGGCACTTATCCCGTCCCCCCAAACTAAAGGCATGAAAGCTCCAAAAAGAATGATATTTGTTTGATTGTTTTTATCTGGACTGAAGAATAATACAACCAGAATCGTTAATGAAATAGCATAAAAAACTGTACCATATTTATGTCCTTCACCTACACCTTTTAGTCTGAATTTCTTAATCGGGGAGCCAGGACCTGTAAAATAGGTGAAGGGAATAAAGAAAACCGGTCCTATCAATGCAAACCATATATTGGTAAAAACAAAAGGAAATAAGAGAACTACATTCCCTACAGATAGATGAACAATTTTCCTTGAGGTGCTTCCTGATACTTTGTCTTTTCTTCTTAGAATTTCGGCGATGAAAAGTGAAAGGAGAACAAAGATAAAAAGTGCTGCTAATCCAATGATGTCAGAAATAGCTATTTTAGTAGGTAATGAAAAATCCAATTTATTTCCTCTTTTAATTCTCAATTACTTCAGAGATAGCAAGTCATTAAAAATCTACTGCTCGCTAAATGCATCTCCTTTATTGAAGCTCTCTACTGCTTTTGCTCTATCGACAGCATCAACCATTCCATCACATCTGGGATGATAAAACTGATCACAGTTTCTACAAACCTGTTCATTCTTTCTATTTCTAAATCCTGTAAAATAAGCTCTGCTTGTAAAATAGAGAAAGAGAGTTGTGAGAATGACTACAAATGCCCACCAATTCATTGCCTGAGCAAGGGTAACTATAGAAAGAATGATCGATAAACCTGCTGAAATCATAGCAATTCCAAGAAAGAAACGGCTAACATCTTTTATTAAACGAGGAGGATCAAGAAAAGCACTGATGGGTGTAAAAATGAACAAAATTAACATTGCTACAAATACCATCCAAAATGTCACTTTAAGAACAAATACCATTATAGGAGCTAAGATTAATCCAGCAATTATTCCGCTGTAGAGATTAA
>DXJF01000101.1 GCA_019057375.1 Candidatus Heimdallarchaeota archaeon
TCTTCGATATCTTTGGTAGTGATATATGTTTTTGCAATTATCATACCCAGTACAATTTTTTCCCATCTTTCAAGGGTTCCTTCTTGAGTTCTGCTATACCTTTTGAGGCTATCTACATAAATTGTAGCACCCTTTAATGTACAAGTAACAAATCCCTCTAGATATAGATTCATTACACCCTCTAAGACCTCATCAACTTTTCTATTCATTAGAGTAGCAAGTTTCCTGAGAGGAATTCTCTCTTGAGTAGATAATAAGCCAAACAATGCTTCGTAATTGAAAAAAGATAAAGCGGCCATTTCTTCTATTGTTTGATTTGGTTGTGTATCAGGAATGATAACTGGTACTATCTTATTTTTCTCATTAAATATAAATTGAAACGTACCCCTTGCAGTTAAGAAAGCAATAATTCTGACTACTTCTTTTTCTTCTTTGTCAAGATATTTTGATAATTCCTCTATATCTACTTCTTTCTTCAATATAGTGTACCCAACTACTGATCTTTCATCACCTTGAAGAGCTTCCATAGGTAAAGTGCGGGGAGCAATCAGATACTTTTTGACGTTTACGGAAATTTTACTCGAACCAACAATTCCTCCAGAAACTTCAAATGAAGCTTCCAATTTATTATGCAACATAAGCTTAGCAATTGTGTTAAATACTTCATCTCTAGTGAAACCTGTTAGTTTTGCTACTTTGCTTAATTCTGCATCACGCAAAAGCATACATGTTCCTATGATAAATGTATCATCAGAACTGATTTTTACTTTCTCGAAAGGTTTCCATATATTTTGAACTAGTATCTCTTGATTTTTCAGACTTCCAATGAATAGCCCTCTGACTGTGAGGAATAGAAGATGTGATATTAGTTCCTCAGAAGAAATGTTTAAAATTTTGCGAAGTAAATGGATATTGATTTTTTTATTGCTTACTAGTACTCCTAACAGATTTCTTCTAAGATTACTTAATCTTCCTGGATTCACCCTTGGATACCTATATGCTGATACTAGAACAAATCTGTTTTTTCTGTAGTATCCCCTCAGAATAAGAGCTTGAATGAGTAACTGTATATAGTCTTTTATTGCTCCGATGGGAACTCCAGTCTGCTCAGAAAACGATTTTAAGTTAATTTCTCTATATAGATAGAGTTTTGAAATAATTTGTGATTTTCTTGTTTTTGATAGAGTTACTTCAGGAAGATCTAATTCTTGGAAATCTAATTCGACAATATCTTCACGTTCATAACTCAGTTGAATCTACCCCAGCCAATTAACTCTATTAAGCATTACATAACTTATTAAAGTTACCTTATAAAGAACAACTATTTGGTAGATAGAATAAAAGAACTACTCATTTAATTAATTATGTTCTGTCAAGATAGGTTTCATATTCCCATTCCCATTCGTCTTCTTCACTTATGTTTTTAGCTTCCGTATGTTCCTTACATTCCATTCTTTTAACGGCTAGAAATATATCTAGAATGTCTTGACCAAGAGTTTCTTTTACGAAAGAGCTTTTTTCCAAAAAGTCCAGAGCTTCAGATAAACTATTAGGTAATTGTACAATCCCCATACTTTTCCTTTCCTCAATAGATAAAGTTTCAACATTTTTAGTTGTAGGAGGAATTGGTTCAATCATATCCTTGATCCCATCCAAACCTGAAGCTAGAAGTAAAGCTGAGGCCAGATAGATGTTTGAAGCAGCATCTGTTGCTCGAAATTCGATTCTTGCTTTCTTTTCGTATCCTGGAACTCTAATCAATACTGTTCTATTAGCAACTCCCCAAGATTTGTAAACAGGAGCTTCATGACCAGGAACCAATCTTTTGTAAGAATTTGTTGTTGGATTGAAAAGTGCAGTCATTGCATCTACATGTTTCAAAATTCCTCCAACAAAATAGCGCAATGTATCACTGATACCTTTTTCTTCATCTGCAAAGATATTCTTCCCATCTTTGATAAGATATTGATGAATATGCATTCCACTTCCAGCTTGATCAGCAAAAGGTTTTGGCATGAAAGTACTAAAAATTTCACTAAAAAGAGAATCTGCTTTGACAATCATTTTCGCAGTTTGTGTGTCATCTGCTTGCTTTAAAGCCTCTAAAGCAGCGAATTCAATCTCTTGTTGACCATTACCAACTTCATGGTGAATTGTTTTAACCGCAATACCCATTTCTTGCATATCGCTTGCAATATTTCGTCGAAGATAACCTAATTCATCATAAGGGAGAGTATCCATATATTCACCAGATTCATATGGCTCAAGATCTAGGTCTAAGAAGTACCATTCAAGTTCAGGTCGTGTCTTCAATTCATAACCTAAATCATTAGCTTGTTTAATTACTTTTTTCAAAATGCTCCGAGGATCAGTTGGATGGGGATTTCCATCATTCCCATAAATATCACAGATGAATCTTGCCATTCTTGGTTCCCAGGGAAAAACAGCTAAAGTTGATAAATCAGGGACTACTTTCATGTCACTCTGTTCAGTTTTTAAGAATCCTAAGGATGATCCATCCACTCCGGTGCCATCTTTCATTTCCCCCCAGATGTTTGAAGGAAATTCGACTGACTTTAAATCTCCAAATATAGTTGTAAATTGAAATTGAATAAACTCAATGTTATTCTTTCTAAAAAACTCTTCCAGCTCATCCATGAGATATACCTTACCATTTGACTGTAAAAAAGAAAAATCCAGATTAATATATATATTTTTGTCAAAGTATTAAATCGGTAGAGTTCTGTATAATGTATGCTTGTTCGACAATTATATATAATCCGCAAAAACTTTTACATTGAAAAATGAGCAACCCAACGAGATTCTGGTTTACATCCGGTATAGGTGAATCTGATACATCTGAACTAGATGCAATTGACAAAGCATTCATGAATTCAGGATTAGGTTATCAAAATCATATTACTGTGTCCTCTATTCCTCCTGTTATAGAGACAACACCCGAAATAGATAGAGCGAAGGGAATTACATTCATAGACGTTGATGATAAACGTATGATGATTCCATTTAGTACAAATATTCATGTTGTTAAAGCTCTCTCTAGAGGGTCTGTTGGACAAAAACATGCAACATGCATTGCTTTAGCAAAAGTCTTTGTAGAGATCAAAAAGGAACAAATCCCGTGTATGTTAGCTTTTGAAAGCAAAGGTGAGATTTTAGATAAAACTGAAAATAAGGCTATAGAGGGTGTGAAATCAATGGTTCAAGAAAGAAAAGCAAAAATTGATTCTTCCTGGGGTTTATCTGGCTTTAAAACTATAAGCTCATGTTTGGAAATTACTAAAAATTTTGGGTGCTCAGTTTCATTTGTTGTCTTTGACCCATTTACATATAAAAATGAATGAAAAAGACTCTAAAACAAAAAACATAATACATAAAGCATAAAAATAGCTTTAAATACCACAACCAAGCAAGGCTGAAGTGAAGAGATATGAACAATAAAAAGACATATGCCTTTGTAGTTATAATACTGATAACACTTTCATTAGGACTAGGATCATTCGATCCAAAAATTCATGCTGCTAGTACTACAGAACCGATTTTAGAAAGCCTAGTAGCTGAAGGGCTTGAAGATTTTCAAGGTATCAATTTCCCAAATCACACTATGATAACAGTTGAATATTCCGTAGATCGTTTAGTAGGTATCAGTGGAGTAGTAATAGTGGGCTCTGGTTCAAACCTGAGTCTAACCCCTGAAACCAGCTTAGCATTAAATTTTTCCGACTCTCAAGTTGATCGTTCATATTACAAAGGGACTTTCGAATTAACTAGTTTAACCACATTCAAGGGTTATTCTTGGATAGGTGAAATCAATAATGGAACCTATGAAGTTTTAGAAAATTTTAATCATTTAGGACCTTGGCATTATCTCTATGTTACAGAAGAAGGGACACCTCCTGCCTTTTATAATATTGGTAATGCAACTGTGACACAAAACAGTTTCATCTACTATACTCCTTCTAATCAAACAAATAATACAGTGGTGATCCGCTACGAAATCTATGGGGGCACAGAAAATGATACAGTAACTTTAGCATTGTCGAAGTACAGAGATCCAATAACTGATGTCTCTTTAGGCATATTTAATGGTGATGTAACATTTATTGAAATGGATTGGCAAGAAGGAAATATAACTACAACTTCTGTTATTTTCAACACAACGTTTGAATTTACGGATAGAACAATTTTCTTCAGCGCGAACAATTCATATGGTTGGGATATGTGGGGAGGTATAAATGAAGTCAGGACTCAGCTAAATGTGTATATGATCAACAATGGATTTTACTTTGAATCAGATACATTACAAGAAGGAAAAATAACTGATTTAGATGACTTAGAGTTTAATATCACTACTTACAATTCAACAGATTTAGAGAAATATGGAATCAGATATTTTGTAACACAAGGTCTAGATAATGATACAGAAATAATTCCGTTTACTGAAGTCGAAGCAACACTTAATCGAAATTATACAGTAGAAAACGAAAATGGATACAACAATACAATAAGAGAATACTTTGTTTCTATTGGTTCATTCTCAAAAGGGAATATTTTGCATTATGAAGCATACAATCTCTATTATGATGCGTTTTACAATGAAACAGGCGGAATAATGAAATTGCTGTACATCTACGATTCAGTTCCAGAGATTAATTTATATCCTGTGAATAACACCTACACAAACGACTATAATGTGACTTTTTACTACGAGATTGATGCTTCTCGAGGGTCGCTTTATAGTGTTGAAATGGATTTTGATGATGGAACACCAATCACTGATATAATGGATGTAGATACAAATACAAGTGTTCATTATTATCCTCAGGTTACAGGAGAATATAACGCGACATTATTTGTTACAATTAACATTACAAGAGTTAATGATGCTCCTGTACTAGTAAATACCTCGATTTCTACAATTATCTATCTTGACTTTGAAAATCCTACATTGGAAATCACTAGTCATACTTTAAATGATACAGCAATAATCGATGGATATGTTGAATTTTATTTTGACTATGCTGATGCGTATGCAGGTATAGAAAGAGTCTGGATTTTTTGGGACAATGGTGTTGTTCAGAATGTTACTGATGATCATTTTGCCTTCCACAATTATGTAGAAGATGGAAATTATACTGTAACTATAATGGTTAAAGATAGGGCTGGAAATCAGTTTAATTCGACCATAATGTTTAACGTCGAGCTTGAAGTTGAAACACCAACATCAACAACTCCTTATGCAAGCTTATCATTTCTATTTTCTCTTCTAGTAGCAGGTTATGCGCTTAACAAAAAAAATAAAACAAATCGAAAGTAAAATCTTTACTTTCTCATTATTTTATTTTGTCTCAATCTCTATGCTAAAAACAAAGTCTTTTGTCTCATGTAATTCTAAGATTGGTACTTTCATTCTCAGAGTTAACTCTAAATTACGAAAACGTTTCTTACTATCGTATCTAATCTCTTCAGGTACAGTGATTTTTACCTTTGAGTTTGTTTTTTCATTATTTATCTCCAGAATCACAGAATCTTTTGAACTTGATATGTTTTCTAGGATAAGATTCTCTTGTGAAAATATTGGTGCGATATAATCTCCCATATTAAATTTAGAGAGACTATAAAGAATGAATTCTTCTTTGACTACCCCTCTATTTTGAAAATTGTAATTAATGTCTATTTTGTTAGAACCGTTTCTGATTGTAAAAATTTTCTTCAGAACTATGTCACTTGTTGCATAAGTACTTAAAGCAATTTCAACTCCATCAGTTAATTCTTTTCTACTAGCTACATAACCTTCGTTGAATAGATTATATTGGCCACTGTACTTCTTAGAAACTATATCAAACATTAATCCATAATTGGGTTCTTGGGTTACAGTGTTTACAATCAGACTTGGGGATGGAGAAGAAGCTATAAACTCTCCGTTTTCGAGATTAAAAAGATTGTTAATTACACCCCCCCTATGTAGAAAACTACAAAGAATGTTGTTATTATAATGAACCATATCTCCACAAATTGGGTCAATTATATGAAAACCATCTTTGGTTATTTTGTCTGTTTTGTAGGCGTTTGCTATAAATTCTGCTAAATTAATATGATTTATACTATTCCATATATTCATAAAGTCCAGAATATTTACTCCTTTAATTGGTTCATTAAATTGTGAAAAGTACGTATTGTGTAAATTTGTTAGAAGATAATTCCAAGAATGTTTAATTAGATTTTCAATTGCACTCTTTTGAATATTTTCAAGCGAGCTTGCAGCTTTTTCTATCCTTTTGATTCTGTTTAAATTCATTTTTAATATTCTAGTTAGGTTTTCACAACATGGAGAGAGTTCAATAGTCGGTATAGTTTCAGAAGATAATATCATTTCATAAGGCAATGAATACTTCAAATCGATTTCTTTGATATCGAATTTTTCTATAACTTCTGAAGGTCTAATAAAATTCATCGGCTGATTTAGTAATTGTTTACTTTCAATGAAATAGCTGTCAAAATTAAAATCAGATCTAAAGGTCGGGAATTTTAGATCATTAAGATCAATAGTTAGCAAGCCGAATAGATCTATCCCTTCTTTATTTGATATTTTGTCCCCTTTTTGGATAGCTTCTGACAAACTGTCAATAATACCTGAGCTGAGATATTGCTTATAGAACTCCGGGAAAAGTCTATAAATACTTCTCAGATTATATGACGGAAGAACATAAATGTCTTTATCTTTTATTTTAAAGACTTTGGAAAAACTGGGGTCTATATTTCCAATAGGCTTTTTATTAATTGCTCGATCCAAAATATTCCAGTCTACTATTATATACCTGTACGATTCGTCAACAAGGTGACCTACATTTCGATCATCAAAAACACCGAAGGGAGAATAAAACCCTTTAATATACTCATCAGGATAAAAGTTTTTTAGTTCTTTAGAAGCATATTTGATTTGGTGTTTAAGAATCTCATTTTCGAATTTTAACGAAAAAGGAACATAATTCGAAAACATTGACGCTGACAGCTCTAATTGTTCTGCTAGACAAAGTTTGGAAATGTCTTTTACAATAGATTCATTTTCCCAGATTATTGATTGGAGAAAGAGTGTATTAAAGGAAATGGTTCCTTTAAACTGTGGTTCTCTTGCGAACCAATCTATAATCTGTTGATATCTACCCGCGTGATCTTTGGTAACAGCACCCCTAAAGCAAGACAGATTATAATGTGCAGATAAATAAACTGTCATTAAGAAATCAGTCTCACTGGTATTAAAATGTCTTTCTGTGGAACTTCCATTCGTTTTAATACGTGACAAACGGCTATATAAATAACACAACCCCTATTTAAACTTATAAAACAATATATAAACAAACATGTGTCACATATTTGTAATTTGGTGTTAGGGGGCTTCTATCGTACTTTATTTAGCTAGCTTTATATAATCTCATGTGCATGTTCAATTAGAGTGTCTGGAATGAGTGAAGACCGCTGCCCAAATTGTAACTCCGAGGAAATTATTGATGACTACACCCGTGGTGAGTCTATTTGCAGTAATTGTGGGTTAGTGGTTTCTAAATTAATTGATACATCTCCTGAATGGAGAGCATTTTCAGGAGAAGAAAGAGCAGCTCGGAGTAGAACTGGTTCACCAATATCACCTCTAAAATCTGATTATGGTGTTTCATCTCAAATTAGTTTTGGTAACATGGATATTTTTGGCAAGAAACTAGACCCAAATGTCGTGGCAAAGATGAGAAGATTGAGATGGCTTAATAGAAGAGATTCTCGATCTCAAATCCGAAACCTAAGAATTGCTTTGAGAGAGTTGAAAAGAATAGTAAGTCAACTTGAGTTAAGTGATGAGATAGCGGAAGCAGCAGCTACTACTTATAGAAAAGCTTTGAAAGCGGATTTAATTCGTGGAAGAAGCATTGAATCGATGGTTGCAGCCGCAATATACATAGCAGCTCGTCAATATAACAATCCGACCACACTTAAAGATATTGAAAAACATATCAGAGCAGACAAGAAAGTTATCGCTCGATGTTTCAGACTATATGTTCAGGAATTACATATTAAACCAACACCAATTGATCCTGCAGTTTTACTCACTAAGTTATGTAATGAACTTGAATTAACAACCGCTACACAGAATGAAGCTTTGAAAATTCTAGAAGAGAGCAAATCAAGAAGACTCGATATGGGTAAGAACCCATTAAGTGTCGCAGCAGCTGCAATATATATCGCAGGAATCAGAACTGGTGAAAGAAGAACTCAACAACAAGTTGCCAAAGTAGCAAAAACAACTCCAGTTACATTACGAAACCGATTCCGAGAAATAGTAGACTCTTTAGAATTAGCTAACGTAATCGTAAAAAGAGGAGCTGCATCAGCACCTGTTTATGTTCGCGATCCATGGAAATTCTAATACTTCTTTCTTTTTCTAGTATTACCCTAATGTTATTACTGTATTAATCTGGTTTTATTAAGAGTAAACTTCTCATTAAATGGGTTAAACTCTATGGTTATTAAGAGAAAGATTCTGAAAGATTCTAATATTAAACCAGAAGATACTCAAGTCAATTCACAACCTCCTGGAGTGAAATTTTACTCTCTAATTGATATTGTTAAAACTGATCGTATTATGGATGAAGTTAAGGAAGGAAATTTAATTTTCCTAAATATAAATAGAATTTCAGCATGTCCTGAGAGGAAAAATGAATTTCTACAATCTCTGAAGAACACCTCAGCTGAACTTCATGCTACTTTGAAGATGGTATCCAATGAAACACTAATGATTGCTCCATCTACTGTTCCTGTTGAGATAAGATCTTTGTCCCCAACTGGATTAAGAAATATCAAATTTAACTCCAAGGAATAAAAAAAGAAAGACCATATTAGATTCTTATTTAGCTTGAGTTTATTTTCAATTCAATTATCTTATCCACATTTAATATTAAATCTGCTAGTTTCTCTTTTTGTGGTCCTCCACCAATTGCTAGTTCACCTTTTCCTCCACCTGAACCACCAACTAATTCTGACAATTCCTTAATTATTGAAACAATATCAACTTCTGAATTTTTACTCCTAGCTCCAACTAGAATTACTTTGTCCTCATCTGAAGAAATCAAAATACTTATTCCATTCTCAAAATTCTTGACTGCTTGAGTAGCTTGAACAATTAGCTCTTTTTGATTTCCTGTTGTTTCTTTAACTAAAACATCAACATCCTTGATTTTCTTAGTTTTTATTTGAGTAGGAGAAAATTGCAACTCAGCGATTTTTTGGTTAAGATTTTCAATTTCTTTCTTTTGTTCTTTCCATTCTTTAAAAAACCTATTTACAGTTTTAGGAAGTAGTTTAGGTTCTACACTAAGAATATTTGAAGATTCTTTGAGAATATTTTCTTGTTCTTGAATGTATTTCAGGGCTGGATTACCTGCAAGAATTTCCAGTCTCACTATTCCATCTTGGATTCTTTCACTACTAACAAGCTTAATGATTCCAATGTCACCAGTGCTATCTAGATGTGTACCACCACATGCTTCTATATCCCATTGATTAATGGACACGATGTGAAGTGTTTTTCCTGGAACAACGCCACCTTGATAAATTTGGAAACCATAATTCCTTTCAGCTTCATCTCTATCTAAATCGGTTTTTAAAATTGATCGATTCTCGAATACCACTTGGTTAGCTAGATATTCAATCTTTTGCAATTCTTTTGCCTTTACAGAGTTGTAATGTGTTATGTCTAATCGAGCTTTGTGTTCAGTTTTATCTGCACCCGCTTGCCAAACATGATCCCCTAGAATTTCTTTTGCAGCAGTATTTACAACATGAACAGCTGTATGATGACGCATAATATCCATACGTCTTTTTCCATCAATTTCTCCTTCAACAGATTGACCTTTCTTGAGGTCACATTTTTCCTCTAGCTTATGAATGATTGTAGTTCCTTTTTTGAAAACATCAGTGACATGAAATTCTTTTCCATCTACACTTATAGTGCCAATATCGTGAATCTGTCCTCCACCTGTAGGATAGAATAGTGTTTTATCTAGTACAAGATATTTACCTTTTAGTACTGATTCTACTTTGGCTTCAAACTTCGTCTTATAGACATCTTCGTAGTATGAAGTTTGAGTAATATATTCTTCTTCTAATTCTAAAACGAGTTCATCCTTAGCTATTTTTTGCTTAGCTTTTTGCTGTGCAAGAATTTCTTCCGATTTAATATAGAAATCGTCTGGGACTTCAACATCCAATTTGTTTTCTTTAGCTAGTTCCTTGACCATTAAAGGATTAATTCCATTGTTTTGATACAAATCTAAGAGTGTTTTAAAATCAAATTCATTCTTTTGTTGGATTAGTTTATTAACAATTCTTTTCCCTGATTTCTTAGTTTCTTCATATCGTTTAAGTTCTATATCGATTATCTTGAAGATATCCTCTCTATGCTCCTTTACTCTAGGATAAGAGACTGAAAGGTGATCGATTTGAAGATCAAATAGTTTCTCAAATGAGAATTGTAGTCCATATAAACTTCTGAGAGCTTCTATTCTTCGCAAAAGAACTCTTAGGTTGTATCCACCACCTACATTTGAAGGAATTGCTCCGTCAGCAATCGTCATAGATAGAGTTCTTGCATGGTCTGCAATTGCATATATCGCTTCTTGTGGTCCAAGAGCTTTTAACATTTCATCATATGTCATCCCTAGTTTCTTAGCCATTTGTCTTCTTTCTTCTCTCAAATCTTTGACTTCTTCCACTGCTAAAAGACCTGCAAGTATATTGTATTCCACTAGTAGTTTATGATCTGGTTTGTAATCATTTTCTTTTTGCAAATAGTTTATGGCTTTTGGAAATATTGCCTCATATATTGAGGGCGTTCCTTGGGTGAACCATGATACTCTATCCAAACCCCAACCTACATCTATCACTTGCATATCAAGATTCTTTACTTTTCCATTATCGAATCCATAAGCGATAAATACATTATTCACGACTTCTATTCCATAAGCCATAGCTTCCAAATTAGGTCCAAAGTTACCTCCACCTGCCCAAATGCCTTCCACATAAGATATTTCTTCAGGTTTAAGTCCTAATTCTCCAGTTAGATATTGGAAGTTCAAATCTAAGCATCTATCCATCCAATATCCATCAGTTAGTGTTTTAGAATTGAAAGAATGTTGTCCAAACATAACGAAACAAGTTAAATGTCTAGCTGTTTTTCCAATATTATCTATATCTGAGAATTCTCCACCTGTTCTAATACACATTTGGGGTACAACTAGAGGATTTGCTGGAGGATCAACAACCCCTTCTAGAACCCAGGGTTGAAAATCAGCTATAGAGGCTATTGTAAAGTCCATATCAGCTCTCCATCTTGATACAACTGGATAATCCTTTATTGCCGTATGACCATTTTTTACAAAGAAATCTGTCAAACTTTTAATTGTTTGATCAAAGTCCATGTTCTTTCCTTTTTTGCCAATGAACTTATATCCTCCAGAACATCTGGTATCTCCACAGTTTTCTTGGTCTGGAATTAATGTCCAGAAATGGTGATTACAATGAGGACATTTCTTTCTGATAAAACCTTTTTCCTTGAATAGGTTAACTTCGTAGCTTTCCTTCTTGAATCTTTCTTTGAGTTGATCTTTTGATATGGACATTATTACTCTAGATGCCAAAACCAACCCAAATATAATAAAATTTTGTATCTATAGGAAAATTTTCTATAAAATGAATATTAACTACAAAACTCTTTTAAGCGCCTTTTCCAGCCTTCTTTTATGAAAGATGTCGAAATTAAGGAAGTATCGGGGGACGAATTAGATCCATTGCTCGAAATGGTTTTTTATGCTTTTTTTTCAACTCCTGGTGACATTGAAAGATTACTTAAGAACAAACATTACTTCAAAGAGGATTTGTGTTACGCAATTTATGAGGGTGATAACCCTGTTTCAGGATTAATGCTCAAACCTATCTTGCAAAATGTTCGAGGAACAATTAAAAAAATGTGCGGAGTCGCAGAAGTCGTTACAAATCCTGAAGCTAGAAGAAAGGGATATGCAAAGAAATTAATGGATCTTTCATTCAAAAAGATGAAAGAAAAAGAACAAGTATTTTCTACCTTATATCCTTTCAAAGAGGAGTTTTACGAAAGATTAGGGTATGTTAGTTTTCCTCAATTAAGAACAGCTGTTTTCTCTCCTCAATCTTTGGCTCCTTTAATCAAAGAAGAACTAGATGGTACTGTAGAAAAAATCAACATCAAAGAAGGAATGGATCAATATCTTGATTACATTAAGAAGTTTCAGCTTAAAACCCATGGGATGGGAATAAAACATGACACTGAACAAGCTAAGATGAAAGATGAAGCTGCTTACTGGATTGCTATTGCAAAAAATAATAATGGTGAGGTTATAGGAATCATGACCTATAAAATCACTGGATTTTGGAAAGAAATTAAAATTAGACATTTTTACTTTGATAATTCTCTTGGCAAATATCTGTTACTGCAATGGTTAGCTCACCATGCCGACCAAGTTAATGAAATTCATCTCCCTGTTCTTCCTGGAGATTTTCCTGAATTATGGTTTAATGATACATTTTGGGGTTCTAAGGGGAAAATAGTCAGTAGAGAATGGGTGCCCTCTTGTATGGGAAGAGTTGTAATTGTTGATCAAATGTCTGGAATTCATGTTGGAAAAGGAGCTATTTCGATAAAAATCAGAGATGAACAATGTGACTGGAATAACAAAATATACTCATTTGAGAGCGAAGAAAAAATTCTAGAAGTAGCTGAGACTGATCAATATGATTGTGAGTTATCAATTCAAGGATTATCTGCCATAATCTACGGGTGTTATAATCTGGATGACTTCCAATTTAAAAGATGGGGTAATTTAACAGAAGAAAATAAGCTAACACTAAAGAAACTCTTTCCACAAAAATTACCACATTTACATGCAGATTTCTAATTAGAAATCTTCTCCTTTTACATTAAAGCTTCCCAAATATTTGGTGTAGAATCAGGATAAAAACTATCTATATCCTTTATTTCAATAACTATTTTTCCAGTATCCCCATGAATTGAATAAGGTATTCTACTTACTCTTTTAATGTCTGTAGATACAGCTCTATCAATTCTAGGGTATCTATTCAAGATTATGTCATTTGACATTTTCCTTCTAACTTTCCAATCATTTGGCATTATAATGTTATATTGATTATGATCAAAAGAAGTAGTCTCATTAACTTGAGTTTTTATTTTTCTAGCCTTAAGTTCTGTTAAACCAAAATCTTCAACTTCTAATTTTGTTATATTTTCTAGTTCACCAGAACAGTATTTGCATTTGATATTGCTATTTAGAATTCTTTTGTTTAGTGCAGCAAACCTTAGAACTTCTACTTTTTTTCCTGTTATTTCTTCTATCAATTCATAAGCTCTAAATTTAGACTTACAGCTTTGACATTGTAAGATAGGGTTATCCAAATCCACAAGAAAAGAGTGCTCAATGTAAGGTTTTACTAGAAGAGAAAAAATTCTGTTTCTGAGAGGTTTTGCTTCATTAGGAATTTCTTCTATAGATTGAGATCTGGTTTCGTCATGTATGAAGGTTAAATAGTTCAAAATTGAAACTCTTTGTTCATTATTTAGACCCTTTGATTCTTTATCTACTACCCATCCATGTACTCCTCTTCTACCTGAAAAAAACCATTTCATCTCCTTAAAACCAAAATCTTCTTTCATAGTTTCTTCAATAAATGCAACTGCATCTTGAACTAAAGGCCAGCAGATTTTACAATAATCGTATTTACCGCAATCACATGATCTTACTAGATCATATTCGTTGATATCAATGTCAAAAATAAATTCTCTGTACTTCCACTTGATAGAATGTATTCTATTATCTCTGGAAGGTGGTTTTTCATAAACTGAACCTACATAAGCATGCTGAACTGAATTAGAAACCATAAACTCTCTCAATTTTTTTGTATTTTCAAAAGATATGTTTCTTGTAAATCTATCATTAATAACAAACCCAAATTCTCTATTTTGAAAATCAGACAAACCTAGATAAGACATAAAACTCTCTATAGGAAATTTCTTCTCATAATATTCAGACAGTAATTCTAATGTAACTTTCTCACTCATCTTCATCACTCCCCTTTACATCTTTTTCTTCCTCTTTCTTTGCATAGAATCTTTTGTAGGCTTGCCTAGTGAAACTTATCATCTGATTAATGTGATTTCCTCGTACAGTCCAATCAGTTAATAATGTAAAAAATCTCGCACATGCTCTTTGATACTGTTGACCATTTAATAATTTGGAAATATCTTCTATAGCCTTTTCAACAACTTCTTCCTTTCTATCTTCAAAACGTGTTTTTATGTCTTCAATAATTTTTGCACTTTCTTTATGTGCCCAGTAACAATAATAATTATTAATACAAGTTTTACAGCTTGGAGGGTTATAATCGACTTCACGACCAACTTTACCATAAATATGTAGAATTTGATAGCTAACCCTCTGTTTAAACTCCTCAAAAGAAATTCCAATATTATCTACTGAGTTTTCATACCAAAATCTCTGTTGTTCTTCAACTGACATGCCAGCTCTTTTTAGAAAAGTTCCCAACTGCCAATTTTCTAAATGAGCAAGATGACCTTCTGATTTAAGAATCCCAATTAGCTCCTGAATACATGGTGGAAATAATTCGGTTTTAGAAAGGATTTCTACTTCCTCTTCTATGCCTAAACTAAGGTAATCTTTCGATAATCTTGTAGATCTAGCAATCTCTTCTACTCTGTTAAATATAGGTTTAATAGCATTTTTTAATCCTTCATCTTGTTCGACAAGTCCTTTGGATTTCTCAATAACCTCTCTCAGCTGTTTCTCAAACTCTCTTTTGACTGCAAGGCGTAAGTCCGCAAGAGTAACAATACCCCATCCTTTGTAGAGAAGTACTCTTTTTGCTGAAACTATTGAGGGTATTTTTGTGTAATGAATAGCTACTTTTCTGTTAAGGTCAGTAGCACTTGTTCCATATTTGCTTTTAGCGTATTTTACAGATCTTGTATCGACTTCCGCAATATTGAATCTTCTGTAAATATCTATACCAAACAAGCTATTAATTTCACTGATTAACTTAACGTTTTCTTGAGAATAAAGTTCTCTTAACACACTTACTTTTTGTTCAAAACTTGAACTGCTGATAAAACGAAATTCAAATAGATCCCCCTCAACCTCTATCAACCAGGATGTTAATCGTGGATCTAGGGAAACTGCAAGTTTAAGTGAAGTGTGTCCTCCAAATTCCTCTACTTTCGACTGAAACCATTCATCTTCAGACATCCATGTAGGTTGAGTTATTATCCATAAATCTTCAGAAATCAGACGATCTAAGCGAGTATTAGCATAAATATTCCAGCTTTCAATATCTATAGATATATCTCCAGGATCTTTTAAAACAAACCAGTCAGGAATTTCAGTCGACATGATTTTTCCTTTCTTTAATACTTACATAACGGTATTAAAAAAATTGTGTTAAAGTTTTTTGATTATTATCTATTTTTCTTAAATTAGATATTTTGATCCCTACCAGTCTTATGTCTTCAGGTTTTTTATTTTCAAATTCTTCTAGAAGTTTCTGAACTACAGTCCTAACAAGTTTTTCTGAGATATTGTAACTGGATAGAGAATGTGCTCTAGTATAGGTTTCGAAGTTTTTAAAACGAATTTTTAGAGTTATTGTTTTAAAACTCATGTTTTTAACTCTCATTCTTGCAATAATTGTGTCAATGGATGAATCAATTTGTACCCAAATATCTTCCCATTTTTGGTGTCTATTAAAGAAGGTTTTCTCTTCACTTATTGATTTTCTTTCATTAGAAACGAATTTATTTTCAGTATTTTCAGTATTGAAACCGTTCACTAGTTTCCATGTTTTAAGTCCATATTTACCAAATTTCTGGTAGACTAACTGGTATGGCAACTTAGCTAAATCACCACAAGTGTAAATTTTTTTCTTGCTGAAAGATTCAGCACTTTTCTTTCCTACTCCAGGTATGATGGTAATTTTTAGAGGTTCCATAAATTCTGTAATATCTAGAGGTTTTACAACAACTAATCCATCAGGTTTATCTGTTTCAGAAGCGATTTTTGCCAGTATTTTAGTGGGAGCAATACCTATTGAACAAGTTAAATGTTCTGTCGCAAAAATGTCATCCTTTAATTCCACAGCAAGTCTTCTTGCTTCTTCATAATCGGATACAATTTCAGTTAGATCAAGATAAGCTTCATCATTACCCGCTACTTTCATTGTAGGAGAATAATGTTTTACTATATTCATAATACTCTTGGAAACATCACTATACAGCTTATATGACCCTCTAACCATTGTTAAATGAGGACATAATCTTAGTGCTTGTGATATTGGCATACCTGAATGAATGCCATATTTTCTTGCTTTATAGTTACAAGTACTAACGACACCTTGTTTTGTTTTTGGATTTCCTCCAACAACAAGAGGTTTATCAGCTAAATCAGGATTCTCTCTTATTTCAACAGAAGCAAAAAAAGCATCTAAATCCATGTATAAAATGATAGAATCAAATGTTTGTTCCTTCTCGGAGAAATAAACGACTTGATTAGCAAGTGTCATATTATTTAATCATAGTCTTTTTAATATAAAAAGTCCAAAAAATAAAAAATGAAAAAAGGATTTACCTTTTTCTTCTTCTAAAATGTAGTGCAGCTAAACCTACTATTCCTATCGCAGGCAATACAAACTCATAAGAAGTGAAACCTGGATCAGTGTCAACATATACAACCCCAGGATTTGGAGTATCAACTATGAAATCAGTGTTACAATTATTAGTGTCTTCATTCGCAGGATCTCTTTGTAAAGTTTTATCTGCATCTGTAGTAGAACCTGACCATGCAACAACGCCTGCTACACTTCCAGATCCCCAAGCAACAGCATCTTTTGTAACATCAGACGGATCTTTTAAACTAATATCATCGCCTGTATTAGCTAGTTGTATGTTACCTAAATTGTAATCAGCTGCTGGAGTTGTAACACCTAATGCTGTCATCTCACTTTGATATATTGCTTTATCGTATGCAAATATCAATATGTCATCCGAATCTATTTGTGCTTCTTCTGGTAGGATGTAATTACCCTCGTTGTCTGTTAGTTTCCAGTTTTCAAGGTAAATATTAAAATCAAATGCATTATAAATCTCAACAAATTCCCCTTCAGGTTCATCGTCAGCATCATATCGAATTTCAGTAATGAATAGTTTCCATCCTACTTCATTGATTATGTTAATCTTCTTCACAACTTCAATTGGATCTCCCACAGTAGGAGTTCCTACAACTTTAATATTGTGGATACCATCGGTATATGTATCAGTATTGATGCTAGTACTGACTATTCCAGTTGGATTACTCCAGATATGAACAGATGTACCATCAATAAAAAGTTCTCCAGCTGTGTATGTGTTGATTGCAAATGATGCCTGGAACAAGAAGCTTCCTGAGGCTATTCCTCCAACTTTTGGAGATACTAAAGCAACTGGAGCTGCAAAACCAACAGGTGTTTCACTATTAGCCCAATCATAATCAAATACATCTTTGAAATATGTTGCAACATTAGCATTTTTTACGATAGCTCCTGCTTCTCTGTTATTTTCAATTGAATTGTTAGACCAGTTGATACTTGAAACTTGAACAGTTTCGCCATCAACAGAAACATATTTGTTATGATCATACATCCCTTTGAAAAACTTAACTTGAACACCACTGTTGATTAAAGTTTCTGTAACATTTTCAGTTGATGAGTCTGGTTCTGGTATAAGAACTCTTATTGAAACCCCTCTCAGAGCAGCGTCAATAACATCATTGAGTAAATCACAATCAAACTTGATATATTGAAGTTCTAAATCGATACTAGTAGTTGCTGATTGAATTAAGTTAGAAAGTAATTCAAAACTGTTATCTGGAGAGAAAATAGGTGTCACTTCAGCATATTCAACGAAGGTAGATGGAGAAAATGGGTGCTCATAAGTTCCACTAGTTTCAGGAGCTTGAAGGTTTCCTGTATGTCCAATTGCAGAATCGTAAGCGGTAGAGATAAACCCATCAGCAATGAAGACACCTTCAAAGTATAATGCAATTTCTGCATCATTAAAAACAAATCCCATCTCTCTATTAGTTCTTGCTACAGGTTCTTCAGGAATACTTGAAGGTGCCCAGTTTCCAGAGTATACATAAACTTCTTGACTATCAACAATCCAGAATTTAGCGTGTGTAAAAGTGAAAGAACTACTTGTCCAGTAAACATCAATTCCTGCATTATCTAGTCTCCAAGCAGCTTCTTCGGTGTATTCATCTTCATAGCTATTAACACGATCATCAGAA
>DXJF01000102.1 GCA_019057375.1 Candidatus Heimdallarchaeota archaeon
AGAATTGGTAAAACAATACTCGCATTTGCTTCTTTTACTCTGACTCTACCAATTCCCCAAATCGCTCCATAATCATCTGGATCTTCACCTTGCGTATTATTTCCTTTGAATGTCCATTGCGTCATAATATAAAAATCATCATCTGTTATATCTGATAGATTAAATGTTAAGGTTGTAGAGCTACTCCCACCTTCGGTATCTATATCAGGGAGAGTTGTATTTTGTGCTACAAAGTATATATCCCCTGAGATTGTAACATCTATTGCTATATCATAGAAAGAAACAATAACACCACTTAATGTTCCAAACGTATCAGCTGTCAATTGTAATTCCAATTCAAATAAAGTACCAATTTTGTAAACATCTGCAAAACTAGCTGTCAAAGTATATATAGTTCCATCAGATTTAGTTTCAGTCAAAGAAGAAAAATCAGCTAAAATTTGAGTTGATAAAATGAGTAGTAATAATGAGACGGATAATAAGCTCAAATATTTTTTTTTCATTGAGTGCATAAAATGGATGTACAATTCTAGAATTAAAAAGGTTTTGTGAAATCTTTTTAGTAATAAATAAGTAAATGTTCGCTTTGGAAAATTTTACAGGAACAGCCTTCTGATTATAACTAGTTTACATAAAAAATTAGTAGAAAGTATCATATAAACAATAAATAAAACTAGATTTTGTGACAACTGAATTATACTGCCCTGAATGTAAGAATATTAACTGAAAAGATAATCTCTTTAGTCAGAACTGTAATTATAAGTTTAAACCAAGTGTAATAAAATTCTATATGAATCTAAATGCAGTTTATTGTCCGAAATGCGGAAAATCATAAATCATTAGAAAATTATTGTAGTACTTGTAACACAGACTTAGAAACTGAAATACTGCAATATAAACAAGCTGAACTGCTAATCAAATTCAAGGATAGAAGAACATACGAAGAGAAAGCTAAGGATATTCTCAGAGAAGAGAAGAAATCAAAAAGAAGAAGGGTTATATTAAGTCAAATTGATTCTTGTATTTAATCGAATATATTCTCAAAGTTATCCTAGAATCTAAATATCAATATTATCTATTAAGTAAAGTGCCAAGATTTCTGCAAAGATAATTATTTTCTGGTAAATTGGATCAATTAAACTGATGTCGATATTACTAGCATCTAATGCAAATAAGACAAAATATCCTATGAGTAAGACTATCACAGCTATTGAAAAGAATATATCCCAAATAGTATCTTCTTTATTGATAATTTTTTGTTTCTCTTTCCATTTCTTTATAGAACTAGATATCTGAACGAAAGCATTGAAAGCTGCAAAACCACCAATGAATGAAGATGCTCCAATAATATGAAGAACTTTAAGCTTAGGATGATCTGAAGGGATGGCATCACATGCAATCCCGAAAGTAGTTATGAGTGACAGCACTCCTTTTACATGCCACATGTACAGTTCTCTATTAAGGAAATATAGTATAGAAACAGTTAGAAAAAGTGCTGCACAAAGACTAAAACCAACAATTATGATTATCATTGATGTTGTATTAGAGGAACCCAAAACACTCTCTATTCTTCCAAGATTACTGATATGTTCACTAAAAAACTGGTATTTTTCAGGATAATAGGCTATAGCTAAAAAGAAAGTCAAAGTCAAGAAATAAGCCATGAAAATAAATAAATTCTTAATAGTAATTTGTACTCTTAATGGAGGTTCATATTCTCGAAGCCTGAACATGGAGTGTACTTTGACTTTTAAGATGTTTAAGTTTTTCTGATAAAAAATCCATTACTACTCCTTAAGGTGTTAAAATTAATACAAAGAAAGAACCAGTTTGTAAACCAATTTACCTCAAATAATTTTCATAAATTCGATGTATAATTTGATCCATTGATTGTTGATGTAATTGAAAATTCGAGAATAAGAACACTTGAATATTTCAGCTAAAGAAAGAATGGACAATTATTTAATTAGAAAACCTACATTGGGACTAATGTAATACGGTTTTTTATTTGTTTTTTTACAGAAATCATCAAACGAGTTATTCCAAACTATATCATCTGAAGCAAGAATTCCTTTTGTTTTCAAAACATTAAATACTTCTTCATATTCAAACATCATACAATCATAAGAATGATCACTATCATGTAAGAAAAAATCTATTTCCTTTAATTCCGAAATCAAGGGAGGTAATTCTTCCTGACTCTTCCCATGAATGAGTGTCCATCTATCGCGTAAATTCTCGGGAATTACCCAACCTGGTTTTTTGCCTTTAGGAATCTCTGCTCCACCTTTGTCTTGCCAAAACGTACCATTTTCATAATTTACACCTTTGATTTTTGGAAAATCTATAGAATAAAGTTTACCTTTTTTGTTTTTGTGCAAAGCAAGCAGAATAAACGCAGAACTGATTCCATTACAAACACCAGTTTCCACAAGAACTTCAGGTTTAAATTTCCTAATCAGGCTGTATAATCCTTTACCATTGTTAAGCTTAATAGCACCCCAACGATAAGAATTCCATATATTAGTTCTTTCCTTTGGATTTTTTCGAAATTTCTTTCTCTTTTCACTTAATTCCTTTACAAGATTTATTACTTCAGATTCATTTAAGTAACTTAACAGTTCACTTTTGTTACAAAAAACAGTTTTTATAGAACTATTATTTATTACATTTTTTCTGAATAAATTTGAATGATATTTGTAAATAAAGAAAGAGATTAGTTTTGCTTTTTTCACCTTTGTAAAGACAAAATCATTCATTACAAACCTTGAGTGTCTTGTAACATATATATAGTTTTGTTAGAAACAGAAGAATCTTGATTTTTAATTTATCTTAGCTTCTCTTAGCTTCTCAATGAAAACTTGTTTTATTATTCGTTAGCAATTTTATCTTCATTATTATAACCTTTAAAAGTTCTTAAGCAAAGTAAAGAAATTTTTTCACGAATGCTTATGAGTGTGAAATGATGTTTCTATTTTGATGTAATTAATTGAAGTTCACGGAGATATAGACTAATGATACCCATAAACCAATTTGGTCGCACCAAACATGCTAGTAATAGAATAATTTTTGGAGCTTACGCTTTGAGTAAAGCAACACAAGTGGAAGCTGATGACGTTCTTAGTCTATTATTAGAGTATGGTATAAACCACATTGATACAGCACCGATGTATGGAAATGCTGAGGAACGAATTGGTCCATGGATGGAAAAGCATAGTAATGATTTCTTCCTCGCAACCAAGACTCGAAGTCGTCAATATAAAGGGGCTTGGGAGGATCTTCAACGTTCATTGAGTAGACTCAGAGTTGACACAATAGACCTTTGGCAGATGCATGGTTTGACTAATCCCGTAGGTTGGGAAAAAGCGATGAGTCCAGGAGGTGCTTTGGAAGCTTTTATTGAAGCACGTGATCAAGGTCTCGTGCGTTTTCTAGGTGTAACTGGTCACGGTAGTAAGGTACCTAAAGTACACTTGCAAAGCTTGGAGCATTTTGATTTTGATACAGTTTTATTACCTTATAATTATTTACAGATGCAGAATCCTCGTTATGCAACAAACTTCAATGAATTAGTCAAGTTATGCCGAGAGAGAAACATAGCAGTACAAACGATTAAATCAGTTGCTAGAAGACCATGGGAAGGTCAACCTAGGAATTCCAACACTTACTTCTATGAACCTTTAGAGACTCAAGATGCAATTGATAAATCTGTTCACTGGTCATTGGGTTTAGAAGATAGTTTTCTTATAACAGCTGGAGATATGAAGATTCTACCCAAAATGCTAGATGCTGCTAAAAGGTTTGAGAAGAGACCAACTGAAACAGAAATGAACACACTTATTGAAATGTCTGATATCAAACCGATTTTCACATACTAGATTAACAGATTCTACCAATTTTTGGAAAAAACATAAATATTGTTCTTTCAAAGCAAATTGACAATAGTATAGTACAGGGATAGGGGATTAGAGTTAGGAATTATTGATATACTTTCAAATTTTTGTCTTGAACACAGAAATAAATATAAGCATTAATTCTTTTTACTAAATGATTAAAATGATAATTGATAGAGCTTTTAAATCCATTATAAGGACGATTAGAAACCTACGTAGAGGAATTAAGTCAAAAAAACTTCGATGGATTTATCTTGATTTAGATATACCACTGAATGAAAGACCTGAACCTCGTAAGAATTTCTTCCAAAAAAGATTATTCCCTTCCAAAATTCTTTCTCTTGCTTTTCTTGAAGAATATTTTAATCGTTTAAGCAAGTTACCTAAATTTGAGGGAATAATTATTCACTTAAGAAAACAACCTGAAGGACTAGCTAAAACTCAATCACTTAGAGATCTTATTCTAGATTTTAGAAAAACTGGAAAAAAAGTTATAGTCTATGCTCACGGATATGATTTCTTTAAATTTTATGTAGCAACTGCAGCTGATGAAATTTGTCTTCAACAAGCTGGAAATCTTAACATTATAGGTCTTCAGTTATCTCGTTTGCTTATGAAAGATGCTTTAGCAAAAAGAGACCTATCTGCTGACGTTGTTCCAATTTCTCCTTACAAATCTGCAGGGGATATGTTCTCAAAGAGTAGCATTTCCAAAGAAGATAGGGAGCAATATCAAGCTATAATTGATTCTGCTTTTGACACTTTTGTTTCAGATGTTAGTTTGGCTCTAGATAAATCAGAAAAAGAGATTATTGAGTTAGTGAATAATGCTCCTTACACAGCTAAAGATTCTTTGGTAAAAGGATTGGTTCACACAATAATTAGTGAAGAAGATTTAATTGAATATGTAAAAAAAGAATATTCTAAAAGGAAGAAACTAGTATTAACAACTTGGGAAAAATCCCTAAAGAAGCTTAAAATCCCTAAACCAAAGCCAGCTAAGAACACAATAGCAGTTATATCTGTTGAAGGTTCAATAATAGATGGTAAAAGTAAGAAACCTCCAATTAAGCTACCCATCCCTATTATTGGTGATGACCAAGCAGGAGATCAAACTATTGTACACCTTCTTAGAAAAGCAATGCGAGATAAAAAAGTCAAAGCTGTTGTTTTTCATGTCAATTCTGGTGGAGGTTCTGTTGTTGCTTCTGAAGCAATGAGATCAGCAATAAAAGAACTAGTTAAGAAGAAACCAGTTGTTACATACTTCAGCGATGTAGCTGCGTCAGGAGGATATTATATTGCGACTTCTTCAAGCTGGGTTGTATCTCAGCCTATGACATTAACAGGTTCCATTGGTGTAATTAACTTAAAATTCATAACTCAAGAAAGTCTTAAAAAACAAGGGATTAACAGAGTCTTTCTACGTAGAGGAGAAAGAGCTGGAATATATAGTCCAGAAAAACCTTTTTCAGAAGAAGAAAGAAATATAGTTTTCAAAGGGATAAACGAAATCTATGATGTATTTCTAGATCATGTAGCAGAATTCCGTAAAATGGAGAGAAAGGAATTTGAAGAATACTGCGGAGGAAGAGTGTGGTCAGGTAAAGATGCTAAAGAAATAGGTCTAGTTGATGAACTTGGAAGTATAAAGAATGCTATTGAAAAAGCTGCAGAAATAGCGAAACTTAATCTTGATAGATGTAGAATTGTAGACATTTACAAAGCTAAACCTGATGTGCCTATTTGGTATAAAGATGGAAAAATAAATTTCTCACTAGAAGATTGGATGAAACCCTTCTTTGATACTCATGTATGGATGGTATTGCCAGAGGAAATAAAAATAGAGTAAATTATTTTTCTTTTTTTTTGTAAAAGGTTCCAAAAATAACCTTGTTGTCAACCTACCTTCTTATGATAGTCCTCTTGACAAGAAGGTGACCAATAAATTTCCTGTTTAACCTTGTAACAAGGTTTAGAACCTAGTATGAGGTTTTCTAGTTTGCAATTACTTGACTTTTCTTTTATACTAGCACTAATAAATCTTAAGTGAAACCAACACGAGCTTACTAAATTTTTTGACTAAAACGAAAAATTTCGTCAAAATACCTTAAATAGTGCAGTGACTGGCTATATTTGGTGACAAATTTGGAAGCAATTTACTTCTTAATCGCTGGGATTGTTTTATGCGCACTTGGTATTTTAATGATATTTGGTCAACCGAGTTTCTTGCTTGCTAGATATGAATGGTTTCAGAAATTATTTAGAAGAAACATGAAGAGTGCTGATCGAGAAAAATTATCGAAATTTTATTCTA
>DXJF01000103.1 GCA_019057375.1 Candidatus Heimdallarchaeota archaeon
AAATATCTATTATAATATTACAAACACATTGGATGAAAAAATTTTCGAAGAGATAGTATTGGTAAATACAACTGCTGAGTTTAATCGTACAATTCCGTGGCAGACCTTCAATGGTCAAGATGAGGGAAACTATACAATTAATGCTGTTGCGAATAGTACTACAACTACATCTTATAACATTACAACTTATTTTTCTCTCATTGTTCTTCCATTTGGACAAGTAAGGATGTTCTTTCCATCAAATCCTGTATTTCTTATTAGGAATCAAGATAATCAAGTTTCATGCATTATTTCGAATGTAGGTGGAACTACAGTCACTAATGTCTCAGTAACTAATGAAATTACAAAAACTGGAACAGTTGGTTCAATTACAAGATCTTATTCTATTTACAATTTGGAAATTGCTGAAGGAACATTCCACCAAGACATAATAGGGTTTTACCCAGATACTTATCTCTATCAAAAACACTCTTTTACCATTACATATCGAACAATAGATGAGCCAGATACGCTTAGAGTGTATCTTAGTGACCCTATTGATATAATTGTGATGCCCGATATTATCGTTGAAAATTTGCAGTTACCAATAAATGTGACAATGGGAGAGGAATATATTATTTCAACTAATATAAATAACAGTGAAGAAGAAACACTAATTCTTATTCCAAGGATTGTTTGTGATCAAATCAGTTTTGATGATGAAACTGCGATATTAATTCCAAAAGGTAATAATATAATCTCCATTTCAGGAATTCCTCTAGTAGATGGAGCATCTTCGCTCTATTTTGGTTTAGATTTAGAATGGACTACTGTTTCTGAAACAAAGTGGTATTCAATATTACTTTTTACACAGTATCAACTTATCAATATCATTCCACTAGAAATTCCCCCTATTATTCTACAACCCGGAGTATTTTTTGGTATTGCTTTTTCATCTCTATTCATAGGATTAGCTTACTTTTCAAGAGATATTGTATTTGGTATTGTTAGAAGAACTAGAACAAAGAGTTCTCGGATTTTCCCTGAAGTTTCTTATCCTTTGGAAACAGTTATTCTAGACGGCTCAAATATAGCCTGGGAAGAGAAAAACAACTCTAACAAACCACAAGTTAACAACATTGAAGCCATGATTAACCGATTGAGTAGAGCTAATTTTAAGAAAATTATAACAGTAGCTGATGCTGCATTACGCTATCAGATAGATGAACAAAAAAGATTGGACAGATTAGTTAAGGAAGGAGCTATGAAAATGTTACCCGCAAGAGTTGATGGAGACAAGTTCATTCTAAGGATAGCAGAAGAGGAAAATGCTATGATTGTAAGTAATGATATGTTTAAGGAATTCAGAGAATCAACTCCATGGATTGATGAAAGAAGGATTCCTTACACTATTTTAGATGGAGAGGTGTACTTGCATCCTACTTCAGTTCATCCTTTAGTTGAAATAGATAGTAGAGAGAAAAAAGAGAGAAAAGAAAACGATAATACTTTTGAAAATTAATTTTCTATGACAAAATTCTGATAAAACCAAGTCATTATAAAGTAATATGATTATATAATGTTGGAAATACTATGAATATGGACCATGGATATCAAGATTTTTCTAGCTTGAAAACAGGTTATAATGATAACTTAGAGTTAGATAATCTTCCAAAAGATTATTTCTATAGTATAGAATATGATTACATGACACTACCAGAGGTCCAACTATTATTAACTTTGTCAGATTCGCATATTTCCTACAGTTTTTCAGGATTAAGAAAGACAACACTGCTTCATCAACATCAACTCGCTAAGGCTCTAAAGAGATTAATTGATAGGGACTATCTATCCAAAAGAGACAATGGTACATATGAGATAACTAATATTGGTAGCAGATATACAACAGAATTAATCAAAGATTTAATCAGTAATAAAGCAGTAAATATTCAGAACAATAGCTTTTACTCACAGTGGAAAAAAATTCTTCCAATTCCACCTCTAGAATCTAAACTATTAGTATCAGTTTTTGAAAAAAGATGGTTTGGGAGTTTTAGATTCCTATTCAAAAGAGAAAACAAAGATGGAACTGAGTTATGCTGGGAAGATAATGACAATAATAGAGTTTATTTGTATATACAAAGAAGAGGTTCAATCGATTTTGAATATAGAGCGACAGCTCCTAGTTACAGTAAAATGCAAGAAGCTACAAACTGGATAAGTAATGAGATTCTAAATCTAGGTGAAGTTAATATAGAAATTGAAGATTATGAAATTGTTGACGATTTTGAGAAAAATACATACAATTAGGTAAATCATTCATAGAACGCTAAATATTTAAACAAAATAAAGAAAAAAATAATGAGGAATTAAAATGAATAATCCGAATTTTAATGGAATGGGAAATAATCAATTTATGGATCCCAAGCACGGAACAACAACTGTTTCTGTAAGATTTAAAGGAGGAACAGTTGTAGCTGCGGACAGAAGAGCTTCTATGGGAACTTTTATTGCCTCAAAGAAAGCTCAAAAAGTCCATGAGCTCAATGAATACACTGTTGCCACAATTGCAGGATTGGTTTCAGATGCTCAATATCTAGTTCATCTGACAAGAGCTAACCTCAACCTATACGAACTTGGAAGAGGATATGCTCCTACTACAAAAATGGCAGGTAATCTATTAGCCTCTATCATGTATGAACAATATAGAGCATATTTTCCATATTATGTCTCTATGATTGTTGCAGGTTTGGACAAAGATGGTCCTCATATCTATACTTTGGATATGGCAGGTGGAATCACAGAAGAAGACTTCGCATCCACTGGTTCAGGTTCTCTAGTTGCTTATGGTGTTCTAGAATCAACTTGGAAAGATGGACTGACTGAAGATGAAGGACTCAAAGTTGCTATAACTGCTTTGGCTACAGCTATTAGTAGAGATACAGCAACAGGTGATGGAATGGATGTCTTAGTAGTGAACAAAAAAGGTATCAAACGGATGGCATCTGATGAAGTAAAGGGTTACTTGGAGGCATAAGAAAATGTTAGGACCACAATCAATGGGTTACGATAGATCACCTTTAATGTATTCTCCTGAAGGGCGTATCATTCAAACAGAATACGCTAGAGAATCAGTTAGAAGAGGAAGTATAGCAATAGGAATAAAAAGTAAACATGGTGTTGTTTTAGCTGGATTGTTAAGAGTAGTAGATCTTAATGAACCCGATTTGAAAATCCATAAAATCTCTGAAACTATTCAAGCAATTTTCGCAGGTGTTGCTGCTGATGGTCGTATTTTGATAAGTCGAGCTCGCCTTGAAGCAGAAATATTCAAGTTAACATATGCTGTTCCAATGGATGTTAGAGGTTTAGCTATTAAAACTGGCGATTATGTCCAACTCTTTACTCAACAAGGTGGATTAAGGCCTTTTGGAGTTGGAATGTTGTTTGGAGGACTAGACGAAACTGGGCCAAATTTACAATTTGTAGATCCTGGTGGTGGAGTAGTTTCCTGTAAAGCAAAAGCCATGGGTGAAGGAGATTCTGAAGCTATTGCTTATCTAAAGGAAAAATATTCTGATGAATTAACAACCGACGAAATGATTCAAATAGCTAAAGATGCCATTCACAAAGCTGCTAGAGATGTAGAATTAACAGATGACAACATAGCTATTGAAATTATGCCTTATAAGGCATAATCTATCTTTTTCTATTTATTTACACCAAATTTATATTCGCAAAACTGTATTTTTGTGAAGAGGATTATGAAAGTTTTTCTGTCAAAAGCTATTAGAGTAAACGGAAACGATTGGAAATTAGCTTGTGATAGTACTAACTCACAACACTATCCTCTCGTTTTTTATAGTCATGCTCATTCCGACCATATACCAAGAAAATTACCTAAAACGGATATAATAACATCACCAATAACAAAGATTCTATTGAAGAATTTTGTGTCAAATTTTGATGATGGAAATTTCTTCAATTCTTATTCAATTGATGATGCTACTTTCAAACAAAAATCTAGTGGTCATATTGTAGGCTCTACCGCATTGAAAATTGAATCTTCTGAAGGAAAGCTTGTTTACACTGGAGATGTTTCAATCCGAGATAAAGGATTTTTAGAACCTTTTTCACCAGAAAAGTGTGATATCTTAATCATTGAAAGTACATTTGGTTCACCAGATTACGTTTTTCCATCTTATGATAGTGTAATCAAGGAAGCACAAGAACAAATAACCTATTATTTGGATAACAATATCCCCGTAGTTTTAATGGGTTATGCCCTAGGAAAGGCACAGATGCTGTATAGTGCTTTTTCCCATCTTTCTGAAAATATAATTATGCATGGAGCTAATTTCAAGATTAACTCCTTACTTCTAGCAGAGAAAATTAAGGGTGCCATATCTGCAACAGCTTATACTGAAGCAAAAGAATCTAATTTTCTTGAACAATCTAGTAAATGGATCCTTTTTACACCACTAAAATCTGGACGAGATTTCTTTTTTTCTTATTTGAAGAAAAAATATAACATGAAATTGTTTGCATTCAGTGGTTGGGCAATATCAGAAAGCTATAAATTCAGAATGTCGGTTGATCATAGTTATCCTATAAGTGACCATGCTGATTACAATGAATTATTAGAGATTTGCAAAAGAAGTGACCCAAGTCAGATTTATACGATCTATGGACATACAATAAGATTTGCAGCAGAGTTAAGAAAACTTGGATTCAACGCAATTCCTCTTTCCAAACAAACTATACTAGATTCATTCTTCTAGATATTAATAACTTGCAATTAAATCTTCAATTCTCCTTTCTTTATAGAGTATTTCATTTAAATGTACAACCTGTATTGGGATATTTCGTCTTGCAAGGAAATCCCTTGCATTAGAACTAATAGAATTGCAGATTAAAACCAACTTCTTTAGCTTTAGTGAGATAATTATTTGTTCCAATTGGAGTAATTTGTTTGTAGGAATTGTACGTTTCCAGTTCATTGTCACGATACCAATATCGTGACCTTCGAGATAGAAATCTATCACATATTTCCTTCTACCAAACTTAAAAGTAGCATTTTCTCTAACTGGCACATTTCTTGATTCTAATTCTTTACTAAGCACATAATTTATGATAGATCCTTCATTATTCATTAGAAGAAAGAAAGGGACTTTATTAAAAACAAGGATTAATATCAGCATAATATACTGGAAACATCTAAGAACGCAATGTATTGACAAAAATCGTGAAACTAGGAAATTCGAAAAAATGTAAAAAAAGAGTTTTTGCTAAAAACTCAACCGAAAATGTACTTCATATTCCTTATATTGGAAATGCGTGTGAGTATCCTATCGAAAAACGAGACATGTTTCTTTATCATAAACTTAGGTGTATCTGTGTAGATATAGATATAATCAATTTTCTTTCTTTCAATTTCAAATTCCTTATCTTTGATTTTATAGGCTACTTTGTCACCTTTTAAGCTAGTTAATATACAAGCAATTCCTGTTTCAATTTCCTCTTTCGTAAAGAGAACAACAGATTTTCCTATGGTTGATTCTATAAGTCCTGTTTGATTTTCTTTTTTATCATAGTTTAATCTTACTAGTACAGGTGGTAAATCAATTATAATGTCTTTACCTCTCAAATCAAATGTTTTCATTTTGCCAATGTCATCTGTTTTCAGAGTAACTAGGGAGGAAGCAAAATTATTTTTAAACAAAATATTCTCTAAAATCGCTTTTCTATCTAATCCGTCATTATAACTAAATACTTCCTTACCAATTAAATCTGTAAAGTATAATATTGGTTTACCTGTATAATCTCGTTCAAATGTTTTTGAAAGATTGCCAGTCTGTTGAAAAGTAAAAGTTGGTTTTTGAGTTTTTTCATCTTTCTGCCATGAAACTAATTTACCTATTTTTCCATTTTTCAAAACGTATTTCTCATCTACTTGAGCATCATGAATAACATAATCTGTGAAGAGTATTTTTTTAAGTTCCTTCTTTGTTTGAATATTCAACAAAAGAGGTCTAACAATAGTATCACTTATTTCGATGTCAGTTACTTCTCCTTCAATACAATCATCATAAATACGATCATATGCAACAACATATCTTCCTTTTAGCATTGAGATTAAATCGTTCATTCTTGTGATTTCTAGAAATGATTCTACTCCTTTTTCTCCATGATATTCAGTATATCTATCAGAAATAAGCTTAGAGAATTCCTCTCTCTTTTTACTTAATTTTTTAATAGATTTTCCTCTTATGAAATTTGGAAGAATAAGCCAAAAGGGCAATAGAGCACCCTTAATAGGTGAATAGTCATCACTTACAACAGCAACTATTCTGTATGCAGTTCGGGGATGAGACATGAACATGTTTGCTACCATATCCCATCTACCTGGTCTGTAAAGATGTTTATAGAGTCTCATTGCAGCTTCTCCTTGAAATCTTTGTTTTTCTTCTGGAGTGAACTCCCTACCTGTCAATAATTGTACATTTAGACCAAAGTCTCCAGCTACACCTTGATAAAAACCCTCAAGCTTATACAAAACTTGAGCAAGTTCTTTACCATAACCAGCTTTCTTAGTTTGTAAATCAGCATCACCCTCTAAGATTCTAACAAATATA
>DXJF01000104.1 GCA_019057375.1 Candidatus Heimdallarchaeota archaeon
CTTGAATGGTGTTGCTTCTGGTGTATCCCAGGTTATCAATTGTACAATTGAAGGAGGACTTTCAATAGGAGGAATAAATTCTCACTATATGACAGTTCACAATTGTACTCTTAGAGCCGGACAAGGATCTTTATTCTCTAAAGGATTGAATTTCACGAAGAATGTTATAGAAATTACTGGACCCGCAAGTAGCTCACTAATGCACTTTAGATATGAAACAATATTATTGAAGAAAACATATTTTACGGAGATTCTTCGGCTATAAGGATTAACGCTGTTCTGAATTCCTCAATTAGGAATAACATTCTAAATGGAGCAGGATTCTATATCTACGAAGACCAGGTAACTAATATTCTGAATAACACTTATGAGAACAATATCGTTAATGGGAAGCCTTTTGGATTCTTTTACAATCGTTCAGAGGAATTTATTACTGGAAATCAATATGGACAGATATACATAGTAAACTCAGAAGATGTTGATATTCAAGGATATGAGATTAACAATGTTAATATGGGAGTGCAAGTCCATAATTGTACTAATATCTCCATAAGAAACGTAAATGTAACAGGGAAGAACGGAGTGGAAGTAAGAACTGTTGAAGGTTTGTTGGTAGAAAATTGTAATTGGAATGGAGATGATGATGGATCACAATTAGATGGAGTAAATGATGCAATTATTCGGAATAATTACATAGCTAATTTCCGTTATGGAATAAAATGTGATTTATCAGATAATATCCAAATTCACAATAATACCATATTTAATGCTACTGAAGAAGGTTTGTCTTGTGAAGATGTCAATGATTTACTTGCAACATTTAACATTATCAGCTGTTTTGTTGAATCAGAAGGCAGTCAAATGGCTGTAAATTTCTATACTTGTGAAAATGTAACTTTATATTACAATGTCTTTATCAGTTTAGGAGATTTAATGGCCCATCCTGTAGAAGAATGGAGCGTTACAAATATAGAATGGTACAACGAGAGTTTAGAGATTGGGAATCACTACTCAGATTGGAATGGATTGGGCACCTATTCACTTGAAGGAGACGGTGGTAGTGTGGATCTTTATCCTGTAATAGATTTTGATGAGGATGGTCTTACAGAATTCCAGGAAGTAATGGTTTTCCTTACAGATCCTTTTAATTTTGACAGTGACTTTGATGGTTTGAATGATGGTGAGGAGGTAAACACTTACAACACTAATCCTCTATCAGTTGACAGCGACTCCGATGGTATGGATGATTTATGGGAAGTAACATATGGAACAGACCCCATTATAAACGATGCCAATGAGGATCCAGATGAAGATGGACTAACAAATCTTGAGGAATTCAACCGAAATACTCTACCAACAAATAACGATACTGACTCAGACGGTTACTTAGATGGTGAAGAAGTAGATGCGGGAACAGATCCACTGAATAGTTCTAGTTATCCATTATCTGCTGACAAACCTTACTTGTGGTTAATCGTAGGATTATCAGGAGGTTTTGGCGCAGCTGTAGCGGTTACTAGTTTTGTTGTCATTAGGAAAAGAAGAATCAAGACGTCTTAAGATCAAAGGAAAATAAAAACTTTCCATTCTTTTACTCTTTTTTTTAAATAGAAACAAAAACAAAAGATAAAAACTAAATAACTATTAGAATCATGATATTTATGTTAGTTAAGAAGTTAATTGGCAACAATTGTTATCTTTCCCCAATTTGTTTAGAACATGCTGAACAATGGACAGAATGGTTGAATGACTTAGAAGTGACCATTCCTCTTGGTGATGAAGCTTATACTCACATTACTGTTGAAAATCAAAAAGAACTAATTCGCAAGTGGATAGAAAACGATACTCCAGTATTTAGTATATGCGATATAGAAACAAATGAAATAATTGGACGTTCAATGCTTCTAGCAGTTGACCTAGTTAATAGAACTGCAAGATTTGGTATAGCTATTGGAAGGAAAGATTTTTGGAATAAGGGATATGGTCAAGAAGCTACAAAATTAACACTAGACTATGGATTCAACCTGCTTAATCTAAATAACATTATGTTGGGAACATTCTCATTTAATGAACGAGCTATTAATTGTTATAAGAAAGCAGGATTCAAAGAAATTGGTAGAAGGAGAGAAGCTAGAATATTAGGAAATAAAAAGTTTGATGTTGTATTTATGGATATTCTTGCTGAGGAATTTGAATCTGTTGTTGTTCAGAAGATAGTTCAATAGCTGTTTTTTTAGTTATCGTCGATATTGTCTCCCTAATCATTTTTACGGAACATTCTCTTAATTCCAACATTCACTCGTGAGTTTTCACTTGCTAGCCCAATTACTGCGGCAAGTAAAATTAAACCGATGATAAGAAAGAATAAAACTCCTAAGCTTGCAGCAATCCAAAGAGGAGACAATACCCATTCCCATGACCAATCAATTACACTTGTTAATTTTAATATAATGAAAATTATCAAAAGAATTGTGGGTAAACCCAACCCACCACCGGCACTTTTACGTCTATTTTTGTTTGTCATTTTCATATAAATTCTAGCTATTTAGGTTTAAAGAGTTTTCCAGAAAAACCCCTGTTTCAGTCTCTAATACGGATTTAATTTCCTCTTTGCAAAATATACAAACGATTGCATAAATTGGATTTGTCTTTTCCGATAATACACGTCTGCCAAATTATTAAAGACTAATCTTTCTCCGATCTTGTTTCTAAATCTTTAATTTCTCTACCATTAAGAATATCATAGGTGCTTCTACGTGTGCTAGAGGTTTCTTGACCTGTTTTCTTCAGAAAATTGAATAAAGCTATAACACCTAGAATAACGAAGAAAAGGATTACTCCAAATAATATATAGAAAATGATCTTTTCAGTAACAATTCCTAGCACCAACAAGGTTACTAAGATTAAAATTAATCCAGTTATTGCACCATTTATAGAACGACGACTTCGAATTCTCATGGTTAGACTTCTCCGTTATTAAATTAAAACCTTTTTCCTAGATTTAACAGAGCTCTAAGCTCCATCTAAGCATATAAACCACAAATCCTACTAACTCGCCCAAACTACGAGGAAGTAATAGTCTATCAGTTTCTGCTAATATCTATTGAAGCAAGCTAAGTTTCTGAAACTTATACTCGTCATCTCTTTTCCGATATGTGCTTTGCTGCAACATACCCAAAAGTCATTGTAGGCCCTACAGTTGCACCAGGACCGGGATAACTGTTTCCCATAACAGATGATGAACTATTACCAACAGCATATAATCCCTCAATTATTGATCCATCTTTTCGCAAAACTTGAGCATGTTCGTTAGTAACAAGACCTCCTTTGGTTCCTAAATCTCCAGGAACAAATTCTACAGCATAAAATGGCGATTGCTCTATAGGATATAGATTTGGATTGGGTTTAACTTTTGGATCTCCATAGTAATTGTCATATGCACTATCTCCCCTACCAAAATCTTGATCCTTTCCTTCTCTAGCAAATTCGTTGAAGCGTTCAACTGTATCACTAAGATTTTGTGCATTAATTTCGATTTTCTTAGCTAACTCTTCCAATGTTTCAGCAATTTTAACATACCCACTCTCATAATATTTATCAGGAAACTTCATCCCTGGAAAAGCCAATCCAAACATATATTTCGATTTGAAACGATGATCAAAGATAAAATAACACGGAACATGAGGTATTTCGTCTGAATGTTTTTCATATATATCATGTACAACTACTACATAACTTGCAGATTCATTAGTAAAACGCTTACCTGCTTTGTTAACCATAATTCCTCCAGGGTAACCTCGTTCTCCAACATGGAAGAAAGGTGGTTCTTCATGTGGAGCTGATGAGGGTCCCCACCAAGCATCATCCATAAGATCAACAGCAGCACCATGTTTCATTCCTGATAAAATCGCGTCTCCAGTATTTCCAAAATGTGCTGATGTCCATTCAGTTGTTATAGGCTTTGGATGATATTTTTCTCTCATTTCCAGGTTATGTGGAAAACCTCCAGCTGCAAATATTACACCATGCTCTGCTTTTATTCTTATTTCAGAACCTTCTTTATTTGCAATTACACCCACTACCTTTTCTTTTTCCAATATTAGATCTTCAAAGGGGGTGTTAAGCCAGAGAGGAATGTTATCATCTTGCATAGATTTTCTTAACCTACCAATTAGTGCATTCCCTAAAGTAAGGAGTCTATAGCGAATCAATAAACCAAAGATAGCTCGCATCCCTGCTTTAAGAGCTGTCCATTTTCCTGCCCAAGTTGACATTATCATTCCTAAATTATGATACTCATTAATAGTAAAACTAATTCCAAGAGGAACATCATATGGTAATACATTAATGTGTTTCAAATCCTTCTTTAGCTTTCTACCATTGAACGGTTTACCTTCTAGAGCTCGACCTTTAGCTATTCCACCAGGTCTTTCTGGATGATAATCTGAGTAGTTTGGAACAAAAAGAAATTTGACCTTAGTATTTTCTCTCAACCAATCAATCATTTTAGGAGCATTAACCAAATAAGCTTCTTTGAATTCTGAAGAAACTCGATCTCCAACAGTATTATCCATATAAGTTCTAGCTTTTTCCATTGAATCATTAATACCCTTCTTTTCTAGAAGATAGTTATTTGGTATCCAAACTCCTCCCCCAGAGAGAGCAGTGGAACCACCATAATATTGTGTTTTCTCAATAATAATAACATCTAAACCTGCTTTTTTTGCCACAAGGGCAGCAGTCATTCCCCCTCCACCTGATCCTACTATCAGTACATCAGTAGTATAATCCCAATCAGTCATAGTTAAACACTTCTGTCAAGATGTTTAAGTCTTTTCCAAAAATCCCAGAAGAAATGATTGAAAAAGTAAAGAAAAAAGGTCCCCTATTTCTAGGGATTTGGGAAAGTATACTTTAGTTTTCTGAATTGGTTACCTTTTGAAATGGCAAATCCTCCTCATCTTTGCGAGACATCTTTTTGTATCCATAAAAAATGAAAATTAATGCTAAATATAACACTCCCAGAACACTACCAGAGATATCAAATGTAGTTTGATTAAGTAAACCCAACATATCAAGAACAAGAACACTGCTGAAATTGAAACTGAAGTGTGCCAAAATTGTTATTATCAGGCTACCTTTGGAGTTATTATAAAGGAAAGTCAAAATTTGTGTTACTACCATTACTAACACAAAATAGATACTAATGGAAAATACTGCAGGTCCCACTCCATATTGAAGTGATTCCCATTGATTACTTCCTTCTATAAAATAGAATGGAATATGCCATGCAAACCATATTGGTCCTAGTATAAGACCAGAAACCAAAGCATTGTATTTAGATTCTAGTTTTGGTAACATAAGACCTCGCCAACCTCCTTCTTCTGAAATGGGTCCAGCCAATAATCCGTATCCAATAAGATAGAATACATTGCCAACAGTCAAGCTAACACTTGAACCTGGTGATGCACCAATAAGGAAAACCACCAAACCCACTGCAAGAGGAGCTAGTAATAAAATTACAGCAGCTAAATACCATACCCAGTGGACTTTCCACCTTATATATCCCCTGAGTATTTTGAGTACACCCTCTTTTCCTTCTGCGAGAGAAACAACCAAGAATGCAGAAATTGTAGGACTAAATATATACACTAGCCATAGGATTATATTGGCAGCTGACACATTATCTAAACTAAAAAACGGAATATGAAGCACATTATGTAGAATAGTTACAATACAAGCAAGAAGATAGGAAACTATGACAAACCATAGAATCTGATATTTTTTTATTAAATTATTCATACAATTGGCACATATTCACAATATTTAAGTCTTTCAGGCCAAAATATTGAAGATTATACTTATAATCTAGAAGAAACAAAACCTATTTTTCCTAATCCTTGTCTTTTTCATTTTACTGCAAAGCCATTTCCCTTCTAGTAAGGTCGTTCATCCAAGAAGATACCTTATTAGAAGAAACTTACACTTGGGCTCGTTGAATCCAACACACCACAGTACTCCATTTTTGAGTATGTTCTTTCATTTTTTGGTAATAAACTTTCCTTTAAAAAGCTGCTTTTCTAATGTCAACCATGTACTACAAACTTTACAAAACAAAAACAAAGACTACTGATGTTAGTTATGATGAAAGCTTTTCGGATTTTAACAAAATCTACAAGAAACATGATGTTCAGGTTTTAGGTGGTGGAACAAATGTTGAAGACCGCCGCGAAATGTATCTCATGACTCTTTACAAGAACAAAACACATTATGAAGAGACTGTCAAAAAACTACGTGATGATCCAAAATATATGGAACTCTCCAAAAAGCTTGAAGAAGGTCGAGATAGTATCGAAGTTATCACTCTAGAAAGCGACGAGCATTAAGAAAGTAACTTAATAACAGTAATCTACAGAACAATAAAATTAGAAACAAAGAAAAGAATATTTTCTTTTTTCTTTTTTCTATTCGTTTTTAAGCAAATTGATAACCTTCAATTTAATCACTTGTGGGCATAGCAATTGGAATCTTCTTTTTATTTTGGTTGAAGCTTGTAGCTTGATTTGATTTGGATTGTTTGCTTCTATCAGTTCTTACTTTATCGAAACTTAGCCTTTGTATTGGTTTCCTCATGAAGTCTTCTATTTTGTTAAGCACTTCCATTTGTTCATTAGTAACTAGTGAAATTGCTTTTCCTTCATGTTCCATTCTTGAAGTTCGTCCTATTCGATGAACATATATTTCTGGTCCTTCCCTTGGTAAATCGAAGTTGAAAATATGAGTTACATGTGGAATGTCTAGTCCTCTTGCGGCTACATTTGTGGCAATTAAGCAATCAATTTTCTTATCTCTGAAACTTCTCAAGACATACTCTCTTTGACCTTGTGTTTTATCACCATGCAAAGTATTGAATCTTAAACGCAATCCTTTTTCTTGAGATAAGCGTTTCTTTAGTTTATCTGCCCATCTCCTTGTATTAACAAAGATAATTGCGGATTTAGGACGTTCCTTTCTGAGTATAGAAACAAATGTGGAATATTTCTTGTCAGGTTTGACTCTGTAATAATACTGTTGACAGTTTTCTACTGTTAGATCATCCTTGCTAACATTTATCTCAACCAAACTTTCACCATTACTGAATTGATGAGCAATTTTTCTTATCTGTTTAAGCATTGTAGCTGAAAAAAGCAATAAACGAGGATAAACACCTTTCATTGCATCAAAAAGAATGTACTGGATATCGGGAAGGAATCCCATATCGAGCATTCTATCAGCCTCGTCAAGTACTACAAATCTTACTTCCCTGAATGAAATTGCTTTTCTTCTGTAAAGATCCATAAGTCTTCCTGGAGTAGCAATGACTATCTGAGCTCCATCTTTAATCTCTCTTCTTTGTCGATCGATCGAGACTCCTCCATAAATCTCTACTGTTTTTAATCTTCTATATCTATTCAATTTAGTAATTACACTGTAAACTTGTTTACATAATTCTCTTGTAGGTACTAATACGACTGCTTGAACTGCTTTTAGTTTAGGACTAATCTGGTTAGTAATAGGGATGGAAAAGGCTAGTGTTTTTCCAGTTCCTGTCTTAGCTTGGCCAAGAATATGTGTTTTACCATTATCTAGAAGTCTAGGAATCGCTTTACTCTGAATTTTGGTTGGAGTATAAATCCCCATTTCGTCTAAAGCACGTTTTATATGATTGTTTATATTATAATCTTGAAATTTCATTGATACCACTTTTTATGGTTTAACCTAAAATCAAGTATCAATTCCTTGAGGCATGATTCTAAGCAATTATTTGGACGTTGAAAAAAACTTAAGCAAATAATCACTTATTTCTAATCTTCCTCAACTACAAGAGTGCTTATAGACTGTGCTTTAAAAGACTTCGATTGAACAGATTTAAGAAAAATCCCAATTTAACCTCAGAAAGGTCATTGAATCCTTTTCCGCATGAAGGACAGGTTTCATAACCTTCTGGATCACTTTTAGTGAATTTTTCTCCACAAGCAAACAATACACTGTATTAAGTAATGCATCTATTTGTGTCAAAGAAAACATAATATTTCACTCAAATAAAGGTTTAGTCGACAAAATGTGAATTTTCAAGGAAGATATATAAGTTAAATTCCCTAGTTATCTTTGGTGATAATATGAAAAAGATAAATAAAAGGGGATTAGGTATTGGGCTCTTTCTGGTACTGTTCAGTTTAGGTTTGATTTCAAATTCACAGATAACATTATCTCGTCAAAACGATTCTAAAGCACAAATCATAATTGAAGATTTAGTTGAGATACCAGATATAATAATAACACATGATGACAATTTCACAGATTACGCTACTTCAGGAGTTGGATCTCCTGATGATCCTTATGTAATTGAGAACTATAACATAACAAGTGGAGGTCCTTGGGGGATATTAATCAATGGAACAGCTAGCGGTCAAATAACTGTTAATTTCATAATAAGAGATTGTTGGATAACAGCAATTGATGTTTGTATACTAATTATAGATGCACAACCAAATTTAGTAACTATAGACAACTGTACCTGTGTAAATACACTTGCTGGAGATGGTATTGGTATTCATCTGATTAGATGCAATGGAGCAACAGTGATTAATTGTAATTGTAACTATAATTTCCATACCGGAATTAGAGTTGATACATGTTCAGCTTTGTGGATTGAAAATAATACTTGCTATCAAAATGGTGATGAAGGACTTTATGTAGACAATGGTTCAGATAATGGTATGTTTAAGAGAAATAACTTGATAGATAACGGTTGGCATGGAATAGCTAATCAGGTGAGTGATTCTAATACTTATGTCTATAATGACATTTCAAATAATGATAACATTGGATTTGAAATAGTAAGTTCACTATCTTTAATCATAGAAAATAACTCAATATGTGAGAATGGAATGCAAGGCATATACCTAGCTTCTTCTGATTACGCTCTCATACGATTCAATAAAATTGAAGGTAACGGAGATTATGGTGTTGATATAGTTAATAATACTGATGAATGTGTTATTCATCATAACAACTTCATTGGAAACAATGTTGGAGGTACATCACAAGCTATTGAAGATTTTATTACAGGTCATAGAGACTGTGAATGGTATGATTCAGCAATAAATGAAGGAAACTATTGGAGTGACTATGTAAGTCCTGGAGTTTATGATATTGATGGTACTGCTTCAAATTATGATCCCTACCCACTTAGTTCTCCGGTAGATCTTGAACTTATACCAGAATATCCAAGCAGTATCCTTTCAATAATCTTGTTAATATCATTTATAGGTACTATTTGTTATGCAATTCGAAAAAGGTAGGTGTTTCTTACTTTTTCCTTTTTTTAAAATTGGATTTATTCAATTCCGATTATACTAATTTCTACTAAAATAAAGTTATCTCGAAAAACTGTAATCTGTTTATCTAAAAAACATAAAAAAAGAGGATTTCTCATTCTTCTTTCTTTTTCTTTATTATTTATATCAAACTAAATTTCTCAATACATATTCAAGTGCAGTATCTTTTCCTTTACTGATATCTTCTATTGAAGCTTTTATTTCATAATCAGGTTTAATACCTCTATGATTGTCTTCTTGGGAAACCGGCATAATAAATCTAAACAAGGGTATACGGAGTACAAGTTTAGAATTAGGTAGACTCACATTTACCATTAAACCAGAATTATTTCCTATGTAAGCACCTCTAGTCTCCTCGCCAACAAATTTCACTCTCTGAAATCGATGACATGTTGTTAAAAATTCACAAGCAGCAGAGAAGCTTCCACCATCAATCAATGCAAATACATCACCTGTGACAGCATTCTTTTTTTTCTTGTGAATTTTGTATAAAGGTGGTATGAAGAAGGGATTATGAATTTTATAACCATGATTTATTTTTTCTTTCCTTACTAAGCCTAAAATCACTTTATACATATTATTGTTTGTTGTTTTGAAGAAGTCATACCTTTTTTTCCTTAAACTTACAACATCAAAATATTGAAAATCACATGTAGTTAAATAACTATACAAGAGTGCCCCATAATTTTCCCTTCCTCCAGAGTTCCCTCTCAAATCAATAATCAGTTTTTCTATCTTTTCCTCTTCTATCCTTCTAAATGCTTTTTTTAGAAAACGTGCAAATTTATCTTCTTTTGCATATTTTTTTATTCCTGTAAATTTCGACATCGTTTTACCGCTATTGAATGTCTTAATTTTCAAAACAGCAACGTTCAAATCAGAATTAAATGTAAGACTGTACAAAGAATCACTGAAATCTTCAGGAAATCTCTTTTCATGAGTTTCTTTAACTTTCTTTACTGTTATTGCGTTAAGTTTTACTTCTTTTGTTTTTTGAGACCTTAAAACCCTGTATTCTATATCAAAAACACTCTTAACACCATATATCAATGGAAATAATCTACTAAAATTCTTCTCTAATAATCTATATTTTCTTTCAGTTCCAAACCCATCGATGAATACAAATGACAAAAGATTTTTTATTATTTCATTTACAGATTTACCGTTTATTTTCAAAATCTCTGTACCAACTACAATAGATTCATCTTCAGAGAAATCTCTGTATACATAAAATCTTTCATTGATCAAACTAGGTTTTATAGGAAAAATACCAACCTCATTCTGTATGTGATTTCCTAATTTAGTATCAAAGTTAACTGCAGTATGACCATCAGCTATGAAATCAATGAATTCAGCAATCAACTTATAAAAATCTAGAAGGGTAGTGGGAGAATCTAATTTTATAGAAAACTCATCAAATTTTGTATCAATTTCTGTTTTATTTCTATGGACATATAATCCTGCATGACCTTCCTCAAAAGAACTACGTAACAAAGAGAAATCTTCTTTTAGCTGATTTGAAGTTAAAAGGTTCCCTAAATCTTGGATTGTTTCTTTCTCTGTTTTTGACATTAATTACAGTTATATTGAAGCATTTATATCAATTCCATAAACAATTCAGTTAATAGCTAAACAATCTGGTTACATTATTTTCTAATCAAATTAGAATATTTTTTTGGATAAAATTGATAAAGAAGACCAAGAATGTGTTGAGAAGGTAAAGAAATGAGCAGTGAGGAATTAGACGACTTCAGTAATTCAGTGAATAATGACCAAAGAGTGTCTTCTCGCCAAAGAATCTACATTGGTCTCACTAAAGCTGGTTCTGATATGTTCAGCGTTTTCTTTGCTGGAGCTTTGTTTGGTTTTTATGTTGATATTTTACATATGAATCCTCAAAGCTATGGGATTGTTATGATTATTTTTGCCGTTTGGAATGCAGTAAACGACCCTATATTTGGCTACATGTCAGATAAAAAAAGATTAGATAAACGAGGAAAGAGAACTTTTTTCATTCGTTTATCAACACCAATCTACTTTATTGGCTATACCATGTTCTGGTTTGCATTTCCTTCATGGTCACAAACTTGGCTTTTCATTTTCCTTCTTATTTCTCTATTTATTTTTGATACTGGGTTAACTATCGCGGGTTTGAATATAAGTGCGCTTCAAACCGATCAAACTACAAGTACTAATGAACGAACTAGAATAATGCTAATCTCTATGCTTGTTAGCTTGTTACCTGTAGGAATAGCTTCACTTGTTCCTAATCTTATACTGACTTCTACTACTCTTAGTAATATCGATATGTCATTGATATTTATTGCAGGAGGTATAGTTGCAGCCATCTTCATGGGTTTTGGGGCATACAAACTAAAAGAACATTCACTTGAAACAGAAGGTACAGAACCTTTACCTATATTTGCAGCGATTAAAGAAACCTTGAAATCAAAATCATTTATTTTCTTCGTCATTTTTTCTTTTATGATGAATGCCGTTACACTGAATTTAGTTGCTATTATACCTCTGTACTTCAAATATGTATTTATGTTAAATGGAATTGAAGTGTTAATTGTTAGTGTGGTTACGGGTGTAGTTTATATTCCTTTATTATTTGTTTTCGAAAAATTACAGAAGAGATATGGACTAAGAAATAGTTTTTTCATAGCTATAATCCTAATGATAATAGGGTGTTTAGGTTTATTTTTCGCTAAATCTATCGTCCTCATGGCCTTCTCATATGGACTATGTTTATGGATGGCAGCACTCTGGTGGCTTTTAGTAAATCCTATGGTTGGTGACATCGCAGATGAAGATGAACTTAAAACCAATAATAGAAGAGAGGGAATGTTTTTTGGAACAAATGCACTGATCACAAAACCAGCTTCATCACTCATAATATTCGTTTTTACTGCAATAATCGAGTTTTACGGCTATGATTCCCATTTAAATATACAATCTTCTGAAGCTCTATTTGGAATCCGTTTAGGATTAGGTATTCTTCCTCTTGCATTTTTAGTACTTGCTTTCATAGCTTTGTATTTCTACCCATTGCATGGAAGGAAATTAAAACAAGTTAAAATGAATTTGGATTATCTTCATAGCAAAAGGAAGGTTTAGATTTAATTACTTCTTTATTTTTCCGGATTTGACTTTCTCTCTTTCAAAATTTCCAAAGATATCTCTGAAAGAAAGAAATCTTCAAGCTTTATCCAAGAAGTCTTAACAAGAATAGGGAACTCGTAAGATGTAAGGGATGTACATTTGTGGTTAGAATACGAGAAAATCTCAGGATGTCCTATTTCTCCACAGAGAAGACAAATTCGCCATCTTGCTGATGACATAAAAAGCTTTTGATAAGATTCAGAATAGAATAATATTCCCTCTTCAAAAGGAATCTTTGACAAAATAGAACAGTATTTTTTAGCGATGGATCTTATTAGTTCTTTTTTCCTATCGGTAATGTCAGGCATATTACATCTCTCTTCATAAGGTGAAAAAATAAAAGAAGATTCCGAATAAATTAACTATTGTCTGAAATCTTCAGCTTGAAAAATTCCTAAGGGATAAATACCTTCAGTAGGTAAATTAGGTATCTTATCTATGATTGCTTTAATAGCATCAATATTTTTTGCATCCCATTGACAGAGAATCTTCTTAATGTGACCTTCTTCATTTAAGATTGCCCAACTTTTAACCCAGTAAGCATCGGCATTACATAAACCTTTAACTCCTTGTCCAATAGGAGTTGCAGCTTCCACAGGAGCTGGTTCTGGGAAAGGGTGTATTGCTAGAAATTTTGGCATGTTTTTTAACCTCCTAATTTTTTGCTTTTGTTCTAATTTTCGTTTTGTTCTTTGGTAGAAAAAAAATGAAAAGGTGATTTTGCATTCTAGACTATAGTGAAACAAATGACATCAGTTGGTGCAAAGGGATCGGGAACTGGTTCAGGGAAAAGACCAAGAGGATTCATATAATACTCTGTGACTAAGTTATATGTGCCAGGTTCTAGTTCTCCAGGTTTGAATAAAGCGCCTACATTAAACCACCATAATGCTTCATCACCATATGCATCTATAAAGAAAAGAGCTGGCTTAATTGGTGTATAGGTCATTTCCAATTCAACACCATTTAGATAGATTTTTACAGTCCACCAAGATAGATACTCGAAACATCCTTCATTAATAGTATCATAGGTGAAAACTACTCCAAACCAGTCATATAATATATATTGAGCGAATTGAAGACCAAGTTCAGTTACATAAAGTGCTGCGTAAATACCATGAGCATCTTCATAGCGATAAGTTAAACCATCATACCATGGAACAATTCTTCCACCATTATATCTTCCATCAAGAACCGCAGGTAATATTTCTCTTTCAATATCGAATTCTGCATTATATACTAAAGTAGTTCCTCCGTTTAACATTGCATTAAAACTAGCTTGAACGTCTCCATAAGTAACATAGTCATTAGCAGCAGCAACAGGGAGTAATCCAAAGAGAAGAACGCAAAATGCACTCAAAGTGATTACAGTTTTTTTCTTTTTCATTTTTTAACCTCCAAATGAATTATATGGAACAAAACACGACACATATATGCGTCGCGTTTTGCCACATATATGTGTGACAAGAACAGACACATATAAAAAGTTTTCTCATAAAATTGTGATTCTATAGAAATAAAATAGAGAAAAATTATACTCGTTCTTCTTCAGTTGCAGGAATCTTCGCTTGTTCTGATTCCTTTGTTTCCTTTGATACTTTAGTAACCAAGGTCAGTGAGGGGAGTCTATCGATACCTGCTTCTTTCATGAATTCCTTGTAAGTATCTGTTAAGAAGAATTCCTTTAGTTTATACCAAGATGTTTTAATGAGAACCGGAAAATCATGCACGTCTAATAAACATTTGTGCTTTTCTAACTCTTCTCCTTCCTTTAGATCTTTCTGGGTTTTGGATTTCAGTATATCTCCACATTTTAAGCAGAATTTCCACCTTGCGGGATGTATATTTAACTTATCATTTGTTTTCACATAGAGAATCAATCCTTCGTTAAAAGGTATCCTCCAAATAGAGACAGCATATTGTTTTGCTATCTCTCTAATCTGTGATTTTTCAGCATCAGTTATATCTGGCAATGAAAATCCTACTCCTACGTGTACTAGAATTTGACACATATAATAAATCTTCCGTATTACTCAGATCTAATTATCTAGTAAGATAAATTATCTCAAATTATCAGAAAGTATTATAAAATCTGGTGAGTTAACATTGTGATTAAATAGTTGATTGAGCAAGATGAAAGGAATTTTCGTTAAAGAGTTAGAAGATATAGAATCACTCATAGATAAAGGAAAGTATAACGTGGCTTTAGAGCATATTGATTCAATATCATCTCAGGAAGCAATTTCTGCAGAGGAGAAGACAAAATGTACTATTTTTAGATATCGGGTATATTCTGAATTAGCTAAGTATGCTGAAGCTATAAAGCTTGGTGAAAAAGCCTTTGAGGAAAGCCAAAAACTAAATAATAAACTCCTAATGTTTGATTCACTCGTATATTCTCCTTACATTTACTTTGTTACTGGAGAATATGAATTAAGAAAGGAGAAAGTTAAACTTGCTGGTCAAATACTTGAATCAATTGAAGATAAGGAGTCATCGAATTATTTTCTCAGAAGAGCTATATTTCTAACTATGAAAAGTGATAGTTTTGAACAAACTATAGAAAATCTTGAAGAAAGTATTGAAATCTCTAAGAAATTTGGATTTGATAGAATATTAGTTGATGCATACCATACGCAAGCTTGTACTTATCTTTGGTCTGGAGGAATCACAAAATCTCTTAAACTAAATCAACAAGCATTAGATCTTGCTGAAGAAATAGATTACTACTGGGGAATCACCGGTACTATGTTTGCTTTAGCTGTTAACTATTTGCATAAAGGGGAATTAGAACTAGCCCTGGATTATTTCCTACAAACAAAAACGCTAATTGAAGAAGGTGATGACTTATATTTTATAGCCTGCTTGTATTTGGATCTAGGTTATTTATATTGGTTAAAAAGAGATCTTAAATCCTCACTTGATTATTATAAGAAATCTGTTTCCACTTTTAAAGAAGCTAAAGTTGTAAGTACACGTCATTTACCATGGACTCTATTCCGAATGAATTTAGTTCTTATTGAAATGGAACAGTATGATGAAGCACTCAAGAATATTGAACAGATTGAGCTCTTATTCCTAATGAAAGATACTCCTGTTTTCAAACTATTCTACCATCTTGCAAAAGCTGTTTTTCTTAAAACAAAAACAGATGATGATTGTTGGAATGAAGCTACACTTCTACTCGAGGAAGTTGCTGATGAAGAACTTGTTTATCTTGAGTTAAATGGTTTAGTAATCTTTCATTTATGTGATGTATATCTAAAGAAAATACAAACTTCAAATGATTTGGATGCATTTGAGAAACTAAAAAATAGGATACAAGAGTTAGCAGAAATGGCTAGAGAGCAAAAATCTGTCATTCTGCTTGTTCAATCTCTCTTGTTGCAATCAAAGCTAGAACTAATTGATTTAGACATTGAAAAAAGCCAATCGCTATTAGGAAAAGCACAATCTATTGCAGAGGAAAAAGGACTTATTAAACTTGCAAAGGTTGTTTCAAATGAATTTGATATTCTCTTAGATCAATTGAGTACTTGGGAAGATATGTCAACGTATTTACCAAGCTTAGAAGAAAGGTTTGAATTTACTCATATTGAAAATTATCTAAACAGAATGATGAGAGACTATATTATACATGAAAGCATTGTTGATGAAAAAGAAGCACCAGCATTTTTCTTACTACTGAATAAGGAAGGGGCTATTCTGTTTTCTGAGATATTCAATGAAGTATCTCTGGAAGGTGAATTACTCAAAGAGATATTATCATCAATTGCCAGATTCAAGACAAGTATATCATTGACTCCTGAAACAATCAAGAGAATGAAATATAAAAATTATACAATTGCAATCAATGTTCAAGAAGATCTATTTATAGTTTATACTTTTATAGGAAAATCCTATTATGCGTTACACAAACTCAAATCCCTAATCCAGGAATTTCGCACTTTTACAAGTGAATGGAATGTGTTTTTTGATAGATTACAGGAGAGTAATGAGTTAACATTCTCAGAAAGGAAACTGTTATCAGAATATGTTGAAAGCGTTTTTCTATAATCTGAGAGATATTAGATCCCACATTACAGTTTTTTTCATTCTTTATTAATACTCTAGATTTACTAAAATCATCAAGACAATTTTCCAAAGAACTATACAATATACTGTCTAATAAGGGATGATAATTGAACCCTAGTTTCTAAATCGAAGTTTCTCTTTTCTAATACAAAATTATTTAGATTCTTCGGATATTACTTCAGAAACTTCTGTTTTGATCGTATCGGCTTTAACTTGCTTAACAATAACTTTAGGTTTAGGTAGCTCAGATAATCCGATCTCTTTTAGAATCTTATTGTGTTGCTTTTGGATTAAGAAGAATTTTCGTAGTTGAAACCATGAGGTTTTCACTAATAAAGGAACATCTTCAAATTCCAAAATGCAAGAATGATTAATTGTTTCATCCCTAGTTTTTGTGTCTCTACCTAAAGTAGTTTTGAGAATCAAACCACATTTAAAACAATAACGCCATCTTGCGGGATGAATAAACAATTCGTTGTTTGTTTTAACATATGCTACAATACCTTTATCGAAAGGGATAGTCCAAAGCTCTTGAGCATATTTTTTCGCTATTTCCCGAATTTCAGATTTTTCTGAAGCAAGTATATCTGGCAAGAGAATCACTCCTGTTGAGGGTGTACTAGAAACGGTTACATATAAGTTTTCTTTTATCTGAAAAAACCTCTTTTTGAATCCATTGGAGTAAATTTAAGAAACTATATTCAATTGATGTTATTTGGTAAAATTGTCACTTCATGATAGAGTAGAATTTTGGTTTATTTCCTTTATACACGATACAATGTATAGTCTTTTTATGAATGCGGAAAAACTCCTGTTGCCTGCAGGTTTAAAAGAAGGAGATCATGTTCTTGAAGTAGGCTGTGGTCCAGGATTTTTCACATTACCATCTGCAGAAATTGTTGGAGATAAAGGGTTCATTTATGCTATAGATATCAATCCTTTTGCTATTAGAAAGGTTGAGAAAAAAATCGCAAAAGCTGGTGTTAAGAATGTTAAAACTATGATTGTTGATGTAACTGAAACAACTTTAAAGGATTCCATCATAGATATAGCTTTCTTCTTCGGTGTTATTCACTCATTACATAGTATCATTGATAGAGTTGTATTAGAGATGCATAGAATCCTGAAGGATGAAGGGTTAATTTCTATACAGAAGTCAGTAAAATTTAAGGATGGTCTGGTAGACATCATAACACAGAATAATAAGTTCAAGTTCATAGAGGAAAAAAAGAGAATGTTTGTTTTTCAAAAAATAAAATAAAAAGAAAGCAAATTAACCCAGTTTATTCTGAAATTATTTTAAAAAAATAGAAGAATTACTTCTTCCCAATTTTTCTACTTAACAATGTTATTGCTAAAACCGATACTGAAGAGATTGTCACGATTTCGATTACACCAAAACCTGCTTTATCAATTACAGGATCTTCTAATGTCCCAACTGAAGGATCATATGTAACTTCATCATCAAAGTGTTCAAAGCTCAAGTAAGTTTGGACAGAACCATCGCCTAGTGAGGAAACTGAACAATTTACAGTCTTGTATTCATAGGAGTTGTTAATCAAGTATTGAGCTTGATTTGCATAAGCAAAGAATGCTTGGTATTGTTCATCACCTATAGAAATTTGTTCTTTCACTGCATCACCATGATTAAGAACTTTGTATTCATAACCAGTTGTGTTTTCTTTTGTGTTTACTGGATTACCATTTGTATCGTTGAGTCTGTAATTGTATGCTGTGTTCATTGGTATGATATCGAATCTCATAGCAAGGTTAGAGTCTTCTCTTTGCCATGGCCAGTTGTTCATAATGACGTCAAATTTCATTTCTTGGCCACCAATCAATTCATATCCATCAACTACTTGATCATTGAGGTATAGATGAACAACTATGGTAATTTCAAAATCACCATAATTAGGTGCATTGATTGTTTCAGAAGTATAGTTGAAATGAACAGCAGATAGTTCTTCAGTTCCTTCAGTATATTCTACATCAAAACCATTGAAAATGAATCTTACACTTGATAATGGTAGTGTGTTTGAGAATACTGGACCTGGTGGAGCTTCTTCCTTCCATAAACCTGTTTCATTAAACTGGAATACTCCATCTTCATTATAATCTAGATATTCAGTAAGTGAATGGAACATAACATTATATTCAAATCCTGCATCTGTCATAAATTGGAATTTAGGAACTTGTCCTCCAGCTTTGGCGATAAAGTGCATATCATAATAAGAAAATGTCACTTGGTTGTTATCTTCTATCCATAAGAAGTCTTGATCATCAGCATTTACTTGAGTAACTATAAGTAAAGCTAGAAACGCTAATCCGATTGTTATTTTGATTGCTTTGTGTTTCATTTTTGCTCAACATTTCGTATGCTTCCCTTTTTGAATAGGTTCTCATTTAAACAACCAAAGATTGATACTTCAGAAAAGTAAAGTTAGTGAAAATAAGAAAAAAAAGAAAAAGTAACATAACGTTATGTTATGCTCATATCTAAAGCTAGAAATGCATGAGAATCAGAAATAGACCAGTAAACAGGAGGAAGTGGATAGCCATATAGAGGATACATCCAATAATTTGTCCCTACTATAGCCATAGTTCCATAACCAGCTACATTTAGATATAGAAACTCATCATCTAGTGGTGGGAATTCAGATTTCGCAATTTTGAACTCAAAAATTCTATGATCTTCTGCACAATTTTCACTAGAACCATAAGTATATGCAATATCATAGTTTCCAGAAGCGACAGTGTTACCAACTATTGACGCTATGTCACCCCCTGTGATTTTGAGTGAAAGTTTATCGATTTGGAGCTCATAGGCAGTTGGAACTACATCTGGATCATTCCAGCAGTGAATTGTGAAATAGAACATTCCATTTGAAGCATTGATATTATTATGATTGATGTCTACTGAACCACTTACTATTGTATCTGCAGCAAAAGATATCTCATTAACATCTGATAGAAATGTAAAACTATCACTCATATTTATTGGCATTCCACCGTGTTCTGCAACAGAGCAATAAAACTCATTAGGTACTCCATAGTGTCCTATAGGATTTGAGGTCAAATTAGATTTTAATCTATATTCTAAATCCATATCAGTTATACTTGCCATGAATAATCCAACTATTTCATCTGGGATCTTTTCGGTAATATTGACACCAAATTGGATATCTAAGAAGTCTCCTGCTAACCAAGCACCATCTGTCTCATAATAATTCGAAGTTCCAGTGTAGTTCTTGTTATCATATTCTGTCCAGAAGTCATAAAAATCTCCAGTTGTATTTCCTCTAAGTACTTCTAATGTATCAGTTTCTGGTACAATCGGGATATCAGGGTAAGCACGTGTGCTAGGAATTGGATTTAAACCAAAATCGAACACATTATCACCACTTACATTATAGTATAAATATTCATATCCATAATCTTCTAATGCAAAGAAAGCGAGTTTCGATCCCCACGTATCAGGTAAACGATTTGCTAAGTGAAAGGCGAGCCATTCACCGTCTTGATTATCCGTTCGATCAGAACACAAGTCTAATGCAATATAGTAGAAATCATCATCTTCCGCTACCGAAAGGTAATTCCATCCATCTACATTTGCTTTGTCTACGACCGGATCAATTTCATTGTCTACGTCTAAATAAAATGGGATATTGTAATAACTACTACGTAACCATTCTCTTTTCTCAATGATACCATCAATTGTTGGTGTTAATTGAGTTGGGTCTGTGTTAATCATCCAGTTGTTTCCCATGAGATAGCCCACAAAAAAAGCACCACCACCAATTGCTAGAGCAAGGAAAACGGCTGTTATTGTAATTGAACTTTTTGCCATATTTTTCGACCTTTTTTTTATTTTTAACCTTTTAAAATTGTAAAAAGTAGTATACCATTAGCGTGAGAGAGGATATATACTTTTCCCAGAATTCTAAGCAATAAGATACGAAAGTTAAAAAATTGGAGAAATAAAATAACTTTAATGAAGAAAATAGGTATAATAGGCGGATTGAGTGCTGAATCTACAATAGAGTACTATATGATATTAATTAAAGAATATAACAAGCGAAAAGGGGGAGCGTCTTCACCTCTACTCATAATCGATAGTTTAGATTTAGAAGAAGTTGTTAATTTAATGAAAAATGACGATTGGGACGGAGTTTTTAATATCATTTTCCAATCTGCTAAAAATCTAGAACAAGCAGGAGCAGAAGTTATTATCATTGCAACCAACACCATTCACAAAGTTTTTGATAGATTACAAAAGAAAATCAAAACCCCGATGATTAGTATATTGGATGTAACTGCAGAAGCTGCTAAAAAACAAGGTCTTAAGAAAGTAGGTCTATTGGGGACAATTTTCACAATGCAATCAGATTTCTTTCAAAAAGCATTCCAAAGATATAATCAAGAAATTATTGTACCTAACCAAGAAGATCAAGAATTAATTAATGAAATCATTTTCAACGAACTGACGTTTAATATAATAAAGTCTGAATCTAAAAGAGGATATCTAGAAGTAATTGAAAGATTACAGCAAGAAGGAGCTGAAGGAGTTATCCTAGGATGTACTGAAATCCCCTTATTAATTAAGCAGGAAGACAGTCCTATACCTGTATTTGACACAACCACCCTTCATACAATGGCTGCCCTTGAATATGCAATGAAGTAAGATTTTCTTTCAAATACATTTATCTGACATATTTTTTTTACGACTAAAACAAGATATAAATACATTTCAACTCTCTGTAGATTACTTATAGTGAAATCTCTACTTAGGGATAACTCAAAATGACATGGTGAACATAATGACTGCTGAAACTGTGGAGTTGAAATTTGATCAAGAAGAGATAGATAAAGCTGAGGAAGAATACAAGAAGCTTCATCTAGATCCTGCTCAACAAGACATGGTTGACTCCATAACAAAAATCATGAATGAACTGGTGCCAATACCTGAAGCAGCTATTAAGGGATTCACATGGAAAGTCATGAGTAATTGGCAGAGGATGCGTAGAATTACTATAGCTGAGTTAAATAATAGACCTCTAAGAGATAGAATAGAGGTAACCAAAGAGATGATTAAGCAAGCAAAGAAATTTTTTGTTAGTCTTCTTTCAGAATCTACACCTGAGCAGAGAGAGATACTGGAAAAAAAGTTTGATACGGTTTTAAAACAAAGCTCAGAGTTATTGAAAAATTAGACAAAGATTGATTCTAAATAATCAGATAATCTTGTTCTGTCAGACAAACTCAGTTCTTGATTGGAGTTTATTTTTGTGCTTAAATCTCCCCAGATTTCTGAAAATGTGCTAAAATCAGTGATAAGCTTCTTTATTTTCTGTACAGCAGAATAAGATTTACCAACAAAAACATAACTAAGTAGCATATCTTCACTTTGATAAAGAGCAATACCAAAATTCCTAAATTGAAGACGATGAGAAGTGTTTTTATCAGGTTTTTTTTCTTCTAGAAAGTCATGTATTGTAGTTATAATCCCCTCAACTAAATCATTTTCTAGAGCAATAACTTTGAAATTATCAGAAAAGACAACATGACCAGTTTTGTCCATAATCAAGAAAATATTTGGATCTTCATTTTCATGAGAAACATCTGCAAAATTTTGAGCTTTTTCTAGCATTATTTTTGCTTCTTCAATTTTAAGTTCTATTAGCGATAAGTGGGATTTGAGCATATAGGTTTCAGCGAGTAGGATTGATGATTTCTGAGTTTCAGCTAATTTATCTAATTGGTCTAGAGTCGCCCTAAGAGATTCAAATAGAGTTAAATCATTAGTTTCTTTCAATCTTTTTAAATAAAAATCACACAGGTGAAACAAAGCCAAACTGTTCATTTCAATATAGAAGAACTTCTCTTGAACTACATCTTTCAACATTAGTTCTATTTCACCTTGATTTTCTTCTAATGAATCAGTCTTTAGAATAATAGATTGAGCTAATTTGTAGATACTCATAAAGGAATATCTTTCTTCGCTTTCATCTTGAAGACTTCTCAATGTTGCTACTATTTCTATTTTTTCTAATATCTGTTTTGCTTCTTCTATCTTACCTAGTTCTAGATACACTAAAATTAATCTAAAATTAACAGCAGGATAATGTATATGTCCAAGATGTTTTCCTCTTTTTATTTGCTCTATACTCTTATTATAATACTGGAGAGAAGCAGCTAAATCCCCTTTCTGCCAATAAAAGAATCCCAGATCAGCATAAATAGCTCCTAGCATATAGGGGGCATCAATTTCCTCAGCAATGGATAAAGCTTTCAAAGAATATCCCAAAGCTGTATTCAATTCCCCTTTTTGCAAATAAATTGCAGCAATATTAGTAGTACATGCTGCCTGTCCTACAATATTACCAATTTTGGTGAAAAGCTTCAAACCTTCATCATAGTATTTACCAGCCTGTGCATATTTGGCAGTCTTCCAGTATGTACTAGAAATAGTAAAAAGTAAACAAGCTTTTTCATAATCATCTCCGATTTGATCTAAAATAGATAAAGATTGCTTTAGGCGCTCTAAATAGGTTTCTACATCTTCTCCAAGTCTGAATTGTAATACAATAGCTTTTTGTTTCAGATATTCTTTAGTTTCTTGTATTTCTGAATCTTCAAAAACCTTTTTCGCTTGGTGAACCTTCTCAAGAGCTGAATTTAAGAAACCTAGAATATTTAGAGTACGAGCATAATGTCTAGCTGAATCAAAAATTAGAAACTTATTCCCAAGTTTTACACTTTCATCATATGCTTGTTTAGCATTTTCTAATGCCTCAGAGAAGGGTTGAATATCAAGAAATATCCTTGTTTTGAGGATTTTTGCTTGAATGATTTCTTCTTCAAGAAGTTCATTTCTTTTCAGAAGATTATCCAATCGTTTCAAAGCTTCTTGAAATTTACTGGTAACAAATAATTGTTCTATTTCTTTTAACTCAGTAGAAAATACTCCTTTCATGTACTCACTTTATAATCTCAAATTGCTTATAATAGAACTTTACTTCTTAAGAGTTTTATGTAAAATTCAAGAATCTTAATGGATGTGTTCATGAAAAAGATTAAAACTAAATCAATAGATTTTTCTTCATAGGGTATTTACAATGACAAATTCCACCAACATAATTCACTGGCTTGATGCAAATCAACAAAGATTTATAGATATTTCTGATAAAATCTGGGATTTTGCGGAAATTCGCTTTGAAGAAGTCAAATCTGCTAAGCTACAAATTGAGGTTTTGGAAGAAGAAGGTTTTGAAGTTACTAAAGGTGTAGCAGATATGCCCACAGCTTTTGTTGCTTCTTATGGAAATGAAGGACTCATTATAGCTGTTTTAGGTGAATATGATGCATTATCAGGTTTAAGTCAAAAAGCAGGAGTATTTGAAAAAACTCCTGTGGAAGAAGGAGCTAGTGGTCATGGATGTAGTCATAACCTACTGGGTGCCGGTAGTTTAGCAGCTGCGATTGCTGTAAAAAACTATCTTGAATCTCATAAAATTCCAGGTATCATTCAATATTATGGGTGCCCCGGAGAAGAAGGTGGCTCAGGCAAAACTTACATGGTTAGAGAAGGATTATTCGATGATGTTGATATTGCTCTATGTTGGCATCCCTTTAGTACAAACTTCATATTCAATTTATCTAGTTTATCTAATATTCAAGTATATTTTCGTTTTAAGGGGATAAGTGCTCATGCAGCAGCAGCAGCACCTCATATGGGTCGATCGGCTCTGGATGCTGTTGAACTCATGAATATAGGTGCGAACTACTTACGAGAGCATATTATAACTCAGGCTAGATTGCATTACGCTATCACAAATACAGGAGGAAATGCGCCTAATGTAGTCCAAGCAGATGCCGAAGTATTGTATTTAATTCGTGCTCCGACTTCTTCACAAACAAAAGAAATTTACGAAAGGGTGAAAAAAATAGCTAAAGGAGCAGCATTAATGACAGAAACTGAAGTTGAGATAATCTTCGATAAAGCTGCATCTAATCTTATACCAAATGATGTTGTAGGTGATGTGCTATTTGAGAAATTCAAAGAAGTGGGAGCCCCCCAATATACAGAAGAAGAAATAGAATTCGGTAAGAAACTTCGACAAACCTTCAATAAAGGAGAACTGCCTGAACTAAACAGATTTAGAGCATTTAGAAAAGAACTGGGAGAAGATATGATTGAAAAAATCAAAAATAAAATCATCTTTGATGATATCCTCCCAAATGTATTACCAGAGTTTACTTTTCCTGGATCAACTGATGTAGGGGATGTAAGCTGGGTAGTACCTACTTCGCAAATAGGAACACCATGTGTGATTTTAGGCACTCCTGGTCATTCTTGGCAAGAGGTAACTCAATGTACAACTAGTATAAGCCACAAAGGAATGATAGCAGCAGCAAAAGTGATGGCTTTAACAGCATTGGAGTTTATGGAAAATACTGAACTTATTGATAAGGCTAAAGCTGAATTGAAAAAGAGATTAGGTTCTTCAAAGTATGAGTCTCCAATTGCATCAGTAATAAAACCAAATGTTCCTGAATGGGTTTTTGAAGCAATGAAATAGAAGAAAAAAACCAATAGGGCAATAAGAAACGAAATATAGCTATACTGTTTGATGTACATCCTCTAGGGAGTTAATTGTTTAATAACATCAAAGATTCTAATTTCTGGTAATCCTACTAAATCATAAACTTCCTTAATGCTTTTTGCTAATTCGGAGGTTCGAAAATTATTCAGATTGCTCTCACTATCAAAGAACATAATGCTTCCATATTGATTTATTCGTTCATCTTTCATATAGACAATCTGTGTTAATCCTGTTACATCCTTGTATTGACTTTCCCTAGACTCAGCTAATTTCATTATCTCATCAAATGACATATTACTTCTAAAATGAAAACTAAGCACTTTCATAAAGAGACTTAGTTCGTTTTTTCTTTTTAATGTAGTTATTCACCAAAAAAGGTAATTTTGTTAATCCACAACACTCATAATTTGTGACTGGGGGAATTATCAAGATGAGTGAACAGACTAAATTACTAAAAACATGTTGTGGAGGAGATCTACCATCAAAAGAGGTCACAACGATCCATAAAGGTAAGAAATTGTATTTTTGCGATACACCTTGTTTAGATCTCTTCATAAAGAATCCTGAAAGGTTTTTGGCTTCGACTCATTTTCGTCTTAATTTTGAAGAACTAGAAGATGAGCAAAGCAAGTTTACTAACTGAAGAAATTTTATCAATATAGAAAGAAAAAGAAGATCATCCATAAATTGATGTATCTGCGAATGTTTCAGGATAGTCTTCGTCTTCGAAATCTTCTGGTTTCTGACTTGGTGAAGGTTTCTGATCTGGTAAAGATTTAGTCTTAGGATATCGACCATGTCTTTCACGATCTTGTTCTCTTTCTTGTTTGTACAAGTAATATCTTCTGATATCTTTCTTCATGAACATCTCAATACGTCTAATCATATTTCTTTCTTCGTGATCTATTAGAGAGATTGCGACACCAGCTCTTTCCATCCTTGAAGTTCTTCCTATTCTATGAATATAATTTTCGGGATTTCCAATAGGTAGATCATAATTGAAGATATGAGAAACATGAGGTATGTCTAATCCTCTTGCTGCAACATCTGTCGCAATAAGACAACTGATTTTACCTTTTCTAAACTCTCGCATAGAAATTTCTCTTTGTCTTTGTGACATATCTCCTTGAAGTGAACCTATTCTCATATGGATTCTTTTATCATTACGCAGTTTCTGCTCTAGGTTTGTACCCCATCTTTTGGTATTAACAAAAACAATACTTGATTTTGGCTTTTCTCTTAATAGAATATTAACAAAGGAGTTGTATTTTTTCTTAGGATCCGGTACTTCATAGTAATATTGCTTGCAAGAACCTACAGTTAGATCATCTCTACTAACATCAATCTCAACAATGTTCTCTTCTAAACTATAATCAAGCATTATGTCTTTTACTTCTGGTAGCATAGTAGCTGAAAACAGAAGAAATCTAGGGTAGATGTCTTTCATAGCTTCAAATAAAATGTAATTAACATCAGGAAGGAAGCCCATATCGAGCATACGATCAGCCTCGTCAAGTACTACATATTTTACTTCTTTGAAAGAAATTGCTTTTCTGTTGAATAAATCTATCAGTCTTCCAGGTGTAGCTACAACAATTTGAGCTCCTGAGCGGATATTTTCTATTTGTCTATTTATGGATACTCCTCCATAAACCTCAACAGCTTTTAATCTTCTATGTCTATTCAGTTTGGATATTACTGTATAAACTTGTTTACATAATTCTCTAGTAGGAACTAGAATAACTGCTTGAATTTTTCTTAGTGTGGGGTCGAGTTCTTCGGTAATTGGTATAGCGAAAGCTAATGTCTTTCCTGTACCTGTTTTAGCTTGCGATAAAATATGTGTTTTTTCTCCCTTAAGAATCTCAGGGATAGCTTTTTCTTGAATTTCTGTTGGGGTATGAATTCCCATTTCTTGTAAAGCTTGTTTTATTTGGTCATTAATCTTGTAATCTTTAAATTTCATTAGTATCATTCGTGTATCTTTTTAATCAAACTAGGTATCATTGTGACGAATGTTTTCGCTTCAAATTTTTTCATAGTTTTAATTGCTGAAAAAGATAGGTGTTCTATTTTCTTATCTTCCTCAACTCTAAGCTACTTAATTTTTCTAGCTTTAAAAGACTTTGTTATTGCAACTTTAAGAGCTAAACCTTCTAATAATGAAATTTACCAGAATGGAGAAATTTAGGAGAAAGAAAGAGGTCACTACATAATACTTATAATTTGTACAGTATTCCAAGTACAAAAAGTTGAATGAAGAATGCCAGATATACCAAATAAAGAAAAACAAGAGATCAGAATATTGGCAGAGGATTTCAGTTGTTTAATTGCAACCCTTTCATTCAAAAAAGGTTCTTATATCTTCTATGAAGTTTTCAAGTCTCTCTATAGTAGATCAGCTAGATGGAGATATTGTTTGATTTGTGGTAATATAGATTTACCTAAGGATTTTATCCATAAGGATCAAAACTACCCCCAAGTATCTTGTCACAAAATCCAGTCACTAATACCAACTTCTTGGATGAAACTAAGAGATCTCTTCATTAAAGGTAATTATAAGAAACTCCTTAAAGCAATGGGGGTTCAAAATGTAGAAAAAAAGACAACCAGTGTCTCTAATTAAATAAAGTGTGAGAATATTCCTTTAGATTTAGGATGTCTCCCCAATTTTTATTGCTTCAGGCAATTTGTTTTCTTCTGCAACTGCGAATATTTCTCGTATAATTGGTATCTGACCTGGTTTGTCTGTTACTCCAGCATTTTCTAGAGCTCGTATATGCTTCTTTGACATAAAGAAGTCCCGCAGTTTATACCATGATGTAGTAATTAAAACAGGAAAACGATTCGCACCTAAAGTACATTCATGGATTCTCTCTTTTAATTCAGATTTCTTCTCTTCTGAATACTTATCACTACCAAGCTCTCCATCATCAATCATCAACTCGGTGGGTTCAATAATCCCACACTTAAGACAGAATTTCCACCTGGCAGATCTAATATACAGTGCTTCAAAAGTTTCTGAATAAACTAATAGCCCTTCATTGAAGGGAGATACCCATAATCCCATTGCATAGCGTCTTGCAATTGATTTTATAAATGATTTTTCAGCATTAGATATTTTTGGCATACTACACCCCTTGCCAATATGATTGAATCCATACCGACATATTAAGATATCTCTACAACTCTAAGCTGAAAAAAATTGAAATATATTACAACTAGACTTGAAGCAAACTACCTATGAGGAACAAAATTGCTACAAGTGTTTTAATTACGGGACACAACTTCATAGGAATTACTGGAACTCTTGCACCTGTAAAGGATGAAAGAATAGCCATTATTACAAGCATTGCAGAAGAAAACCAGAAAACAATCTGAGGGATAAGTGTAGTTATATTTCCGAAAATAGTTACAAAGACTACAAGTGTTCCAATAAAGATGAGAGTTATTCCTTCAGCTATCCATTCCATTTTAATAATATGCTTATTATCTTTAGATATTTCACCAAATCCTTTAACTATTGATTTAGTTGGAAAGATGTGGGCGATACCCCAAACAATTATCAAACCTGATCCTATGTAGAGAAGTATGGAATTTATCAAGATTAATCACTTGAATTGGTAGTAGATTTACATTAATAAAAGATTAATGTCTTTTCCTTCTCTTTTTCTTAAGACAGTATTAAAATTCAAAAAACATAAAAAAAAATGAAATAAGGACTAATATACAACATGATTCTTAAAATGACTGAGATACAGCAGATAAGGAGAGCAATCCAATTACGATTAAGACACATATAGGGATAGCATAAGCTAGAAACAGGCCAACATAGTAAATTGCTTTTTCCAGTATAGCTTTTCTTCTTATCTGACTAATATTTGAAATCATTTTTATTTCACCTCTTTTGTAATCAGCTCCTTAATACTCCACCAGAGGAAGATGGTTATTTACTGATCTTGAATAGGTATCAGGAGAGCCAGATGAAAACTTACAGCACACGAATATTCATCCAGCTCAGATCCTGATCCGTAGTAGACAAAGGGTCTGTTGTAGTGAGTGTTTCAGCAAGAAACAATCAGCGTGTTAGAGATCAACCAGATTAAATGTTGATCAAGATATTATTGTAAGTGCAAGAAGAAGAAGAAAAGTGATTCATTCACTCCTCTAAATCTTATATATATCTTACTGCTACTAGAGCTCCTCCAAAAACTACACCAAGAGCGTATAGAAATACTGGTAGAGCGAATCTGAGAAATCTATATAGATATACTATTGGTCTTGAAATTTTGAGTTTATAAAACCACACAGGTCGTCTGTAATTCATTCCTTTTCACCTCCAAATCAGTTATAGAAAAAGGGAGAGCTTCAGCTTACCCTGGAAGAGGGTATTGCTGAAAAGCTAAACCTAAACGAGATTTTGATCTTAGGGCGCGACGAGCTCTCTTGAACTGCTTTAACTCCTTTTGGAGTGCCTTAACCTTTTGGTCCAACAAGTTTGAAACTTCATCATACTTCATTTTTTTCACCTTGTGATTTCTTTCACATGTAGGACTTGCTGCGACATCCTATATAAAGGAGTTTGAGTGGGAAATTGTTGTCACAAAGAGAAATGTGAATGTCGGACTTAATGCGACATCATAAACATATGTGCAAGGATGCACACACACGTAATTCACAGATTTAAAGGGCTAAATAGTAGATATGAAGTATTTCAGCTTTGCGGCAAAAATTACCTATTGTGTTAAAAAGATGTAGTCTTTTGGACAACTATTTTGATTAGCAGAACAAAAAAAGAGATCATAAAACTACCTGATTCGATCAGTGGAATCAGCTTTAGATTTAGCCTTAGAGGTGGAAGAGGAGACAATCTCTGAAACTTCAGGATAAGTAGTAACTGTAACTGCTTCAACATCCCTCGCGATGTCTGGTTCTACACCGATCTTCTGAAGTGCTTTGACATACTTATCTGTTAAGAAGAAATCTGCCATTTCAAGCCAACTAGTGGTTACTAAAACAGGAAATCTATTAAAATCTAATGCACATTTATGAGTATCTTCAGTTAAATCTTGTATTGTATCAATAGTTCCACATTTCAAACATATTCTCAAACGAGAAGATTTTTTGTATAAATCATTCATTGCTTCTTGATACAAATGTAAGCCTTGATCAAGCGGAGCATCCCATAGATCAAGAGCAAAGCGTCTTGCTCGGGAGCGAATTACTTTCTTTTTTGCGTTAGACATATCAGCCATTGTGCATCCCTCATGTATTATTAAGTCCTACATCATTATAAAGTTTGGCCCTATGGCACAAATTTCCTAATCTTGGTTTATGTTTTAAATTAAAAAAAAAGAGAGTTTAAGATAAGTTTGCTAGAGATAGAAATGCTACTACAAACAAAGCAACTGAAAACACTATGAGTATTGTATACCCCAAGAGTGTTCCTGCGTTTGTTCTTGTTTTTTCTATCCACATTTTTCTTTTAGTGTTATTCACGTTTTTGGCCATTTATTCCACCTCGGTTTTTTTATGCAGATTTCTCCTCATAGTTTTAGGATTAGAAGGACCAAACTTACTGGCTAGCAAGGGGGATAGCTGTTCAGTCTGGTCTTCCCGATCCCATCCTGGTGATGAAATCTGACTAATGAATGTTTCAGCAAGAAACAATCAGCTTGATTTTTTTTAATTTAATTTTTGTAAAAAAATTCGAAAGAAGAAAATGGTTTTGAACATTTTCTTCCCCGTTACAATTATCTAACTACATATATGTCAGCATTTGTTTTAGCAACTCTAACTAAAACATATTCTACACCATCAGTTATTGATATTCTAGTTAATTCCTCAGCCACATCATCAACTGCATCTAATCTAACTAAATCAACAACAGCTGTGTTACCTAAAGCTGCTCTAACCACATATACATCTGCATCATCAACCTCATTAGTTCTGAATACTTCAATTGCTGCATTATCAACTGTAGCAATTACCACATAATCAGAGTAATTTTCAGTTGCAGCTACAACATTATTGTAAGTTAAATTTATACTTGCTAGAGATACGATCAAAGCTACGATCATTGGTAGAACTACTAATAATATTCTAGTTAGGTTAATTTCAGGACTAGTAAAATTTAGTCGAGCTAATAATTCTTTAGCAGATCTTTTCATTCTTTTTCACCTCCTAGAATTTTTCTTTTTCTCCTGAATCTTTTTCAAGTAATTGCAAAAAATTAATGAGCCCTTCATGGGCTCGAATTTGATCGTTCAGAGAGAGAGTTGTTTAAACAGTGTATCCACCTTCACTAATTAATAGTAAAGCGACCCAAACAGGAGTAATTTTTGAGCAAGTGCTTTGTCCTTAGCCTTTCTCACTTTGTTCTCTATGCTTTCCTTGGAAATCTCTTTATCAGGTCGGGATTTTTTGTTATCGCGATCAGATAACCCTTCCACAAGTTGCTTGATGAACGAATAATAAAGCTCCTCATCAATGAATTCAAAATCATACAAAACTTTCATATTGTCAATTACTATTTGGCGCACTGTTTCTACTTGAACTTTGGATGCCATTCATTTCACCTCTATTTGAAAATGGTAAGACTCAAGCTTACCCGTAAATCAGGTATTGCCTGATTGGAAATCTAGAACGAGCTTTTGCTCTTCTAGTGCGACGAGCTCTTTTGAGCTTATTCAACTCCTTGCGGAGTGCCTTAATCTTTCGATCCAACATTAAACTTACTTCTTGTCCATACATTTCTTTACACCTCAAATGTTTGCAAATCTCCTTAGGTTCAGGTTAGAGTAGAAGCTAATAGTTGCAGTCAAGTATTGCTCATAGATATCCAATTTCTTGTCTGAATATCTGTTAGATAGAGTTTTCATGAGTTTATTGAGATCCTCGTAAAGTCTTCGAACCTCGGGATCCAGCAGTTTTTTTATTTCGTTTGTATTCATTTTTCATGCCTCAGTATTTTTGTCATTATTACTGCATTATGCAGCAACTTATTTAAGTGTCGTTATGCAGTAATATATTGCCGCATTGTACAGCAATAAAATAATATTGCTAAGAAACGACAAAATAACTTTATGGGGGATTTTAATGTTTAAACACCATTCTATACCCTATAATGTATGTCATAAATAGAGGTAAATATTTCCGTTTAAGTTGTTTTTTCTGCAGTAATAAAATAACTTTAGGAAATTTTTACCTTGAGATATACATATATATACATTACTGCATAAATGTAACATAGAAAAACATTAAGAGGTAAAATCTTGCCTGTAATTAAAGATGCTGAAAAAACACAAATCAAATCCAGAGCCCGTAGATATGCTCAAGATCTAGCTGATGCTCCCTTAAGTTCTGGTTTAGAATTATATAGTGAAACTATCTCAAAGCTCCATGATCGTTCTTCCCGATTGCGAATTTGTCTAAAGTGTGGAACTATTGATAAAAAAGAGAGTCTTACTAATAGTAATCATCATTGTGCATCTGGCATTGATAAACTCCCTGTTATCATTCTTACAAACTGGGTCATTTTGAAAAATTTCTTTCTCACTGATGAATACACTAAAGCGTTGCAAAAGCTTGGGGTTGAACCCATCACTGCTAAAACTGTTCCAAGTACAACTTCTTCCAAAGAAGAGAGTGCAGACACCAAAAAACAAATGGAAGAAACATTAGCTGATACAGCCAAGTAGATAAAAGAATTTTCTATTTTATAATTTCAGTTTTTCCTTCAGTTCATCATTTGAAGGTTCAACAAGAATCGAGCCATCTTCAAAAACAATTGTTAGGACTCTGGCTCTGCCATTGTTTAATTCCAATGTTTTTCTTTTTCCGTCTGTATCTGAATCTATGTCAATCTATTTTTAGTGAATATTATTCTCATCTAGAAACTTCTTAGATCTTTTGCAATCCCCACACCAATCAGTTCCGTATATTATTTCTATTCTAGTCATCTTGAAAAGTCTTCTAAAAAACACGCATTTAAGGATATTGCATTTATATTAAAAAAATGTACAATTAATTACTTTTTTATACACTTATCGTCCACGCACGATTAAGTGAAAAAATGCATTAGGAGAAGCGCGTTATTGTTTAACAATGTTATTGTGGCTCAACAAATTGAAGATATACCATTTGAAAATATTCGCTCAGTTAAAGGTGAGATGATTATTTCAGAAGACTTTCCAAGTTATCTAATCGATGAATCCAAGATAAGCGGAGGGCATGCTGAATACTTATTTTTCCCAAATACTGAAGAGGAAATAATCTCGCTCATTAAAAAGATGAAGGAGGAGGAGCTTATGATCACAATATCAGCTGCACGAACAGGAATTGTCGGTAGCGCAGTTCCTTTTGGTGGAGCTGTTCTTTCTTTAGAGAGGATGGATGGGGTCATTGGCCTAGGTTATGATGAAGAGGTTAAGAAATGGTTTCTAAGAGTGCAACCAGCGATTTCTTTGGCTGAAATAAATCACATAGTAAAATTGAAAAAACTTGAACCTGATCAAAGTATTCCTCAAGAAGGGAATTGGGTTGAGAAGTTTGAAAAAGAACATACACATTATTATCCTGTAGATCCTACTGAAATGACTGCATCAATTGGTGGTACTATTGGAGCAAATGCTAGTGGCGCACGCTCTTTCAAATATGGTTCCACAAGAGAGTGGATAAGAAGAATTCGGGTAATTATAGGTGCAGGAGAAGTATTGGTCATCCCTAGAGGAAAATACAAGGCAAAAGATGGAAAATTCATTGTAAAAACCTCTAAAGCAGACTATGAATTAAAATTACCAACTTATAAAATGCCTGGAGCAAAGAATGCTGCAGGACTATATACCAAAAAAGATATGGATTTGATTGATCTTTTTATTGGTTCAGAAGGAGTATTCGGTGTGATATCTGAAGCTGATGTTTGGCTGAAAGATCATACACCCCAAATGTCCAATGTAGCGTTTTTCAAAAATGAAAACGATGCTTTAGACTTCGTAACTAAACTTAGAGCAAGTGAAAAAATAAAACCAGAATTTATTGAATTTTTTGAAGACCATGCTCTCACCTTATTAAGAAACAAACAAAAAGAAGACCCTAAGTTTGTGGATATGCCAATAATAGCTGAAGATATAACAACAGCAATTTCTTTTGATCTACCTTACTCTGAGGAAACCCTAAATGAATATTTTAGTGAAATTTCCATCATGTTAGAAGAATGTAATTCCTCTTTGAGCAACACCTGGAGTGCATACGAAGACAGGGAAGTAGCACGGATTAAACACTTTAGACATGCAGTTCCTGAAATTGTAAACAATATCATTGCTGAGCGTAAAAAAGAATATCCTGAGATTCATAAGCTAGGAACAGACATGTCCGTTGAAGACAAGTACTTGAAAGAGATAATGAAGTTCTATTATGATACTCTCAAAGAAGTAGGATTAGAGTATGTAATGTGGGGTCATATTGGTGATAATCATGTTCATGTTAATATTCTCCCACGAGATATTAATGATTTAGAATTAGGAAAGCAAATCTACAAAAAATTTGCAAAGAAAGCTGTTCAGTTTGGGGGATCAGTTTCTGCAGAGCATGGAATTGGAAAAATCAAACACGAATATCTTCAAATCATGTATGGGGAAGAAGGAGTTCTTCAAATGAGAGAAATTAAGTTCTCACTAGATCCAGAATGTGTTTTTAATTGTGGTAATATTTTTGGTAGAGGTGCTAAAAGTTGAAAATAGTAATACTAGTTAAACAAGTTCCAGAAGCTGATAAAGTTGCTGTTGATCCTGAAACAGGAACACTCATTCGAGAAGGCGTTGCTTCCATCTTAAATCCATATTGTGAGTATGCCTTGGATCAAGCTGCTAAATTAAAGAAAGACAATCCTGAATTAAAAATCGAGGTTACTGCAATAAGCATGGGACCACCTCAAGCAAAAATAGCTTTGCTACGATGTTTGGAATTAGGTGCTGATAAAGCTTATCTGTTATCTGACAGAAAATTTGCAGGTTCAGATGTTTGGGCTACATCAACTGCTATTAAAGAAGGCATTGTGGGTTTAGAGCCTAATTTTGATTTGATTCTTGCTGGAAAGCAAGCAATTGATGGAGATACAGCTCAAGTACCAGCTGAAACAGCTGAGCAACTAGGAGTACCTCAGATTACTTATGGTGTTGATGTAGCAATCAACGACAAAAGGGTTGAAGTAAAACGAGAGACAGAAACAGGATACCAAATTATTTCAACAAAAATGCCTGCTTTAGTAACCATGAGTAAAGGATCTAACATCAGAAGGGTTCCCTCAATGCAAGATGTTTTAGAGGCAAGAAAAAGACCTCTAAAAGTAGTCTCAGCTGATGATTTGAATATAGAAGAGAGCAAAGTAGGGCTGAGTGCATCACCCACTCAAGTCGACAAGATCTTTGCACCCCCTTCCAAGTCAGGCGGACAGATCATAGATGGTAGTGATCCGAAAGCAGCGGCAAGGAAATTATTTGATTATCTAAGGGAGAACAAGTTTCTGAGAGCGTGATATGAATGTTGAATGTAGATATTGAAACATGTATTGGTTGCAAAATATGTGAAAGAGTATGTCCATTTGCAGCAATAATTGTGGAACCAGAAACAAAAAAAGCTAAAGTACTTGAAGGATGTACACTTTGTGGAACCTGCGTGGGAGCTTGTCCTGTAAATGCATTAAGTATTGAGCGAAAAGCTGTTTCAGAAGAAGAAATTGCATTATACAAAAACGTCTTTATCTGGGGAGAGTGGGAGAAAAAAGAAGATAAAAAAGTCATTAAAAATGTGGTTCTTGAACTACTTGGGAAAGGTAAGGATCTTGCAGAAAAACTTGGTGAGACCTTAGCAGTTGTTCTTCCTGGAAATGATGTTGGACATTTAGTACCAGAACTTTTTCATCATGGAGCGGATAAAGTATATCTCTGTGAACATGAACTACTAGAAGATTATTCAACTGATGGATACACAAGCGTAATTGCAAGCGTAATTGCGTCTGAAAAGCCATCTATTGTTCTTTATGGAGCTACACCTAATGGTAGAGATTTAGCACCTAGAATTGCAGGAAGATTAGCTTTAGGTTTAACTGCTGATTGTACTGGTTTAGATATAAATGAATCCAGACAATTAGTCCAAACCCGTCCAGCTTTTGGTGGGAACATTATGGCATCAATACTATCGCCTTATACCAGACCTCAAATGTCATCAGTTAGACCAAATGTGTTTCCTAAACCAGAAGCAGATGTATCCAAAACAGGAGTTCTTGAAGAAGTTGAAGTTATTCTTAAACAAGTGAGTATAAGAACTAAAATCATAGAAGAAATCGTTTCTCATGAAGAAAGCATCAATATAGAAGAAGCAAATATTTTGGTTTCTGCAGGTAGAGGAGTAGGTTCCAAAGATAATTTAGAATATATAGAAGAACTAGCTGAAGCCGTAAATGGAACAGTATCTGGATCAAGGCCACTTGTTGATTTAGGCTGGTTACCGCATCCACAACAAGTAGGACAATCTGGAAAAACTGTTGCTCCTACCTTATACATAGCGTTAGGAATTTCAGGTGCGGTACAACATCTTGTAGGAATGACTTCTTCAGATACAATAGTTGCAATAAATAAAGATAAAGAAGCTCCAATCTTTGAGGTTGCGGATTTTGGAATTGTTGGTGATATCTTCGAGATTATTCCTGAGTTTGTAAAAATAGTTAAAGAGGAACAAGCTAAAGAAATAAATTAATAGCTGTTTATTTTATTCCTAGAATTTAGATTCTAGGAGCTTTTTCATAACCCCACTTATCAATTGTCTTTTGCCAGACAGAATAAATTATTTGCTTATCTGCGATAGACATCTCATATTGACTAGGTTTATATCCAGCAACTGATTCAAGATAAGGTTTAACTCGATCCTTCAGAAGAGCATACCCCTCTAACCCTAAACTTGTATAGATTCGTTCTAACTCAGAGTAAGGATTTTTGCTTAGTTGCTCAAATTGCACTTCTACTAGATTACCTTTTGGAATCAACTTGATATCCTCATAGTATTTTTCATACATCTCTACATGGGTTTCGAATATCAGCTGACGTGCATCATAATCTTGTTTTTGCAGAGCATATATTCTGGAATTATGTTTGTGCAGTTTTAATGTAGAAAAGAAAAGATCATAGGGATTACGATAAATATGAATAAACTTTGCATTAGGAAAGAGTTCTAGAATTAGGTTTATGCGAAAGGTATCTACTGGATTCTTTAATATGAGCTGTTTACCTTTTTCTTTTAAAGTAAGTTTCTTTATTAAGTACACAAACCAACTCTTCCATTCTTCAATATGCTTCTTTGAAACATTTTTTAGAGAAACATATTTTTTATAATGATTAAGATTATTAGGAAATGCAAACATCATAATTGGGGAATGCATGGAAAGAAACAATAAAGCAAATTCATGCTCGTGAGGCATTTTGGGAAACATATCAACTTTATCAGTTGGTCTTTTTTTTGGGGTTAAAGGTTTCATTATTGTATGAATCAGTTTAGAACTAGTTAAAAACAAATGAGGAAGACTTGTTTCTGTTAGAGTAATATAACCAAATTGCTCATCAAATGCTAACAATCTATGCAAATGAGTAGTTCCACTTCGCCAGTGTCCCACAATAAAAACTGGATCCTTTGTTATTTCTGTATTCTGTATTTTCTTTCTATATCTAAGACGTTCATGAAGGATAAAAGGACTAAGGACAATATTGATTACAGTTATACCGAATATTTTTGGTAGAAATCTTAGCTTTACGTTAAATTTATTGTCATATAATAGCTTCAACCATTCCTTTAAGCTAATCCCAATCATCAGAACCCTCTTGATACATTTTAATTTAATCGTACTTAATAAGAGTTTTATTGCAACACTAATTTAATCAGTGGTCTATGCAGTTTGATTAAATTTGTAGATAAAAGCTATTTCATTTATTGAATGGTTAAGTACATAATTATAATCATTAAGAGCATCAACAATATAGGGGGTTACATCTCTTTGATAGATGGAAAAAATGATATAATTAAACGTTTCATTTTCTATGGCGCAATCTCTTATAATAGGCCTAATTTGAAATGCATCCCATAAATTAATAATTTCATTCAGGGGAATATCTTTGTGAAGATAAAAATAGGAGTCCATTTTTGATCCTTGAGTAAATAATAAAACACCATTAGAATCTTCCATTTGCCCCACATAACATAGACTTCTCGCTAATGAATCATAAGCTTTCCAGTCATACATCTGTGAACCCTGATAAGAGGATATAGCTCCCCCTGACACAATCAACATCAAAGCAAATATTGAATATGTATAATTAAACATTCTACTGATTTTCGCTGATTCTGTTTTTCTGGTTATTTTTGTGAAGAGTTTTGTGCTATAAGCACTTATCTTGGGAGAAAATACTTGAAATAATAATAAAAGAGAAATTGCTAAACTTACATGTAAGTAAATGAAACCTAGATGAACGAAACGGAATTCCTTATGGCTAGGGATTGAAAATAAAGAAATGATAATTATTGAAGCAGCTGGAAAACCACATATATTTCGGAGTAAAATCCAATTCTTCTCTTTACATTTGATATACCTGCAAGTTGTATAAACTAGTGTACCAAACATAACTAAAGCGCAAAAAACTAGAAAGATTATCAACGGAATATAACTAAATAAACTATCTAGATAGAAGGTTACTGGTTGAACACCATGTGTTGAACTCAAACCCTCTAATATATTATATCTGAACCACTGAATAGGTGAAATGAGAAAATCTCCATAAGTTATAAAATCAACCAATCCACCAAAAAGTGCAGCTAAACCCAAACCAAGAAAATTACATGCTATTACTTTTATTTTCTTATAAGGAAACTTGAAAACAAGTGTAGCTATCAAACCAACGATAAAATCAATTCGAATGTAGATGATTAAACCAATAAAGAATGAAAGTACAATGATTTTCAAATAAGATTTAAAGGATTTTCTCATTTTGAGTTTTCTTTGACTTTCGTCTCCATTCTCCTTCTGAAGCTTTTCCAATGTTTTCCAGAATGAATTTATTATAAAGAAAAACCAAGGTACAAAGAAAATGTTTGACACAGATCTAAAGGAACTAAACATAAGAAGGGGAGAAAAAACTATAATAAGCGCAGATGCACTAGCGAAAACTTTCTTCCCTTTAGTGTATCTTTTTACAAGCACATAAGTGGACGGTGCAAGTAAAGAACCGTTGATTCCAAGTAGAATCCTGATAAACGGTATCGTGAATCTCCAATAATTCCACCCGAACAGCTTACCCAAGTACATAGGAACAGTGAAAATTATAGGAAACAGAAACGATCGAGATTTTGCATAACTCGGAATAACCGGATTTGATTCCTGAAATTCAGGGGGAATTGTTCCGTAATTATATACAATATCATGTGCTATTTCTAAACTCTGAAAAATTTCGTCTGGGTGAATTGTGCCCCAAGTACTGAGAGAAAAAGAGATCTGCATTGCAGCTGAAATAATTGTTAAAAGAAGTACAAAACTCAATTCCCTTCGGTTTACAAAAAATCTGAAAGTTCTTTTTCCTAATCCATGAAAAGATACAAAAACCTGTTTGAACAGCTTTTTTCTCTTTTCTTGACTCATTCTTTCACCTCAAGAGTTGTCTATCTATATTTGGATGGAAATTGCTTTTCTTCTATTTAGTTTATTTGTAATTTAATAAGGATTCGGGAAAAATCTTGATGAATCTCCAAAAGTTTATATTTTGGAAAAAGCTTCCTTAGAATTAATTAAATCGAGTTTTCGGTTATTTGGTGAAAAGAATATGAAAAGAATAAAATTAAAACTAACCATTGTGATGGTTTTAGGATTATTAGTTTTAACTAGTATTTCTAAAACAAATACAGTTCAAGGACAAGAGTATACCTATCCTTCTGAGCTGACTATTGGAGATTCTTATGAATGGGGAGTTACAGAGCTTACTCTGTTAGGATCAGTAAGCACAAGTTTTCTTAATTATGGAGATGATTCTCTTGAACAAGGGGATAAATTCTCGGTAATACTACTAGACAATATTAACAATGTTACAAACGGAACCCCATCAGAGTTACTAAATCCAGCTAATATCTGGGCTGAATTTTATCTTAATGGTGAATTTAAAACTAATGAAACTGCTCTGATTGGATTGTTAGATCTCGATTGGTTGGGAACAATGACTATAGGTATGGATGATTTCTTCTTATAACCTACAACATATGAAAATATAACTGGAGTTTACAATTATTTCGAGATTTTAAATGCTAATTTCCCAAAGTTAACTATCACCACTGATGAAGAAGTAGAAAGCCACGGGTATTATAGTCACCATACTATGAAAATTACTCAGTCATCTAAACTAACTACAAAATCATGGATTATAAAACTTCAAATCGAAGAGGACGAAATAGAGGATGACTTAATCAATCCTTTGGATTGGGAAAAAACTATTGAGAAAACTACAAGGCACATTGAAGCAAGATTCAATATTAAAACAGGCTTGCTAACCTACTTAGATTATGATTATGCTTGGCATCTTGAAAGAACTGTGGAAGGACCACAAGATATTGATGATAACTCAATTAATCTTCTTATCGAAAGTACAACCCTTCCTATAGGTGCACCTTTTAATTGGGCATATTCTGTTATTGGCTTGGCTCTAGTAAGTTTAATTATTTACAAACGAAAAAGAAGATAATTTCTTCTTTTTAACTACTTTTTTAAATTCTGAATTCTTCTAGTAAATGTTATAAGAAGTAAAATTACTATTAGTTCAGAAGATTAATACTCTTGTGAATTAATAAAGAAAATTCCTGTTAGAGTGTTGATTCTCGCAATCAATGGTGGAGAAGGATTAGGTTTTTATGAGGCTGTAGATAATAAAAATGAATCATTAAAAAATACGTTGAACAAATGAGAAAATCGATGCAGGTTGTTAATATAAAAATTACTCGTAAATCCCCATCTAGATATTGGACTAGAGTAACTCATAAACTAGATTTCCCCTCCATTCATTAAACCATTTTGGAAAGTGGAAGTATGACAATTCTTCCTATCGTTATTGAAAATGGAGTACAGTATAATAATATTTTTTCCCCTACACCTGACGCCTTTAGAAAACTATTGAAACAGCTCAAAGAGAGATTTTCCAACATCAATCTGAGGGCGCTTTCATCAAAACCTATTGATTCGTTACAAGAGCTGTTAACAGATAAATAATATGAAGCGATTGCATTTGCTTTTCAAAAAGGATACTATGAAATCCCTAGGAAATGTACTTTGGAGGAACTAGCTCTTATATTAAGCACAAAACGAGTGGCTTAGCAAGAGAGAATAAGAAGAGCTGAACAAAGGATTGTGGTAAATCAACTTGTTTACTCCTGAACATCAGTAATCGTTACATCCTTTTTCGTTTTAAATAAAGGTAAAATTAATCCAGAAATAGCTACTATAATTAATCCTATCCACTGGATTCCTGAGGGTCTCTCAGAGAGAAAAATCACTGCCAGTATTGTTATTTGAAACAACATAGTATTATTGATTATTGAGATTTCAACAGCTCTCAGTTTCTGCATAGCATGGTTCCAAAGAGTAAAAGCTAAAGCAGTATTTACTATGCTTAACCAGAGTATATATCCTACTGAGACGGGGGATAGTCTAGGTATTCCTTCTACAATAAGACCAGAAATTAGTAAAATCATAGATCCTATAAACATACTTACTGAAGTGATAACAACTGAACTTACTTCTTTAGATTGGTTTATTGATCTTCCAATAATTGCCGAAAACGCATTTGCTAAAACCCCCACAATGACAATTATAAGTCCTAAAATTCTCAAATTAAGTGGAATTGAACCAGAAGAGGATATGAAAAGTTGCATATACCCTGAGACTATGTTAAATTGATTACTGATTAATTCAGGACTTAAAAGAAAGTAAAGTAAAGCTCCGCTCAAAGCAACAATAACTAATAGAATTTGTACTATGTTTGACTTCTCCTTTAGAAGTGTGTTCGCAAAAAAGAGGACAATAATTGGAGTAAAACTAAGTAAGAGACTTACAGTGATAGCAGGAAGATACTGTAAACCAAGAAATTGTGCACCTTGAGTTATAGAATAAAAAATAACCCCATAAAATACTAGTTTTGACCACCATCTCACGGACAGATTCTTAATTTCATTTCTATATTTTGAAAAAGAAAACACATAGATAAGAAGGATAGCTGAGGCAACAAAATATCTCATCCCCGCAAAAATAAGGGGGGGAATCTCCTCAAGACCAAATTTTATTATTGGCCAAGATGATGACCACAGGATTGTGACAAAAAATGCTTGAAAGACTGTAAATCCCCGCTTATTTGTCAACCTAGATATTCGATGCATACTTGTTTACACCTATTCACAAACAATTAATAGATTACAACCAAATTAAATTTTCCCCGTCATAAGACGGGAATACTAATAGAATGAAAAGGTAAAAGGATAAGAAAAAAAGAAAAATAAAAGCCCAAGCTCTAAAAGAAGAAATAGAAATTAGGGAATGTATTTGAGAGTTTCAAGAAAATCTATAACTCCAGGAGCACCTTTTTTGATTCCAAATACTCTAAAAGATTCGACAGTTTCCTTAACAAGGTCTACATCAATATCCCGTGCAAATCTACAAGCACCAATAGTAAAAATCTTCATTTTTGTTCCAGCTTGAAGATGCTTTTCAAGAGTATTTCTATTAATATTAGCAACACCAATTGCAAAAAAAGAACCAGGTACGCTGGATTTTTCTTTTGTTATTGTCTCAAATGTAAAGGAATTCTTCTCAATTTCCTGTTTGATTGATGTTCGAATGAATTCAGTTCGAGTGTTGTAAAAGCCTTGATCTACTAAGTAATCAATCTTTCCAAAATCTACAGCAGGAAGGTTTATTGTTATCTTTTCATAGTTTTTTTCTGTTTTTTTGTCAGACATAAATACCACCAAAGGATGTTCTGTACCATCCTTGTGGATGGGCAGTTATAAATGTTTTGATGTGTGATTTAAGAAAAAGGGAACAAATTTTTCAAAAACGAAGTTTAAAATATTCATATACAGCCCCCTACACCTGTAACGATATCATCAAGTACAACTATGAATTTATTGCTTCACTTGAGGGGTTAAATTCTGTTGTATACTTCCCAGAAGCAACTGAAGCAAGATTTTCACTCTTTGGTATCTTAGCATTTGTCGGCATAGATACTTATTATTAATTCAAGCTAGAAGAAGAAATAACTTCTTTTTCTTTCCCTTTTTCCTTAATATTTTTAATACATAGAAGCAATCAGTACACATGTATAGTGATTACGTTTCTCGTCATAGTCTCCATAAGGTTGGTGTTGGTGGCTTATGCTATCATGATGGGAAAATTCTATTGATCAAATATAACTATGGAATCAATAAGGGAAATTGGAATTTACCTGGCGGTTATGTTGATTTAGGGGAAACACTTTCATCTGCAATTGAACGTGAAGTTCTAGAAGAAACTGGGGTACACACACAAACTATTGATTTGATAGCGATACGACACATGAATAATGAGAAGAACGACAAGGGGTTAATTTCAGACGTGTACATTGTCTTCAATCTTCAATTTAAAGGAGGAGAGCCTGTAGCAGATAATGTAGAAATTACAGAAACCGAATTTATTCCTTTTGAAGAAATTAAAAAACATGAACTATCAAGTTTAAGCAGATATATAATCGAATATAAAATAGGAAAAAAGGGGTTTCCTCTATTAAGTTATGTTCCTGACCGAGAAATCAAAAAGCAATTAAATGTCCATAATTACGAATTATATGGCTAATTTCTTTATTTTTTTATTCCCTTATGTTATTATTTTTTACTAGAAATTTTTTCTTCTTCAAAGTTGTAAAAATCTATTCAGTTCGAATATTACAGAAGATAAGGCTTTTATTTAAGCTTAACATTCACATTATCACGAATGCAAGAAGACATAGAGGCGGTTCTGGAAAGGCAAACAGTCTTAGGTAAATTTCTCGATAGGTTAAACTATCGAACACTCCGCCACATATATACATTGATGAGCAGAATGTTATCCTCTATTGATCGCTTTCTAAGTTCAAATGAAGATAGCATTTATACCTTAAGAACAACCCTGTTGTCTTCTATGTCCATGCTTGCACGAACATTTTATCAAAGCTCATTAGTTGATTATCTTCGAACAGGAGGTAGAACAGCTACAGATTTTGAAGAAGAGGTAGAAAGAGCCTATTTGAAAGGCATGAATGAACGTGAGATAATCGTTCAAAAAATCGAAAATACGCTAGTTAGAGGAGAGGAGCTACTAGAATTAAAAGAGATTGTCAACAACACTTGGCAGGATATTTATTACAGGACTTCACCTGAATCTACAGCGGATGAAAATCTCCGAAATAATATGTCCTTAGTAATGGAGAAACAGGATGAATATATAACACTGCATAAATCAAATGTAACAGGATTAGAAAGCCAAGAAATACAAAAAGATTTGATAAAACAAATAACAGATTTATCATACCATGCAATTGACCTTGGGGATAAAGCACAAATGACTTTGCATGAATTGCTTGATATCTGTATATTGCCGCTAGTATCAATCTATGATGATGAATCCTTGAGTGCAGAAAAAATCTTGTCTCAGATTCAGATGCTTGAATCAAAATCTAAAGATGTTCTAAGTGAGGATGAAATAGGAAAATTGTGTGATGTTCTTTCCTGGGGATTAGATGATATCAACAATTTTGATGATCTTATCAATCTGGGAAAAGAATTAAGAAATGAATATGCTTCTTTGCTTTCGGAATTTCTGGTATATTTAGTTGATATTGATCTGGGTATTCAAGAACTTGAATCTTTTATTTTAGAGAGTTCTGAATAGCATATGACAAAAAGAAGGATTTTTATTAAAATCAAAGAATCATACACTAATGACTTATAATTTGTTTCTAAATAGGGATTACTTAACCTTCTCTTGTGCACATTTTGTAATTGGAGAAAACTTCTATGAGCCACTTCATGGACATAATTATAAGATTTTGATTAATGTTTATGGAACACAAGGAAAAGATAACATGGTCATTAATTTCCACGACATCAAAAAAATCTTGAAGCCTTTTGTTGATTCTCTGGATCACTATGTTCTTGTCCCATCTAAAAATAAGTTTCTAGAAATTACAGAAAAAGATGAACAGGTAATAATAAAAATCCCTCATCTCGATAAAGAATATGAACTGCCTAAATCAGATGTTGTTTTACTCCCTATTGAAAACACAACTGTAGAAGAGATGAGCCATTATTTTGTTCAACTCCTAGCACAAAGTGATGAAATAAAAAGAGAAAACATAAGCCAAGTTACAGTTACTGTCTATGAGTATGAAGGGCAAGGAGTAACAACTGAATTATTCCCGGTTCATGGTGATTAGTCTATTTTTTAACTAAAAAAATATCTTGGCCAGTGTTAGAACACCAATTGATTATCGACTTAGCAACAGTAAATTTTTTCAGTTTTCGCTTTTTGGCTTCTTTGTTCAATTTTGACATTTTAGAATACTTGCCTATTTTTGTCCCGAAGTCATACCCAATTAAACCAATTTTTGATGCGGACATAAGAGTGGATAAACAAATTATTCTATCCCCATCAGTAAATCCAAAGAAGTTAAATGAACCAGGTAAAGGAGTTGTCTGTGTGGAAATTATGAAAGGCTTTTTAGAAATTTGAGTAATATTAGCCTTAACGGCTTCTAAGTTATCGCCATGTACATGAACAATAGGTATAGATCCTTTTAGTTGAGCAGTTAGTTGATCACCAATTGCCCCATCTAGATCAGTAACTATGAAATTTGGAATAATTCCTTGGGAAATAACATAGGAAGTAGCCCCATCAGCTGATATTAAGACATCTGAAGCCTTAGCATGTTTTTCGAGATATTCAGAAAAGTCTTCTTCTAAATGGATTCCTGGAGCTATTGCATAAACCAATTTTTCTTCAAGTATGTTTCGTAATTTAATTTCAGAATAATTACTTGGATGGGATTGTATAATTTGTTGAAGAGCTTTTAAGTCTTCATTATCGTCAATATTTAGAAATTCGCAAATCTTTGGATACCAATATTCATCCCATATTTGTAAAGAAAATTTGAGTTCCTCTAGTTCATAGAAAGAAGATTCAACTGTGTCAAAAATCATCTAAATCCCCTTCATCACTTTCTAATTCTTCTATGGTTAATGACCTTTTACTGTGTAATCGAGTAAGCTCTGATTCATAGCGTGCTTCTATATCTCTAAATGTTAAGAAACCAACAATTGTCTTTTGCTCCGTTCTATCAACAACTGGAAGACATTCTATTCTATGAGTTGTTAATCGATCAAAAACTGCTGTAAGTGTTTCGTCAGGATAAGCTACAATGACTTCAGATGTCATACAATCACCAACAGTACTTTTACCTTTTGAGAAACCTTTTTGGTAATCTATGGCACTAATAATTCCTACTAAAGAATCATTGTCATCAACGACAGGTAATGAACTTCTCTTCTCTAAGTACAAAAGTGGAAAAGTTTCTTCCAGTAAATCATGTTTTTTGAGTGAAGCAAAAGAATCCTCCATTGCTGATTTTACAGTAAGTGTCTCAAGAACATCAGTATGTTGAATTGTTCTTCTTAGAATAACTTCTTTGCTTCTGATTTGACCTTTGTAGAGACTAAAATCCATTGAAATGATGAAAGCCATAGCGTTAGTTAGAATAATTGGTATTATTAAATTTGGAAACCCTACCATTTCAAGAACAAGGATCATTGAAGCGATAGGTGTTTTTGTTGTTGAAGTATGCATTGCGGACATCCCTACAACCATTAATGCAGTTGCTTCTAAGGAAGGAAACAATCGCGAGTATAACAACCCTAAAGCTGCCCCTGTTACTAAAGTTGGTCCCATAACTCCTGCACTATTTCCAAAACCAACACATGTTGAAGTTACTAAAATTTTCCCCAATAACAATACAAACAAAATACCTATTTCAATGGATTCATTTGCAAGTAAGTTATTTATAGATCTAAAACCCGTACCCGACAGTCCAACGCCTTCAGGTAGCCAAAAGTCATCTACTAAAAACACAATAATGGCAGTAATTGCCATTCCTATTAAAGGCAAAAAGTGATTCTTAATGTATTTGTCAAATCCTTTTGATAAATATCTAAAAAGTAGAGAAAATCCTATACCAAGAAATCCTGCGATTATTCCAAACAAGAGAAACTGAAGTGAATTAACAAAAGTTATAATAAAAATAGAAGTTACAGGAGACAAAAGTACTGGAGCTTCCGAAAGAAAAGGAATTTTCTGCAAAGCTAAGAGAAGACCGTTGTAAATTAAAAATGATATTGCGCTTGCTACCAAAGCTGGTAGAAAGACAGTTTCATCTAAATCTCGCTTGTATGGTACCTCTGATGCAAAAACTGTTCCACCAAGAGGAGCTTGAAATACAGCAGCAGTACATGCAGCTGCACCAATCGTAATTGCATGATTTTCATCTTCTGAAGTCATCCCTAATTTATTAGATATAACAGATGAAGCTGTACTCCCCAGGGTTACAGAAGGCCCTTCTCTCCCAGCAGGTGCTGAGACTCCTAATGTGAGTGTGCTTGTGAAAAATTTTGTTAATAGTCCCCTAGTTCGTAAAGGGGTAGACGTGTTTTTATGAGACAAAACCTGAGATAAGCCAGCCCCATAAACTTCTTTATAACCAAGAAAAAGAAACAAAGATGTTATTCCTCCAACTATAGGATATTTAACATAGATAGGAACATTGGACAACCAACTTTGCATATTCACAACTAGGCTTGTAAATATAGCCATCAAAACACCACTTATTGCTCCAATTAGAAGAGCAAAAGGGAACCATTTCTTAGTATATTTCCAATATCTCTTTACTTGGATTCTGAAACGATTTCTAAGCTTGAGAGGTTCTTTATCTGCTTTTTCCTTCTCTGTCACAAAATAATATTAGCTTTTAGTGATTTAACTTTATTTGTTATCTTATGTCTTTCATGGATGAATTTGACAATTAAGTTCAAACATCCAAAGAAGAAAAATAATAAAGGTCTAAACTTGTCTATGACAAAGATTGATTAATTTCTAAGTATTTAATAAATTAGAAACATCATCTTAAATTAACTATAAAGAAGTAGTGTGGTATCATGCAAAAAAACTATCAAAGATTTTTTACATTATTTTTTGTTATCTTAATCTATTTCGCATCATTTAATGAATGGAATGGTGGAACTGGGGGGGTGCAGATTTACAATGAGGACCTTTCTTCTAAAAACTCCGATGTGAGTTTCATTTATATTGATGACCAAGATAGATTGATAGTTCTTCCTCAGGAATATTCTTACGGAGTTCAACCTTTCGTGCTTGATATTGACGATGATTCTCTTCTTGAAACAGTCATAGTTGCGGATATGGGGGGAATACAGGGGAAAGTAATATATTTGATTAAGGATGAAAGTGTAGCAAGTGGTTGGCCATTAAAGCTTTACTGGGATATGAATTATGTTGAAATCCTAGGCAGAATGGACATAAACAATGGTACTGATCCAAGGATAATCATACGATATACTAAGGACCTTCTAGATAATGTCACAACTTCATTCATTGCAATAGATGCAGGAGGGAATATTGATATCTCATGGGGATTCGAACTTATAGGGGCCTTTATTCCTTACCCAGCCCCGCTATCCCATACAACCCACACAATTTTCTCTGATTTAAATAATGATGGCAACAAGGAATTCGTTCTCATTGACATAAATGAAACGGTATATTATTTGGACCATTTAGGTAACAAAATGACAAACTGGCCAATAAAAGTAAATGATACAATTAGTTATATTCCACCTGTAGCAGTAGATATTACAAATGATGGAGAAAAGGAGATAATTGCTACTACTGATAAAGGATTCATAAATGCATGGTTCTTGAATGGCTCAATAGTAGAGGGGTTTCCACTTAAAATTAATGTCACATATCCAACTGAAGAAGAATTCAGGGAAATGCCAATGATAAGTGATTTTAATCTGGATGGTGATGTAGATCTATTCATAGCGTCTACTAGTAGCTACATGTATGGAATAACACTTAATCCTGATAATAACAAAACATGGGCAAAAGAAATTCCTCAGAGTGTGTATTATCCATCCACCCAAGGGATAACATATGATATTGATAACGATGGCCACCAGGAGATATTACAATTGCTCACGAATGGACTAGCCGTATATAATGTTACAGAATCTCTCAATCTAGAATTCTACTTTAGTGCTGGAAGTAATTTCATAGGAGCACCAGCCATTGCTGACATAGATAGGGATAATGAAGTAGAAATCATAATTTTGAATACCATTTATGCATATATTCTTGAACATGACGGAGAAGTTCTTGAACAAATACAAAATTGGATCACTACTAGTAACATAGTAGCACCATTAATATATGATATTGATAGGGATAAGGAAATTGAGATCGTACATTTATCATTGGGGGGAGTGATTTTAATTAAGGAAACAAATGATTTTGGTTTAGCTCCTTGGATTTATCCTTTAGGCTCGCCAACTCACACATCAAATACCGATTTAGATGAAGATGGATTATTGGATTTTGAAGAATATATAATAGGCACGGATATGAATAACAGTGACTCAGATGGTGATACAGTGCTAGATGGTCTAGAGGTTAATCAATATGTGCTGAATCCTCAAATTCCGGATATAGACTGGGACAGCGACAGTGATGGGTTGACAAATATTGATGAAATTGATACATACCTAACCAACCCTTTAAACCCAGATTCAGATTTTGATACTTTAAGTGATGGAGATGAGATTTATGTTTATTTTACCAGCCCAGTTTCTTCAGATTCAGACGAAGATGGAATGCCAGATAACTATGAAATACTCTTTGATAGTCATGACCCAAATGATCCTACTGATGCACAAGAAGATCCAGATAATGACAATCTAGTAAATCTAGATGAAAGAGCTATGGGGACTCATCCTGAAAATCCTGACACAGATGGTGATTCTTTACTTGATGGTGATGAGATAAATAGGTATTATACTAATCCTCTCCAACCCGATGCTGACTTCGATATGGATGGCGATGGCTTAACTAACGTTGAGGAAGTTGACATCTACGGTACTAATCCTTGTGATCCAGACAGCGATCATGATGGCTATACTGACAAAGAAGAGATTGACGCCAAATCTGATCCTCTTGATCCCACCAGCATTCCTAGAGAGAGATCCTACAACTGGATGTATAGTTTCATTGCCATCGTACCTGTTGCTATTCTTACTCCCATATATGTTCGCAGATTATCTTCAAGAAGGCTTTTGAAATGAAATGCCCTTATTGTGGTTATATTAAAACGGTTAACAAAGAAGGTAAAATACGTGTTTTTACTTGCCCTCGATGTGATTATTTATTTGAAGAACCCCTTAGTAGAGTACTTTTAGAAAAAGTTCTTTCTGTGCCTTTTTGCAGTTTAATCTATACCCCTATTTTACTTGTAATAAATTATTACCTTACTCAATTAATCTATCATGAAAACAGTCCTTTATCTTCTGGAGCTTTAATGATGTTTCTTATTTTATTAACCGCTTTTGTGCTGTTTTTTGTATTCTATATCACATCAGGAGGAAGTTCTAGGATTTTCATTGTTAAGCCAACTGAGAATAGAAACCTAATCAAACAGCTAATGGATATCAATCCACTTGTTAAGATTTCTGTTTTTCTGCTTATATCCTCTATATTTGCCGGAATTTACTTTTGATAGTGGGCAAATAAATGAACGATATACCACCCATTTGTTCTTTTCAACTCTATTGGGTATAGAACAACATAACACACTAACTTAGTTAACTGACAAATAATTTTGTTTTTCAAGTTAGTTAAAAAGAAAAAGAAAAAGAAAAAGGGAATTAAAACTTATTTCCTTTTGCGGTAGTATGCAATGAAAGCAGCGGCACCAATAGCAGCTATTATTCCAAAGACTGGGAATGGAGTTCTCTCAGGTACTGGATATCCAGCAGCTTCTAACCATTCGAATGATGCATCAATGTCATAGTTGTACTTGATGATATCATTGTAGTAGTAGAAGGCTTGTGAGGGATATATTACACTATGAGCGACCCAATCTTCACCGTCATGAAGGACAGCGTTCATTTCGTCTCTGTTAACAGCATAGTTGATTGCTTTTCTCACTGCGACACCCTTTGTATATTCTTTTTTACCTGCAGCATCTAAGTATTCAAAGTTATCAACACCACCAATGAAAGGTCTTCGGAGGTTGTAGAACATGAATATCATGGAAGAACCTACAATAGATTGTACATCAAATTTTGGATCGGCTTGCATTTGCTTTCTTTCAGATGGGAAGAGACTTAGACCACCAATGTCTAGCTTTCCTGCTTTGAATTCAGCAAGTTCAGCAGAAGCATCAGGGATTACACGAATATTGATAGTGTCAACGAATGATGTTAATCCAGTGGTTCCGTCCATTACACCTTTACCATGCCAACCATCGTATCTTTTCATTACAGTTACAGAGTTTGGGATGCGGTAGTCTAAACTAAACTGACCACAACCAAAAGCTGAGGTACTGAAAGCTACCCACTGAGGAGTTAAAATTATATCTTCGTATAAACCAGTTGTTTGAACACCACCTTCTGTGTAAGTAACAGTTGGATTAGTGGAGTTTAAGAAGAACTCAGGTAATGGTTCCCATGGGAGCATAGCCCACATGTCAGCAAATGGTTCTAATGCTGTAGTGCCAGGATCACCATCTATGTGGATGTGGAAAGATAATTCATCTTCTGGATCTACATATATGTCTGATATCCATTCGTGATAGCTTGTACTTTCACTTACAACTTTATTACCCCAAGCAACGTATGAGAAGATGGCATCTTTAGCTGTAACTTGTTGGTTACTACCATCGCTGTATTCTCCATTCTTCAAACCAACCAGCAAGTCACTAGTTGGAACGTCGGCTAATGGAACAGAATTCGAATCTCTATCTGTTGAGTCGTAAGAGGGGTTCCAGTATATGTCATCTCTCATCCAGAATTGGTAATGTGTCTCATCAATTTGATCCCAATCATATACAAGTCCTGTATCCAAAGGAGCATAATCAGGGTTCATAGCTACAATTGACTCCATCATCAAACCTGAAATGAATGAACTGGAGGTATCATCTGTGAATAATGGGTTTAGTTCTTTCCAGTTAGCATCTGCTATGTTGAATTCGGTAAGATCCTCTTGGCCGTCATGATAACCAGCATAACTCATATATGGTAAGGAATCAGTAAGTCCCCATCGAATATCATAACCAAGTGTATTAGCCCATAGACCGTTGTATCCTCTTGAAGAGAATAATGGTAGAATTGGAACGATCTTATCCATCATTAACTGTTGCCAATCATAAAGAAGTTGTTGTCTTTCTACTGGGTCTACTTTGGTAACACTTAGATCTTGCATTTGTTCAGATTGGTTACCATATGGTAAATCTATACCTAGTCCGAAGACGTTTAATGAACCGTCTTCCATCCAAACATCTCTTGCTCCTGGAGTAGATCCACCACCACTTAAACCTACACAACCTAAATCGTAGTTGTGTGTTAGAAATAGTGTTCCTAGGAATACTACCCATTCTTCTACTCTGACTTCTACTTCAATACCTATATCTCGCAAGTATTGTGCAATGTATAATCCATAATCAGGCCTAACTCCACCACCATTAGTCTTGAAAGTCAAGTTTGCGATGGGTTCTTGGGCTTGAAGGGTATTTGCATTAAAAGCACTCATTACGATCAAGCTAGAGAGAATAAAAAGTGCGAAAATTGTTGATTTTTTCTTCATTTTAAGCTCACCTAATATTATTTTCTACGACGCACAAAATATAGTGCGGCTGCTAGCCCGAGTATTGAGACACTTATAAATATGCCGAAGCCTAAACCTGTTGATTCTGGCAATTCGCCTACCCATATGTTGAATATTGCTACATCGGCCACCACTCTTGGTACTGCTATACCGTCATCTAGTGCTATGTCATCTGCTGCGGTTCCAAATACGATGAAGTACACATAATTCTGTCCTATGTTCAATCCTGTTAATGTTTCTGGTTCATAGGTATCAGTTGCTATATCTAATTCCTCGTTGTTCACTATCCACATGTATGTCATTGGTCCCATTTCATAGATATTGTCTAAAGCAACATCCCAATATTCGACGAGTGTCGTGGGGTGTGTCCAATAATAAAAGTCGACAAGATTTAGATTTGTATCTGAAGCGTTGAAGTTAGCCTCTATATCAGTAGTTACGACTGCTCCTTCTATACCTTCTTCTGCAATTGAGTACTGTGTATCTAATTTTGCTTCAGCAACGGGTCTTGGATTATCTAACCAATCTGTAATATTGTATCCTTGAGAAGGCAAATCTTTAGAAGCGAGTTTGTTAGCGGTAACACCTACTTCATTATAGTATGCTCTTACTGATAATGGGGGAATGACATCGCTGGTTTCTGCAACATAGAATTTCTTTGAATCATGAGAATATTCCCACAACCATTCTGTGTGATTACCATCAGATACCAATTCCGCTGCGGTTATTGTCAGATAGTGCCATCCTACATCAAGTTGTATTGGAATTTCTTGATAGGTTCCTCCATCTGATCCAACGTCGAAGTTGCTCATACCCAGATCATATCCATCGAGTATAACATCCATATATCCTGCGAATCGTGTTGTATTGTAAAGAACAGTTTCATTGTAACCTGCGTCCCAGTCGTTTTGGGGATCATAGAACCAGTAACTAGGTTGGAATCCGTTACCGGGGGCAACAGCTCCAGCCCAAGCTTCAATTGCAACATCGTAGGAGAATGAAAAACTAATGACGTCGTTTTCACCATAGACAGTATTGTCATCTAAGAATCTCTCGTCAAATTCAACCCAACAATAGCCCATATCTATATAAGCTGATGGTACGTAGTTGATTGTGACGTCTACTTTGTCATCGGTTGCTGCATTTGAAAAAGCAACAAATCCGACTGTAGATACTACAAAAAGGAAAATTAAAATTAGTCCTTTCTTATTCATTTTTTATTTCACCTTTGCCTACATCTTTGTAAGCTAAATAATTCAACCTAATATAATATAAAAGTATTATGCAATAATGCTATAGTATAAACAGAAGTGTTGATTTTTGAATCTCAGATATCAAAGAAGTGTTCAAGAATGTATTTTCAGAACTTCCTACTTCAAACTATGTAAATAAGCGCTTTTACTAGGCTTATTTCAAGTTGTTAATTATTTTTTTCACTTCATTCAAATCATTGTGAAGGTTGAACATTTTATTTTCAAGATCTTCTAGCATTTGAACAATTTTCCCCATTGACTCATCAGTGCTGGTTGATTCAGTTTGAGTTTTTTGTTCTATTTCAGGAGCTTTCTCGATTTCCTGTACTTCCATCTGCTCTTCCTTTTTATCATCACCAATAATTAACCTTCTACTCATATTCTCAAAAAGCTCAACAATATTTTCACCAGTTAATGCAGAAGTTTCATATAATTCTACTGGAAAACTTAGCAATTCCCTGAACTGCTTAGCTACCTTTTCTATGTCTTCAGGTTGTACTAATCTATCATCTTCGAGGTCTATTTTATTGCCAATAAGATAGATATTTTTTAGAGAGTTCTTTGCATAATTTGATGCTTCTTGTGCCCATTTATTGCAATTTTCTAGAGATTTAGGATTAGTTACATCAAACACTACAAGTGCACATTTACACCCATGGTAGAAAGATGATCTCATTCCATGAAAGATTGATTGTCCTGCAAGATCCCAAATTGTTAGAAGTACAGATTCTCCTTCAACAATCACTTTCTGAGCTGCGAAGTCAGCACCAAGAGTCTTGAGATAATCAGCTCGGAATGACTTTCCCATATATTTTCTACGAATTGATGTTTTACCGACCTCTGGGTCGCCAATTAAAACAATTTTGTATGCTCTTTTTGGTTCAAGTGACATACTATCCCTACCTTATTTCTTATTACTTGATTTTAATTCTTTTGCAGTATATTATATGCAGATATATAAATTGAACTGAAACATCAAAGACTCAACTCAAGTTTACTAAATGGGTAAACAATCTTAAATAAAACTCTCTTACTACCTCTAAGCTGGATAGTTCTACATATTCATTTGGGCCATGTACATTCCCTCCAAGTGGACCAAATTCAATTGAAGGAACCCCTTTAGCGCTGAACCATCTAGAATCTGTTGCTCCTCCCATTTCAATTGGGTGATCAGATAGTCCCATCTTTTTTGCTATTGTTGTGCTTGTTTTAACAAGTGTTGAATCCTTGTTGGTATAAACTGGACCAATGCTCCCTTTTGTTTCAATTTCAGCATCTATAGAAGAGGAGCTTACGAATTCCTCAAAATAATTTCTTACATCATCCATTGTTTTGCTCATGATTCTTAAATCCATTTGACAGAGATGATGGTCCTCTTCTTTGCGATAATAGTTAAATGTCAGAGTTATACCATAATCACTAGGTGCTGAAGGAATATTAGTTTCCTTAAAATTTGTAACTGAGAGCAAAAACTTAGTTAAATTTTGGTCATATTCATATTCTTGTTCACTATTCTCGTCTGGGATGATATATTCAATACTAATCTCAGATGGTAGAACATTATTCTTAACAAAATTACCTTTCAAAGTTTGAACTACGTATGAATTTTCTCTCAAAAAATCAGAAGCTTTGTCCATACAATGAACGTCTATGTCTCTCATGAAATATGCAGCATGCATTGTTCTTTTTCCAGCTATATCAGTAACAAAAGTTTTGCTCTCCTTTCTCCCTTGAATTTTATTTAACATTTTTCTCAGCTTAAGATTTGCTACATATGAATTTCTTCTTCTATTGACTACCTGAAGTCCATTTGCATCCCCATTAATTACATAATCAGGAATAAGGTTGTTACTCTCGAGATATTTAATTGCTTCTTCTGCACCATTTTTTCCCCCCGATTCCTCATCTAGATTGATGAGATAAATTACAGACCCTTTTTCAATTCTCGCAAGATCTTCAGCTAGACTGATCATAGTTGAAACAGCGCCTTTCATATCAGCTGTTCCTCTTCCATAGGCTTCATCTTCCTTAATTGTCATCTCAAATGGATCTGTGTTCCAACCTGGTCCCTCAGGAACAACATCACAATGTCCCAAGAACAAAATTTTAGGAGAGCCCCTATCCAAATAAGAAATTAGAGAGGAATATCCATTTTTTTCATAAAACAAATTCCTATACCCAAAGGGTTCCAGAAGATCTTTCCCTATAAAATGAAGGATTTCCTTTGAAGGAATTTTGTTTTCCATAGGATTGTTAACAGTTGAAAATGAAACTAGTTTCTCTAAAATCTCAATATAAGTTAACAAGCAATTTTCCTCGTTTCTTGATGGTTTCAACTATTTTTAAGATATTTGAAATTTCCCTATGAAATTATATACAAAAGGAAAAGATTTCTTCACTAATTAAGGGGAAACAACTAATGAACTCTGATAAAATGTTGATATTTTTCTTAGTTTTCCTCCTAATTCCGACATGTAAGAGTAATCAATTACTATATGGAAAGAAGTACCACTACTAATTTCTCCTTCATCCAAGTTCAAATTTTCTACTTGGATTGTAAAAGATGCATTAATGTATCCATATTGCAGTGTGAAACCAAAATACTCGTCATTCCATGGCTGTGATGTTCCAGCTATTAACCACGGGTTCAGATCATCCAAAACCTGCCCTGTTGGAAGAAGCATATCAAAGTCCTGAATGTAAATAGAGGGCGATTCTGCATCTAATGACAGATAGAAAATCATTGTATCAGACAAAGTGTCTAAATCTGTGTCATTTATTATTAGGATGTTTAGAGAGATTGCAACGTCTTTTTCTTGAGGAACATCTAGATAGCCGAATAAATCTACTATATCTACATTTAATAGAATGCTTCCAACTAAAGCACTTGCCCCCACAACGAGAGAGATAATGATTACACTGGCAAGAACTTCAGAAACACCTCTAGATGACTTACGTAATCTGTGAAACATCTGATACACTCGATTTTACTTTGAATAGTATATGGCGAACGTAGTTTATAACTTTTGAGGATTCGGGCAACTGAAATTGTAGTTGTCTCAACAGAAAATGAACTATAAAGACTTAATCAGTTCTGTCTTATCTGTTAAATAATTTTTTAATTCCTATAATTCCTCGTTTCAAAATGTTGTAAAAATGAATCATCACAGCAGTAACGGACGATTTAGCTCTTTTGAGCCAAAACTTTGTTTGGGCATAAATATAGGTTACATCAGTTTTTATCATTTTATAATTTCTTTCATCAAATATGCTAAGATAAATAGAAGGAGGAAGTAATAAGCTTACTACCACAAATAGAATAAGTAAAAAAAGCGGATGCAAATATCTGGATTTGACAATAAGTATACAATTAAAGTAATAGAAGAGAGCACTCACTAAGATAAATGTGGTGCTTATTATACCAAATGAAATTCGATTATTATCTGTCAGAGCATAATTTTCTCTATCAGTAGAGAGTTTCATTTTCACATCTGATAAATGTTTGAATTTCCTGGGCTTAATTCTTTTTATCAGATTAGAGCTTTTTTCCTCAATGAAAGTTAATAAACTGAGTACAAAAAATGGAGTGATAAATGCATTATAGTATTTGTAAATCCCTCTTGAGATGAATAGATGAGTATTAATTATAATCCATGTAGCGAATATTATTTGATAGCTTTCATTCCCGCCTATTTTCTTCCCATTAAAGTAAGCGAAAACAGCTGTAAAACCATAAAAGAGGAGGAAGGGAATCATATATTTATTAATTACAAAATAAAAGTCCGCAAGACCTTGGTTCCCAAGAAATAGAAAACTATTTGCCAAAGTAACAGTATGACCTGAATGCTCTAAATCAACAAATCCTAAAGGTCTTCCTGGTCCAAATACTCTTACAGCGTATTCATCTGGTGTCATGAATAACCAAGGAAGAGATAGAATAAATGTTGAGATTAAAAATGGGAAAAGAAAATCTCTAAATGCAGCTCGTAAGTCTTTCTTCTTCCAAATTATTAGGAACCATGGTATCAGTAGAAATAAAGGCATTTGTTTTGATAACCATGCAACTGAAAGAAAGAACCCTGTTAACCTATATTTATCTTTGATGAATAGTAAAAAGCTGATCAGAGTAAAGAAAGTCATTTGAGGTGTATTCAAGAAAACTGAATCAACATATAGAAGGTTAATAGGCATCATAGAAAAAATTGCAGCAGACAAGATTCCCAAAGCATGTTTTGTTGATGTTTTGTCTTTAAATGTTTTAAGCGTGACCACAATCAAATAAACCATGACAACCGATAATGCATCAAAGACAATATGTGTCCATTTTACTGATTCCAAAATCATTTCGGGCTTATCAAGTTGAGGAAAGAATAAGCTTACAAAAAGGGAGATAAAATATAATCCATAAATGAACATAGGACCATAAACATATCCGTTGAGTGGTCCTTCTCCACCAGCATAAGGATTCCAATTCTCATAGCGAAAAGATTCTAGATATGGTTCATAATAAAATGAAGCATCTGAATATGCTTCCAAATACCAAACTTTTACTACCTCTGACCCTTCATAGTGAAACCAGTTAAATCCAGCACCATGAACCCTCCAATACCATTCTGAAATTAGATTCTTAACATAGAGAGAAAGAACAAAAAGGAGAATTGAAATCGAAATAATGATAAATATTTCACTTAAACTCTTTTTGTTGATTCTCCCTTGATTGAATCTTTTGGTTTTGAAGTTTCTCAAAGTAGCCATTCTATTCACAATTAAGTCTCGGTATAGGTTCTTGGATGTATAACTAATTTAAAACATTTAATATTTTCCTCTATGGAATTATGTCATATTATAATCAAACAACAGGATTATCATCAGAGTATTCTTCCTTAATTATCTGATACCACTGACGGATTATTTTTGCGAAATTTTGAAAAGTATTCTGAACATTAGAACCTTCAGTTAAAGATACCAACTCACTTACCACTATAGTCCCATAATTGGTCTCTAACTGTTCTCTAAAGAGTTCAACGACAGATTCAAATTCATTCAACTCGCTTTTCTCAAGTAAATCAATTTTGGTTCCGAGGAGTAAGATAGGTGGGCACAGATCATAAGAATATACTTCAAGAAAAGTATCTAACCAATATTGTAATTTCTCAAATGTCTGAAGTTCAGTTACATCATATGCTAGAACAACTCCAAAACTTGCTTTTGCATAAATCCACAGAGGAGAATCAGGAGGGATATCTAAAATAATGCATTCAAAATCAATATTAAAATCATCAACAGATCGATTGATTTTTCCGAAATAAACACCAGGAGCGGGTCTATTAAGTGATTCGCCAGTTAAAGCATAAACAAAAGATTGTTTTCCTGTTTTATCCTCACCAAGAATTACAATTCTAGCAGAGAATGTTTTCACTAAAACGCTTTCAATTATTTTTGGCTTTGGGATAACTTTAATTCTTGAAGTATCTGCAACCGCTGATCCTTCCTCCCATGCAAGGTCACTATAACTAGGTACGTTTTTCAAGTACCAATTCCAAAATGATTCATGTAAATCATCGATTTTGTCCCTAATCAATTCGTGGGCAAAGAAAACGGTGCTTCCCTCTTTTATGAAACCCCAGTCTTCAGGTCGGGAAAAAAAATAATCTTTGATCTCTTTTAAACTGATTTGGATTTTATTACTTAATTTCTCAGCATCTAAGTGGGAATTGCTAAAAATATAATTATCTAATACTTCGCTAAGCTCTTCTTTTTGCACGTAGTAACCCCCAAGTTATATCGAATCTCAAACTAACCTCAAGATATGCTAACTAAATTCAATATGGGTACAAGGTATTAAAACTTGCTTGTAATTTCTAAATCAAAGAGGTTTCTGAGGGCAGGGGATGGATTTCATCATCGCGTATGATTTTTCAGCAGTTTGTAATGACATTCTTAAAAGTTTAATCTCTTCGTTGTTCAGACCTGCGTCTCTAAGTTCAGAAGTAAACGTTTTAGGTGAAATCATGAATCTTTTCCAATTGTCATTTACTTTTAGGAGCTTCTCCATCTTCTTTCTGGTATTATAGAGATATGGTCGATTCTTGAAATGTATGAGGGCTTTTCGTATCTCGCCGCGTACTATTTCTGCATTTTTTGGTTCAACCTTGTTTTCATTTTCTTCCAGGAAATGAGTTATTTCCTTAAGAATAGAAGGTTCTATTTCTTCAGTTGAGGGGAAGATACAATTTAAAGCTATATCAATAAACTCCTCAGTATCCATTTCAAATGTCATTGTTAAGTTTAGAGATATGAAAAATAACATAAAAGCACATGAGACAGAGATATGATTGTAGACATAATCCCAGTATTACACTTCAGATTTTAGAGAATCAATACTGTTAATTAAAATGCATTTTCACACATATGCATCATATTCTGCATAGTCGTCTATAATCTTCAGTTTAGATTCATTTAGAAGTTTTATTGATTCGATGGCACCAGTCTTGTTCAAGGGTTGATTGTTGTTACCACATTGGTAAGAATAAGTACATCTTGGACAACCATCAGAGGTTTTACAAGTGCAGTTTTCCAGAATTTTCAGTGAACGGCTGAGACCTTCTTCTAGCTTATCGTATAGAAGTTTGGATAATCCGCTTCCACCTTTTGCACCATCATAAACAAAAATTGCGCCAGATTTACCCATGGATATTCCTCCAATCTCGGAACTTCCTCCTCCAGTTAACATCGAACTAGATTCAATCACAACATGCTCAACAGCGTGGAAGGTTCCATTTAGTAGAACATCTTCTGATAAGTTTGCAAAAGTGTTTAGAAGATCTATTGGCTTTGGCATTGTGAACATGAAACCTTTTGTTTGAAATGAGTAAATTATTGGTTCTTTAAAGGTCTCAGTTTTATGAAGCTTGTTTGTAAAGATATCATTGACATTATAACCAGTAACGTGTTCAGTTATTTGTAAATCACAATAGATGACCTCAGTTCCAAGAACCTTCTTTCTTTCATTTACAGCCAATATAGATGGGGTTGCATATCGATTAGCTGTTGTTTTCTGATTTATGGGTGGTATAAGCTGTAAGATTATTTCTCCGCCACCAAATCGATTGTCATACTTGAAAGTTAAAGACCTGTAATGTTTACCTCCATGAAGATATATAGCCCCAGGATGTAATTCTCTAGCAGCCATAGGCATAGATCTTTCCCCCAATCTTTTACCAGTTTTATCTTTTAGCAATAAAGTATCCCCAATCCCCCTAATTGAATAAGCTCGTAGCAAACGCAAAATATCAGTTTTAGATTTGGCTCTATATCCTCCATCTGATGTTTTACGCAGTTTTTCTTCGCTCTCTAATTGTGTTAAGATAGTTTGGTGTTTAACGAATTCTTTTTGTTCTATAGGTTTTTCCAAGACAGCAGCTAAAAGCTGAAAATAGGAAACGATTTCATTTTTTGGCTCAATGTATCCGTGTCTGATGTCAGCAAAGTATGTTTCTGGATAAACTGAATAGAATGTACTAATGGGATCATCATTTTTTAGAATCAGGGAACCAATTGATTCTTGTCCTTTTCTTCCAGCTCTTCCCAATCTTTGTATAAAACTTGTAACATTAACAATAGAGGAGACTACACCATCAACATCGCCAATGTCAATCCCTAATTCTAGTGTTGGTGTAGACACTAACGCGTCTAAATCACCTTCCCTAAATTTCTGTTCCACTTTGTTTCTATAATGTCTTGTTAAACCAGCTCTGTGAACAGCTGATTTTATTCTTGCAGAACGTAGAAGCAAATTTATTATCTCAGCGTTTTTATGACTGTTCTGAAAACAAAGTGTCTTATGACCGGAGGTTACCAGTTGTCTTGTTATCTCAGAGGTTATAGTATATTGACTTACATTCCAAGGGATGGTAATCAACAGATGAGTTGGTGCTTTTCTAGCTTCTTTAACTATAATTGCTGTTACTTCTCTATCAAAAAGCTGAGAAGAAAAGTCAAGTGCATTCCCAATTGTTGCAGAAGATCCGATAAATTGGATTTTATTAGATACAAGTCGTTGAAGTCGTTTTAAAATGAAATAGAGATTAGACCCGAAAGCACCTATAGCTACATGAATTTCATCAATAATTATGAATTTGAGATTTCTTATTATTGAAACAAAAGGTAAATTTCTCATATGATAGTGTAGCATGTCTGGATTAGTGATAAGAATATCAGGAGGAGATTCAAGGATCTTTTCTCTCTTTGTTTTAGGAGTATCACCATCGTATACTTCGCAAGTAATTCCTAAAGTACTTCCATATTTCTTGATTTTCTTCTCTTGATCTTTGGCTAGGGCTTTTGTTGGATATATGATAAGAGCAGATAAACCTCTTCTCTGGAGTGGATGGGAAGCTTCATTCCAAATTTGTGTTAAAACTGGCAATATAAAAGCTTCAGTTTTTCCTGTCCCTGTTGGAGCTACAATAACAATATCCTCTCCTTTGTCAATTAAATCAAAAGCTTCTTGTTGAAATTCATATAAAGAGGGGAGATTATTATTACTTAGAAAGGAACTCAATTTTTCTGGAAATTCCATCTTTGTTGAGCTATGTTTGGGGAATTTTTGTTCCAGAAAGCCATAGTAAATTAACTCAATATCGGGGTTGTTAATTATGTTCTTAATTGCGGAAGGTATTTTTTGTGGATCATATCCTCCGTTTAGTATTAGTTTTCTCTTCTCCTCCTTTGTTTTCCTTGGAACAGGGAAGAGATTTTCCTCTTTTTTCTTTTTTAATTGCTTTGCTAATTCCCGTCGAGATTGCTTAGAATCTACTAATTGATTGTATGCTTCAGTTTTATCAGTAACAAAAATTGTTTCTTTAAGACCGCAAAAATTACATTGAAACAGAAAGGAATTTGATTGTCTTGTTACAGTTAAATCTTTTTTGCAGTCTGGACATTTCATTGAAATACCTCTTTATGTGTTATCAGTATTATAATTAATAAAGTTGCAGAGTGCAACCTCTTAAAGGATATTTAATGGATAGATTTAAAATAAGTTATTTCTGTATCGGCTCAAGGTAAGAAAAATGGCTTCTCAAAGAGTATGTAAATGGAAGCAAGGGATGACTGGAAGAAGTCCTGAAGGAAAGGTACAACAAGTAAATTTCCCCTGCAGATATCCCACAGAAGAACTCACAACAGATTTATGTACATTGTGTCTCCTGGGTGATTTGTTTGCAATGTTTTATGCACAGTCAATGAGTTTCAAGAAAAGTTCAGACATGCAGGAAGAAATTATGGCTTTTCTAAAAGGTTTCACTTCAGAAGATTTTGATATGAGATAATAACATATCTAACTTTATCATCAATGAATCCAAATTCATGCTATTTTCTAAAGCGTGAAATAATAATCACTATCACCAAAACGCCAGCTAATGCTCCAGTACTTATAAGAGGATATAGCCATGGAAGTGAAGAGAAAGTAATTTTATCGTATTTCTCTGAAAATGGTAAATTGATTTTGATAACTGGTGAGAATGAAGACCATAGAAATTTATTTTGATCACTTTCACTTACATTTGCAGGAGAATTCTTAATTGAGAGGTTCATTGCATCCTGTGTATTCCTATCAGATTGGGTTTCAGTTGATTGAAAATCTGTTGGACGTATTTCGTAAATTGAATCATAATTAATTATAACTGGAGGGATAATGAAATCTTCAGCTAAATCTGAAAGCTGAATTCTAATAACTATTTTATCTCCTGGATAAAGGGTTGTATTCGTATAACTAATCAGAATGAAATCAGCTCTTGATGTAATCACTGGAGAAAGTATTTGTTCGTCATCATTTTCTAAAATTAGTGTGCAGTTTATTTCATCAATTTCAACTGTCTCTTTACCAAACAATTGAGAAACGCTCACATCAGTTGGAGAAAGACCGGTATTTTCAATTTCATATTCAATGTACATTGATCGATCATTTTCATGTAATGTATAGTCTGATGTTACAACAATTTCTGGAACGGGAAAACTTGGTCTTAATACATTTTCGAGTGAAATTGGTGGAAATAGTATTCCAAACGTTAGAGTGGAAGTTAGTAAATTTACAGCTTCGCCACCGTAAATCCATGGAACTGTAGCATCAATCCAAGGAACATAAATTTCCTCTGCTGGTTGATTTATATCAGAAATGAAGCTAATTACTGCTACATATGTATTCAAACCTATATAGCTATTTGCACTAATTGAGAACTCTTGATTTATAGTCTCTCCAACTGCAATTTCATCAATATCAAAGGATTTCACTACACTCATGTCAGTTGGTAACCATAGGTAATTCAGTCTTAGATTTACAATATCAACATGAATATTGTATGCTCCAGTGGTCCCTAAATTATTGATTTCAAGGGTGAAAGGAACGATCTCTCCCACTCTGTAAGTTGTCCCGTTTATATTTAATATGCTTTCAAGAACAGCTTCATCATCACCTAATTGAAAATTCAAACCATTGGTTAGCCCATAATATTCTCTACCAGAAGAATCAAAATACTGATAACGACTTCCTAATGAAACAAAGGAATCAGTTATTGAATCATAGATACTCAAGAATCTGCCTGCACTGTTTAAACTGGTGAATAAAGCAAGCATTAGTGTCTTATAATCGCTTTCAACAGTTTGAAAAACAGTATAGTCTTCTAGACTAGTAGAAGCTGGAAAAACTGAAAAGAATCCGAACCTGTCTGCAGAAGTAGGTATATCTGTAATTGACCAGAAAACTTCATAACTCTCATTCACAGCAAGTTGTGGGATTGTACATTCTAAGTATTCTCCAAACATAGTGGAAGTTTTGTTACTGAAATCTGTAGAACTGAATTGGAAAAGTGTTTTGTTCCTGTAGAATTCATTGAATACAATGTTGTAAGCATCATTTACTGCAAGCTGTAATTGTTCATTTATTAGTGGTTCATAATAGAGCCAATTTGTTGCTATTTCTAATATCCCAACAGCCAATATTGGGGAAATTCTTACAAATACAGCATTATACAAATCTTCTGATATACCGTTTGTAGATTCAATAGTCACATATTTATCAATCTCTAAAGTTGTGTTATCCAACCATCTTTCAAGAGAAAGAGTAGTAGTATTTTCATACCATCCGCGAATATCTAGGATGAAAATTTCAAAACTATAACTAGAATACTGAATATCAAGTGTTATCCCTGAGTTGAAAGCCTCTTTGATTTGCAAATCATCACGTAGAACTGGAACCTCAAGTCCTTCTTGAATAAATAATTCCAAATCCTCAGGGATTGGGAAAATGATAGTTGTGTTATAAGCTGTGTCAGTTCCAGTATTCTCGATCGCGTAAGTCATATTTAGAATCCCATCATTCTCAAGTAAGAAATCAGAATATGAATTTGATACTGCAATCCTCGGAAAGACAAATTCATCATAAGAGAAAGGATAATAGATTATTTCGGGATTAAAGGAATCATGAACAATTGTACTGAAAAATTTGAGAACCCATTCAAAAGAACCAGTTGTTGAGCCACCTACATTATCAGGTGGGGGGGATACACTAGTTACATTAGCCAAAAACGGCATGCTAAATGAAAATTTTGATACAAACGCAGTAGTCTTAGGGATTAAAGAAGAGTGTAAAGATAAGCTTAAATCAAAAATTCTCTGATTACCAATGGTTTGAATTTTATTTTCCTGTGCAACAACTGCAGTCCTGATGATTCGTGTAATGATTCCAAGACTTTTTACCAGAGAAAAACCAAATGCATAAACTGTAGGTGACTCAGTTAACATATCCTCGATTATGCCTACAGAGTTACCCTTCTCTTCTTGATAATCAGATTTGAAAATGGCATCAAATAAAATTAATGCTTGTGAGTATGAAATTGGAGCCACTAGATATAAAACCGTATCAACAAGAGAGGGATTTTGAATATTGAAAACACCCAAACTTATATTATAGAATTGTTGAACAAC
>DXJF01000105.1 GCA_019057375.1 Candidatus Heimdallarchaeota archaeon
CTAAAGGTGTTATTATGGTTATCAAGGAATTTACATACAAAGTTCCTGAAATGTCTAATGGATATGCGAATCAAACTCTTTACATTAATCTAGATAATTATGAAATCAAGATTGAAGAAGTAACAGATGATATGAAAAAGAAGTTCACTGGAGGAAAAGGGTTTGATTTATTTCTCATGTGGAAATATCTTCCAAGATATGAAAGAACAGAATGGAATGATTCAGCTAATGTTTTGTGTATTGCTGGAGGACCTTTAGGTGGTACTACCAACTTTCCTGGATCTGGAAAAAGTATAGTAACCTCTATATCTCCTCTTACTGGAATTATAATAGATTCTAACGTTGGAGGATATTTTGGACCTTATGCAAAACATTCAGGTTTTGATGCTATTGCTATCCAAGGAAAAGCTGACAAAGAGGTTTACATTTACATTGACGGTGAAGAAGGAAAGATAATAATTGAAGAAGCTGAAGATCTTCCTTCAGAAACCTACAAAATTGGAACGATTCTTACAGACAAGTATTGTGGAGAAGAGAAATTCAAGAGAGATGTTTCAGTTGTTTCAGCAGGACCAGGAGCTAAGAATACTCGTTGGGGCTGTTTGAATTTTAGCTATTATGATCCGCGAAGAGGATATGTAAGATACAAACAAGCAGGACGAGGTGGAACTGGAACGGTCTTTAGAGACAAAAAACTGAAAGCTCTTGTTGTCAAAAAAATAGGTGTTGTTACTAGAACTAATAATCCAGCTGACCCAGAGGCACTGAAAGAAGTAGGTAAAAAACACACTAAAGAAATGATAGATCTTGATCCTAAACAAAATGAAATGAGAATGATAGGAACAACTCACCTTATACCTATAATGAACGATTATGATTTATTACCAACTAAAAACTTCAAGTATGGACGCGATCCTCAAGCAATAAAAATTGGTGCTGAAGTATATAGACAACTTTTCTTGAAAGGTCCTGATCCATGCTGGAAGGGATGTGCAGTAGCTTGTACTCACGGTGTGAATGAATTTGAACCAAAAACTGGACCTTATGCAGGTAAGAAGGTTTCGGTGGATGGACCAGAGTATGAAACAATTGCTGGAGTAGGTTCAAACTGGTATGTTTGGGATCCTGAAGATATTATTGAAACAAACTTCTATTGTGATAATTATGGATTAGACACAATTTCTATAGGAACAGGGATTGCCTTTGTTATGGAATGTTATGAATATGGCATTCTAGATAAGGAGAAAACTGGAGGGCTTGAACTCAATTGGGGAAATCAAGAAGCTGCTATGGAACTAATTCATCAAATGGCAAGGAATGAAGGTTTTGGGAAAATTGTAGGTCAAGGTATTCGAAGAATGAAGAAATACTTTGCAGAAAAATTTGGTGGAGATTCTAAATTGCTAAATGATATTGGTATGGAATCTAAAGGTTTGGAGTTCAGTGAGTATATAACTAAAGAATCTTTAGCTCAGCAAGGTGGATATGGGTTTGCACTCAAAGGAGCGCAACATGATGAAGCTTGGTTAATCTTTGAAGATATGGTTAGAGGGAATCTTCCAACTTTTGAGAAAAAAGCAGAAGCGCTACATTGGTTCCCAATGTGGAGAACCTCTTTTGGACTTCTGGGATTATGCAAATTGCCTTGGAATGACATTGTTCCTGAAGATAATAGAGATTTTGCAGCTGGAAAAATACGAAAGGAAGGGGCATTTGTTCCTGATGATTTAGCGGATCCCGCAAAAATTCCTGAACACGTTCAAAATTATGTTACATATTATACAGCTGTAACTGGTAATGAGATTGATTCAGTAGAATATATTCGTATGAGTGAAAGAGTTTACAATTTCCAAAGAACACTTAACTTAATGCTCCTCCCCCCAAGTGTAACCTTTAGAGAAATAGACTCTATCCCTTATAGAGCAATGGGTCCAGTAACTAAGGAAGAATTTCTATCACGTGAAGAAGAGTATTATTCCAAACAACTGAAAGAAGAGATTGGTGTTAATCCAGATGAAATGAGTATTTCAGAAAAGATGAATGCTATTCGGAAATTTAGAGAAAGCAATTATGAGATACTCAAGAACGCTGTTTACGAAAGAAGAGGATGGGATAAAAACGGTGTGCCTACTAGAAAGAAAATCAAAGAACTAGGTATGGATTTTCCTGAGATTATTGAGTTAATTGAGCAGAATCAATAATCGAATTTTTTTCTCTTTTTTTCAATCCTCATTAATTTTTCAACATATCTAACTTAACTAGAAAATTTCTCTTTCGTGGATATATGTACTAGGAATATGCTAAAAGTTAAATAGTTCGTTCCAACTTAAGTTTAAACTAGAAGTGTTAGTGGGGAATCAAATTTCTAGCATTTTTAGGTAATGGGGTTATATTAAAATGAGTTTCTTAGCGAATTTATTTTCTAGGACAAAGATGGAAAAAAAAGCAAAAGTACTGATACTAGGTTTAGCTTCAGCTGGAAAGACCACTCTAACTAAATATCTAAGATACGGAGAATTTGTTTCAGATACAATACCAACAATAGGTCAAAATATAGATTCTTTAGAACATGAAGGATGGAAAATTACAACCATTGATGTTGCAGGACAACAAGATTTCCGTTTTCTGTGGAATGCCCACTACCCCGGAACATCTGCAGTCATCTTTGTAATTGATGCAGCAGATATTGAAACTTTACCTGAAGCAAGAGATATTTTCAAACAGCATGTTTTCAATAATCCAACACTTCAAAACGTTCCAGTCTTAATTTTAGCAAATAAGCAAGATCTTCATGGAGCAGTTGAAGCTCCTCTGTTAATACAATTATTGGGATTACATTTAGAGATGCATGATAGAACCTTTGCAGTATTTGACTCAAGTATCTTGTATGGTAGAGGTGTTGTTGAAGCATTTTCATGGATAGTTAATCAATTAGAAAGTAACGAGTAACTTGTATTCCGTTTTCATTTAATCAAGTTTATTAATGTTCGCTGTTTTTACTTAATTAAATCTTCAATAAATTTAAGGTAGTTTTGCTTATGAAAAAAGAAGAAAAATCAATTTCCAGAAGAAGTTTTCTAATTTCTGTGATGTTCTTAATAATCATAACCTCTAGCTTTAATATCAGTGGAATGTCTAATATTCTTTCGGACAGTAACTCATTTGATGATTACATATCAAGTTTGACTTATCCCTTCCCTTCTACACTAAATGATCTAAATGATTCTACTGAATTTGAAACATTTGCAGATACAGTTATAATGCAACAACTTGCAGCTTATAATATTGTTGGTGCATCAATATCCGCAGTTAAAGATGGTAAGAGTTTCTTCAACAAAGGGTATGGTTATGCGAACAAAGATTCTTTCCAAGTTGTTACTCCAAATTCTACACTTTTTAGAATTGGATCTATATCAAAAACATTCACTGCTATATCAGTTTTACAACTTGTTGAAGATGGATTGTTAGATCTAGATGAAGATATTAATACATACTTAACTGCTTTTAAAATAACCGAAACTTTTCCAGAACCAATCACCCTCAGAAACTTGTTAACTCATACAGCAGGTTTCGAAGAATTCCGAGTAACAATAATCAGTGACACATTTAATGATGTTCCAGAAGTAGAGGACCTACTTAAGGATTATATTCCTGCTCGAGTTTATGCTCCAGGACAAATTAGTGCTTACTCCAATTATGGTTTAGGTTTAGCAGCATACATTGTTGAAGAAATTTCTGGAAAAGCAATTGAAACTTATATTAATGATGAAATAGCAACTCCTCTGGGTTTGAATTATACATCCTTTCAACAACCACTTCCATCAAATCTAGATTTAATTATGTCTAAAGGTTATGACGATGATGGTAATCAAGGGTATTTTGAGAATGTTTTACTCCCTGGAGCAGGAGCATGCTCATCTTCAGCAGGTGATATGGCTAGATTAATGCTTGCTCTACTAAATAATGGAACATATGATGGAGGTAGAATATTAAATAATGAAACTGTGGCTCTTATGCAAGAAAATCATTTTCAACCTCATCCATCACTGCCAGGAGTTGGACTTGGATTATATGAGTTCGATGTAAACGATGTACAGATTATTGGACATGGAGGTGACACAATTTTCTTCCATAGTAGAATGGCTTTGTTTCCTGAACATGATTTTGGTTTCTTCATAACTTACAATAGTCAGAAAGGAGGAATTGCTACACACGAGTTTTTTAACAATTTTATCTATTATTACTTCCCCAAACCAACAATAACTGCGCATACAGCTATCATTGAGAATCTCAAAGATTTTAATGGCCAATATTTAATTTCCAGACGTTTGTATAATAAATATTATACTGCTACTCCTCATATATGGTTTGAATATAATTTAAAAGTCACAACTAATTCGTCTCATTTGATGATTCCGGATATTCCTTATCCATTTGTGCAGATTAGTCCAGACTTTTTTGTAGCTATTTCTGACTTTGCTTATGATTTCTATATTGCCTTCATTAAAAATGAAGATGGTGAGGTTACTCACTTTTACTCTAATTTTTTCCCTTCTATTGTGTCGTATGAAAAAATGAATCCGATATATGCATTCCATCCAATGCAATTGGTTTTTGCAATTGTAATCAGCATTGTTTTTGTTATTATAGTAGCTGCATGGGGAATCGATGGATTTTTTAGATTTAGAAGAAAAGAAAAAAGAAGGTCAAGATCAGAAAGATTCTATAAATGGTGGGTTTTCGGAACTACTGTTTTTGGAGTTATTCCATTTTTGTATTTTGCATTAAAATCACAAATTATAATCTTTCTAGCAGCTGGAACAAGGGAAGCACTTGGTTGGTTAATTGCTTTTCCTTATATCAGTACTTTTCAGATTATAGGCTTAGTTGTAATTTCAGGTATTAATTGGATTGAATTTAGCTCTAAATCAAAGGGAACTCCACATAGAGAAAAAACAATTACTGAAGATATAAAGATTGAAAAAGCATTTGAAAGCAAACGAAGAAAAGAAAGACCTTTGTTGGAGAATATCCAATTTACAGTTTTAGCTGTTTTTGGGATTTTCATCATAGTCTTCTTTAGTATTTGGAGAATGTATGGATTCTAATTTTTCTCTAAATATTCCTTTTTCTTTCTTTCGTAATATTCTCTCATTCTTGTAGCATCTTCTTCTGGAAATATTCCCAACTTTTGATATTTTTCTTTTAAGAATCTGTCCATATATTCCAAAATTGCATCCATTGCTTTGAATAGATTTTCACTTGTTAGTTCTGAAAAAAGTGTTTTATTAAATACCTTCAACCTTTCACTATCAAGCTTTTGTTCAACTCTACGGTAGTTTTCATTTTTTCTCTGAGCAAAAGCATCTTCAAATTCTATTAGATATTTTCTATAGAAGTCTATGCAATCTAATCCATCCCATAATTCTCCTCTAAGAAACTTCGAAACTGTGTAACTGATGCCCATTTGAAAATGTTTGATTTTATGAGCAAGATCATCAATATCAAGTTCCCATTGTAGTTTCCTGCAGTCTTCAACCATCTTTTCCAGATGTCCCTCTGGATCATAAAGAATAGTAACATTGATTTTATCAGGTCGTAAATTTGGTGGTAAAGTATTAAAGCAGTAATCCACTTTTACTTCTTCCTCATCATAAAAAGTAACATACACAGTGGGAAAAAGAGACATTGATTCTGCTTTTAGTTTTCCAACTTTTTGAGCTATTTTTAATCTATCTTCCCTCAAACTGTCACGATCTTCCTCTGTTTCGCTGTAAATACTTATATCAATATCAGAAAAATCATCAGCTGATTGAGACCCACCTATATAAATAGCCTTGACACGGGAATCTTCAGTTAAAACTTTAGCTGCTCTTTCAATCAGAGATTGATGCTTAGGTAGATTTCTGAATTTCTCTACTTGGAACATAGACTGTTAATATTCTGAGAATTAATAAGCGTTCTTAATAAAAAGAATCAAATTCCTTGAGAAAAATTAATATCTTTAGAAAAAATTGAGGAAATGATGATTAATATGGAAGATGACGTTTTTATTCCTTATGAAGAACTTCACACTTTTATGAAAGCTGTTTTTGTAAGGTTAGGTTATCCAGAAGAGCAAGCAGAAGTTAGTGCTGATGTTTTGATTGAATCAGATTTGAGAGGGATTCGTTCACATGGTGTTCAGAGGTTAAAATATTATTACGTGAGAGTTAAATCTGGTCAACATCTTGTTGCAGGTTATGAAATAATCAAAGATAAAGAAGCAACAGCTGTAATTGATGGAAAACATGGAAATGGACATTATATCTCCTACCAAGCAATGAAATTAGCAATAGACAAAGCTAAGGAGTATGGTATAGGAATGGTAGTTGTTAGAAACAGTACTCATTATGGAATAGCGGGTTATTATCCCTTAATGGCAATTAAGGAAGGATGCTTAGGAATAACAGGAACTAATGCACGTCCAGCTGTTGCACCAACTTTTGGAGGAGAACCAATGTATGGAACTAATCCACTGACATTTGGTTTTCCAACTGATGAGGAATTTCCATTTTTAATAGATTGTGCAACATCAATTATCCAGAGAGGAAAAGTGGAAATTGCAGCGAGAGATAATACTCCTTTACTAGATGGAGTTGTTATTGATAGAAAAACAGGTAAGAGCAGAACAGATGCTGCTCAGTTGTTAAAGGATTTTGTTGAAAACAAAGCTGCTCTACTAGCATTAGGTGGGGCCGGGGAAGAGTTATCTGGACATAAAGGATATGGATATGCAACAGTAGTTGAAATTTTGTCAGCAGCTTTACAAGGGGGAGTTTTCCTAAAAGAACTGTCTGGTTTAGATGAAGATGGGAGCAAGGTTCATTTCAAAGTAGGTCACTTCTTCATAGCAATTGATCCTGAATTCTTCATGGGTTTAGATATCTTTAAATCAGTAGCTGGAAGTATCTGTAGGGGATTAAGGAACTCAGATAAAGTACCAGATGCTATTAGAATCTATACTGCTGGAGAAAAAGAATTTGATGCAGAAAAAGAGGTTAAGGAAAAAGGTGTTCCATTGAGTAGGAGCATTCAAGAAGATCTAGTATCTATGAGGGATGAGTTAGGATTAAAGGAATATACTTTCTCTTTTGAATAAAATATGCTCTCAGACTCGATCTCTAACTATCTCTTCTGGAGGAACAAAGGGGAAAACTTGTCGTACGATATCATTTGCTTTTTCAAATTGTGCTACATTACCATCAAATTTGCTTATAGCAGATTTGAACATCTCACAAAAGTTTTCTGTAAAATGCTTAGCAGCTGTTTGAAGGATCCAAGCATCGCTATCACCGATGATTAAGGTAGTGATATTTCTGTCTTTATTCTCTACAACGATGAGTTTTTTATCTCTAAAACTAACTTTTCTTAAATCCGTTTTAGCACCTGTTGTTTCTGAAATAAGAGATTTCAAAGCAGTAACTGTACCAGTGACAAGAATATCTTGATAAGCTCTTTCACTTTCTTTAGTTCCTATACTTACAGAATAAAGCAAGAGTCCAGCATCATTGAAGATGAGTATTTTGTTGATTTTAGCAGGTAAGAGGTAAACATAGAAAGGATTGAAGATGAAAGCTAAAGCCAAAATACCGAAAGTTAGACTGAAAGGAATTGCTCCATAAACGGTAAAGAAACTCTGTGTCCATCGTTCAAAAATCTTTAGAAAAGCTGCAATAAATCCTATCCCTGTTGCTGTTGCAATGATGAAACTTACTCTTTTAAGCTTCTTATATTCAGCTCTCATAGTATCCTGAATGTATACGTAAAATGCTTCACCTAAAACAAATGCTTGAAAGATGTTTAGAATGATTCTTGACACCCTGTATTCTGGAACAACAACCCCATATTCTAATTTGAAAACTA
>DXJF01000106.1 GCA_019057375.1 Candidatus Heimdallarchaeota archaeon
ACCAATAATTTCTATTGGACCAAATTTTAATCCTGTTGTTGTAAAGAAAGTATTTGAAATTGCAGATAAGAATGAAATACCATATCAGAAACATGCTGCTCCTAGAGGAACAGGGACAGATGCCAATGCAATCCAACTATCTGGTGCAGCTACTGGGTTATTAGCAATTCCTAACAGATACATGCATACAGCTTCAGAAGTTATTAGTCTCGATGATGTAAAAAACATTATTCTGCTAGTTGTAGCTTTTATAAAATCAATAAAAGAAGGAGACAATTTCTTACCTCTCTAATCTCCTCTTTTTCTACTCTATCAACATCGTATAATCAAAATTCTTAACTGAGTGTGTTAGTGCGCCTGAGGATATTAGATCTACTCCTTCTAATGCATAATCCTGTAGATTCTCAGGATTAATGTTACCTGATAATTCGATTAATATATCCTTCTTAACTGACTTGATTTTTGGAATTGTTAGTTTTATTAGTTGGGGAGAAAAATTATCTAACATAATAATATCCACGCCAGCTTTAGCTGCTTCTATAGCTTGCTCTTCATTTTGAACCTCGACTTCAATTTTCTTGCTGAAGCTAATGATCGCTTGAGCTTTTTTAATAGCCTCTGTGACTGAACTGAAACCTCTAAGATGATTTTCTTTTAGAAGAATCATATCAGATAGATTGAATCTATGAGTATCTCCTCCTCCCACAACAACAGCATATTTATCATATTTCCCTAAACCTGGAACCACTTTTCTTGTTGCACAGATTTTTAACTGAGGGTTTACTTCATGAGCAATTTCAATCATTTTAGCTGTTTGTGTAGCAATTCCTGATAATCTCCCAAGAATATTCAAAGATACTCTTTCAGCTTGTAATAGATTATGTATATTTCCATTAAAAGAAGCAACAGCTGTTTTCTTTAATACTTTCTCTCCTTCTTTAACCAATATATCAAGTTCTGACCCTAAAAACTCAAAGATTCTTTTTATGAATACAACGCCTGCAACAACTCCTTCTTGTTTTGTATAGATTTTCCCTTTAGCATTTACACTAGGAAGAAGTGAAGTTGTTACATCCCAGTAAGGTATATCTTCCTCTATCCATTTTTTAATATCTTCATCTACTAAAACTAGGGGTATCATCCTTTTCTAACTCTCTAATTAGTATTTTAGCATATTGTTAACGGCTCGGAAAGCTTTTTTACGAATCTCTTCATCTAATTCGATAACATTATCATCTGTTGGCTTTTCGAGAGCTTTCCAAGTCGAGAAAAGATCATTTCTTTTCATGCTTATGCATATCATTTTACTATCTTCAAACTGAACATCAGGATATTCAACTTTCATTCTATCGATGAACCCTTGTTCAGTTAAGAAAAGAACTTTTTCGTCTTTAGGAGCATTGGTTGAATACCTGTGCATGTCCCCAGTTCCCCCTACAAAATCTACAGATTCAATGATTTCTGGTCGGCATTCAAAATGAGCAAAAGTTTTAGTATTATCATCAAGAATTAACTTTTCTAATCTTTTGATTGTGAGAGCATTATGAGTTCTACAGGAACCTGGCCAGGTTATAATCTTTTTACCAGTAATTTTTGCTAGATTATTTCCCATGTTCTCATCGGGAATAAATATAATGGTATCTTCTTCCAAACTATCTATGATTTTTCGAGCATTAGCTGAGGTACAACAAATATCAGACTCAGCTTTTACATCTGCATTTGTATTAACATAACAAACAACAGGAGCTCCAGGATATTCTTCCTTCAGTTTTCTAACATCTTCACCTGTTATTGAATCTGCTAGAGTACAATCCCTTCCTCTTGCAGGAACTAAAACCAACTTCTCTGGATTAAGAATCTTCACAGATTCTGCCATGAAATCGACACCACAGAAAAGAATTCGTTTCTCTTTAATTTCGGTAGCTTTTCTAGCAAGTGCAAGCGAATCACCAACAATATCTGCAATTCCAAAAACAATATCTGCTGTTTGATAGGAATGAGCAAGTATCTTAAACCCTTTCTCTTTCTTTAGCTGGTTGATTTTATATGTAAAGGGTGCAATTGATTCGCAAGCAGTTTTAGTCCATCCTAGAGGATTCAATTTTGTAAATAATCTATCCACTTCTTCCTCTAGTAAACCAAACTCCTCACTTCTTATTTCAGGAGTATCTTCTACAACTACCATCTCAGCCGGACTACTCTTTTATGAATTGTATTTAAAGACTGTTTGTTTAAGGACAAAATTGAACTAAAATTTTGTATACAAGTCTTAAAACTCAAGAAAAATACAATATTGAAGCATTCTCTAGCATAGTATAAGCAATAATTGCCTATTTCTCTTGAAGAAAAAGATAGAAGAAGTGTGTTTGAATGCTTCTAAGTTCATTTATGTATTGTTAATACGTATTTTAAAAACATCTAAATTTTTGTTATCTGTGGATAAATATAAATAAACATTAATCAGTAATAGTAAAGTAAGGAATGTAGATGAAACCATGATTTTAGCTCTATATGTGTCCAATCATACTAACTCGCAAAAGTTTGCTGAAATAATAAAGGGAACGCTTCTTGAAATTGATCCAGAAGTTGAAATCATCGAATTTGAAGATGAAGAGTTGAATGAAAACAACTGGGAAAATCAGATGAAGGATTTCTCCACACAAAAAGTAAATTGCATTATTTCAGTAGGTGATGCTGGTACATTTCTTAGAGCTATTTTTCTTTCAAGATCATCTGCACCGGTTGTTGCTGCATCGTCTGAAAGTGTAAGTTTCTTTACTGAAATAAGTCCAGTTAATCTTCAGTATACCTTAACAAGTATCTTAAATCGAAAATATGATGTCGATAACTATCATAGAGTAGTCTTTCTAGATTCTGGAAATGGCACGCCAATTCCAGCACTAAATGAGATAGCTATATTCCCAAAGGACTCAGCTCTTTTAATGAATTATACTTTAATAATAGATAAGAATCAGCTTTATAGAGGTAGAGCTGATGGACTGATTGTGTCTACATCTCTAGGAAGTACAGGTTATGCTCTCTCATCAGGTGGTCCTATAGCTTTTGGTAACCCAGATGTTCTGATTATAGTTCCAGTTAATCCATTGAATAAAGAACACATTCCTCTAGTAGTTCCAATTGATTCAGAGATTAAATTGGTAAACTTGCGTTCAAGATCTCCTTTAGAAGCAATAATTGATGGTCAAATAAGAATAGGTGTCGATGAGGAAGTATTAGTTAAAAAAGCTTCCTCAACAGCTAGAATAATACGATTTCAAGCTAAGAAAAACATACTTGCTAAATTACGAAACAGATTAGTCGAATTAGATTTGAGATCTTTAGAACGTGTTCCTCCATCTGCAAAATATATCTTTAAATTGCTTTTAACTGAAGGAGAAATGACACAGAAAGAATTAATTGAAAGTACAGGCTTACCTAATAGAACTGTTCGAAACGCTCTATCTATTCTCAAAGAGAAGGGTGTAATTAATCAAAGACCTCATCTAAGAGATGCTAGACAATCAATTTATTTTGTTGACTAATTGAATAAACTAGGGTATTAGCAAATTGTCAAAAAGGTTATCCAGCTTGTGAATTAGCTTAATTTATTCTTCTTTAATACTATTAGCACTATCAGTTTTTTTAAATAGAGACTATGATAATATAGAGAAGGAGATACTTAGCTAATTTGAGAGGATATAGATGAATTTGCTGGAACCATTAGTAATGAAGAAAATCACCATCTTAGGAACGACTGGTTCAGGGAAAACAACATTTTTGGAAGCACTTTTTGGTAATATTGAGAAAAATGATGTTGCACGAAGAATATTTGGAGAAATTAGCAGTAATCTAGATTTTACCCCCTTAAAGTATAACAATTTTGCTTCGAGTACAACAACAATATCACTGAATGTGGTAAATTCAGTAATTATATTGACGAGATTTAATAAAGTGCTTTTGAGGAAATATGATAAGATAGAGACGCTTGATTTTGAATCAATCGATTCTGCGTTTCAAGTAATTATGAATGACTTGCCTGGGCAAGACAGATTTGATTTTATGCAAGATATTGTAATAAAAGGCTCCGATCTTGTTATTATAATGGCCGATGGTACAAATATTTCTTCTTTAGAAAAAATTGTTCATTATTTAGAAATGGTTAAGATGGAAGAAGTTAGAAAAAATAGAAATATTCCTATTATTATTTTCATCAATAAATCTGATCTTCGAGATAAAGGGGTATACTTAGGAAGAGAAACAGCTGAGAGAATAGTTTTTTCTTTAATTGTTGATAGGGAACTTGTTTTCTATGAAACCACTAATTTAGATGCTAATTGCTATGAATTGCCTTTAACAATCATTTTCAATTATCTTGCTATGCAAGCGTATAGCTGAAGTTCTTCAGACTAACTAAATCTTTATCTATTTTGAACGTATGATTTTGTTGAAGGAAATGAAACAAATCAAGCAGCTTACTTTCAACATTACTCAAAGTAGGCGTATTAAGAACTATGCTCAAAAGAAAAACATTCCTGAAAAATCATTGTTAGTTCGATATCGAGATGTCATGCATAGTATCTACAAAGCTTGGGTGAAAAATCAACAAGAAAATCCTGAGTTGCAGTTCAGAGAATTTTTTTTAGATATCGTGAAACATGCAGAATTTGCTTTTAGACTAAAAGAGAGAGAAGAACAACTAATAATAATTAAGAATCATGTTGAAATCTTAGAAGATGCAATAGAAGAATACAAAGAAGATTATGCAAAAATCAGTAAGATACAGCAAATCGTTAAAGTTTCTGAGGAGGGGAATATGTGATGAAAATAGCAACAACTCAATTCAATGTCAAATTTAAGGACAAAATACCTTGTGGAGATGAAGAGATTCTTGCGAGTGATCTCGCTTATTATCTCTACTACCTTGACTCAATTCCTGAAAAAATTAGTGATTGGAATATGGCGGATCTTAAAGTGCAAAGAAAAGAAGATGAAGATATTTTCAACGTACTAAGCAAGGAATATTCTAATTTGTTTAGAAGATATGCCTTAATCAGATTAAAAGCTAATGAATTGTATGAAGGAAACAGAGTAATTGCTCTTACTATGGGATTATTAAGGCTAAAATTAATTCAATTTAAGGATTCAGATATAGATTTTCCCTTAGACTACGATAAAGCTATAGAACAAGTAGAATATTTTATCTATAGGTATCTTACAAAGAAACAAGACAAAAGATTAGTAGAACAAGTCGTTTTTGATGAAAAATAGAATGGATATTTTCTCGGGATTACAGACCTTTAGTTAAGGTTACAACCTTATCAACAAGGTTAATATGATTCGTTGCATTGTTTATGTTAGAACCTCAACAGCTGATCAAGAATCAGGTTTAGAAACACAAGTTGATGACGTTACAGCAAAAATCTATCAAGCTGGAGATAGGGAGATTATCAAAATAATCAAAGATGAGGATGTTCCAGGTGATAGTGATCCAGAATATAGAGTAGGATTCAAAGAGATTCTAAGAATGGTTGAAGAAAATGAATTTGATGAGTTGTGGAGTCAATCCAGAGACCGTTTATCGAGAGATGTAGATATTCTAGGATACATTCGGGTTATGCTCAAGAAAAAAGAAATATCTATCATCTGTTTAGATGATGAAGATAACAAAGCATTTGCTAGAATAAAGGATCTTTTTGGAGAAATGGAGTTAGAGAAATATAGAGAAAAACGATACAAAGGTATGTTACGAAGAATAAATGATAAAAAAGTTATGTCTCGTCCTCCATTTGGATATGCAGTTGATGAGGGGGGAAACTTAATAGCTGATGAAAGTAAAATGGGTCTTATTAGACGTCTTTTCGGTGAGTTTGATAATCCTTTTGCATCACTAAAAACCCTAAGTATGAAATATAACATCCCTGTATCCACTCTGAGAAATATACGATCTAATCCTATTTATAGAACAGGAGAAGTAAGGTGGGCTGGGAAAATAGCTTATTATGTGGATCCAATAGTTCCAGAAGATAAAGATCAGATGTTAAAAACTGAATGGGAAGGAAGGTGAATCCTTCTTATTCATACATCTCTCTAATATATTCTTTTTCAAGAACTAATCTTACGTCTGGTATATTAGTGCTGAAACCATATTCTGTGATGAATCCAGAAATCAAATTAGCTGGTATTATTTCAAAATAAGGATTGTAAACTTTGACTTCCTTTGGTTTATCTTTTGCCCAAACCTCAGTAGATGGATAACTTTGTATGGTAAAGGGAATAGCTTTTAAGAGGAGTTTTAAGGTCGTACTCACGACATAAAAAGGAACTTTAGCTTGAAAAGCGAAAATAGCTAAAGCATGACAGCCTATTTTATTTACTACATTTCCATTAGGAAAAATAGTATCTGCTCCTATAAGTACTAAATCAGGATTTAAAGCTTTAATTGCTCTTCCAACAGCTGCATCTACAAGGTAATTAACTTTATACCCTAGATTAACTACTTCTAAGGCTAATTTTTTGCCTTCTAGCGCAGGTCTTGATTCAAAAATTGTTAAAACTGGAAGTTTATCATTGTCGTGTGTTTCAGTAAATTTTTTGAGTGAACTGAATATTGTACTTGATCTTGACATAGTCACGATATTTTTACACTGAGCGATTCTAGGAATTAGTTTCTCTATAAGCTGGTTTCTTTGTTCATCCAACTTCTCAATTACTCTATCAGCTAAATCCTCAACTGCTATACCATGTTGAAAGAAATCTATGAAATAAATCAGAACATTTCGAAGAGCAGACATTTCCTTTTTAATTTCTATAACCTTACGAAGCATTTCTGAAAGATTAATTATCTTACCATACCTAGCTGGATTTTTTTGAATCTCAGTTCTAATAAGCTGAATAGCTTTACGAACAATTTCTTCAGATCCACTGATTTTATCAGCTTTCAAATTTGCAATTTGCTCTTGAAATTCTTTGGAATACACAAAGCTTCAGTTGGAAATGCCTTTAAAAAGTTGTTTCTATCCTTTTTAAAGAACAAAAACTATAGACCAAAGAAATCTTTTTCCTCATCTATAATTTCAATGTATAAACTATCGTATTTGTGTGTAAGATGAATTATATTTTCAGGTAAAATTCTTTCCTTTGATTTTGTAAAGAATGTTCGTACTGTAGCTAGATCTTCTTCATCAATCATCATATCTTTCTGAATCCTAATGATAAGAAGAGGAATTTTTCTGTTTTCATCTAGAATGTCTTCTACATTTCTCCCAACTTCACGAACACATCCATTGTATTCTCTTTTCATTTTTCTCGCACCATTTTCAACTAATCTCTCTAAGCCTTCAAATGATGCGGGAATTGCTTTCTCTAAGTTAAATCCAGTGACAATGAGATTGAAAGGAAACAGAAGAGCAATCAAGATTGCAAAGAAATAGATTAATGGAACTGGAAGCTTGAATAAGAAATTTAGAAACCAATGTGGTGTCAAAATCCGAGCTGCTCCAATAAGAACAGCGCCTTTGCAGTTTGTAAGTGCTTTTCTACTAAGAAGCTCAATAATATTGCAACCTCCCATACTATATCCAGCAATAATAAACGGTTTGTTTTCAGGGATTAAGGATTCTATCTCCTCTAGATGATCTTCTATTGAATATCGCTTATAGTTGGTTGTATGTGCAAAATTGTCTTTCCCATACCTTTCTTCATAAGCAGGATAGGTTCTTTTATAATTACTAAAACCTGGAGCGAGAATCATGAATGGTTCTTTTTCAGACATTGTATTTGCGTAAGTTAGGTAGGTTTTAAGTTTTTTTAAATTCTTGATGTTTTTAAAGTAAAATCTAAAAAGGTAATAAGATATCAAGACTTATGGTAAATTTCCTCTTCGTAATATCTATACTCTCCGGATTGGTTTCTTTTGCATTGTATAATATAGGGTTTGTACTAGAGAAAAAAGCCATCAATAAGCTGCCTGAGGAAATTAAAAAATCTATGAAAACCTTGTTGAAATCAATTATAAGTAATAAACTGTGGTTGTTTGGATTATTACTTACTGTACTAAGTATGGGCTTTTATTATGTAGCACTTCTTTGGGCTCCTTTAAGCGCTGTAGCACCTTTATCGGGTTTTGGGATTATCATCTTGGTAATATATGCTCATCTAGATCTAAAGGAAACAGTAAAGAAAATAGAAGTGATTGGATTCTTCTTAATTCTTGGTGGAATCACAGTTTCTTCATATTTGACAAGCTTAGGGGATTCATCAATAACATGGGATCAATGGAAAATATTTTCACATTCATGGGGGAGTGCAATCATGATTATTGGTAGCCTTATTGTTGCAATTTCTTTTACTTTTGTTCCAGTTATCTTCAAAAGAAAGATTCAACCATTCGATATTGCAATTTTTGGTGGGATCATAGCTGGAATTCAAGCTATTATAATTAAAGGTATCACAATTTGGACAACAGAAAGCAATTGGAACACAAATCTGATTGTTGCAATTTTCTATGTTATTGGTTTCCTTATTACAGCTCTTCTATCAACAGGAAGTCTCCAATTTGCATTTAGGGAAGGTAAAGTTTCAAGTATAATGGCTATTTATAATGGAGTAATGACGATATTTCCAATTTTCTTTGGAGGGATACTTCTAGGAGAATGGAGCTTACTTTCAACATTACAACGAACTTTTCTTGGTAGTTCTATTTGTATAACTTTAGTTGGAATAATAGTTCTAAGTTTTCGTCATTCTCATTCTTTTGATGAAACTAATCGATGAGTTATCTTTTCTATTTCATCTAGAGTAATATCAATATCTCGATTGAGAAGTGTTGAATTTTCCAAAATTATTCTACCGTTACTTATGACATTGGTTACATCATTTCCTTTCATGGAATAAGCAAAATGATTGAGAAGATATTTGTCATCAAAATTTGGCGTTAGATGAGGTTTCTTAAGATTGATTGTAACAATATCTGCAAAGGAATTCTTTTCTAAAGTTCCAATCCCTTCCCATCCTATAGCTTTAGCTCCACCAATAGTAGCTAATTTAAAAGCTTCTTCTGCCTTGATTAAAGTAGGATTATGATGAAGACCTTTATAATAAACTGCTAGGAACCTAATAGTATCGAAAAGATCTAATGTATTATTGCTAGAAGGACCATCTGTTCCCAAACCTACTAATTCTGTTGACTTGATTATCTCTGGAATCGGGGGCATGTGATTTCCAAGTTTTGCATTGGAAAGCGGATTAAGCGATATTTTCGTTCTTTTATCTTTTAGTAAATTAATATCCTTGTTATTGACATGGATACAATGTGCTGCAATTAGATTTTCATCTAGAATACCTATTTCATCTAGAAACTGAACAGGGGTTTTTACATCAGGAAAAGGAATTTCATATTTTTTATTGAACTTCTTGCTATCCTTCAGTTCAGTTTCTGATTCAGCGAGATGAGTGTGAATAAATACTTCAGGAATTTCTGCATTTTTAGTGTTATAGTCATTCTTGAACTGGTGAGCTGCTTTGAAATCTGAAATGTTAACTGTATACGGGGAGTGCAAGGCTAAGGATACTCTAATCGTTTCATCCATCGAATTGTGATGTTCCTTAACAATTTCTATAGCATCTGATAAAGTTGTTATTCCTGTGATAAGGGGAGCAGCTATCATTCCTTTCAATCCAATGTCACTGATTGCTTTTGCTTCGAATTCAGGATACCAGTACATTGAATTAACTGTAGTAACTCCACTGAGAATTGACTCCATACTCCCTAGAAGAGCTCCTTGATAAACGTCCTCCTCGGTAAGTTTAGCTTCCAAAGGCCAAATGTGATCTTCTAACCAAGTTCTTAATGGAATGTCATCTACTATTCCTCGAAATAAAGTCATTGCTAAGTGTGTATGACTATTAATTAATCCCGGAATTATTAGGTGATTTTTATCCCCTATTAGATCATGTCCAGCAAGGTTATGTTTTGTTTTGTCATAGGAGCCTATTTCTATTATTCTGTCCTCTTCTATAATCAGAAGTGGATTTTTAACGAATTTAAGATTAAACTCATTGTCAAAATAAACTGCTAATCTTCCTTCTACGGCAAGTTCCATAAGAGTATAATAAATGAAAAATATTTGAGTGTTGTTCTATTTGGTAACAAATTCTCTTTGTAAAAAAACCTAGGTCAAATATATCGGTTTGTAAGGGTATATTGGAATTAAATGGTTACATTTTGGGCATCTACTATTTTCTGTTAGGTTATTGAAAATAACAGAAAACACGTTCCTTTTTATCAGTAATTCTGAACAATTTGGACAGTATGTGCTCTGGAAAGGATGACCAGGAATATTTCCCAAATAAACGAAATTTAATCCTTCATCTTTTGCAATGGTGTGAGCTTTTTGAAGTTGCGATATAGAAGTTTTAGGAATTTGAGTTAAGTGGGAAGGAAAGTATCTAATGAAATGTACAGGTGTATTAGCTGAGAGGTTTTTGATAACATTCTGGGAGAAATTTCTAATGAATTCTTCGTCATCATTTATTGTTGGGATGACTAAATAAACAAGTTCGATGTGAATACTTCTTTGATAAGCCATTTGGAGATTCTCCCAAACATATTTGAGTTTTATATCCAATAAGCAATCAACAACATTTTCTGTTCCTTTGAAACTTATAGTTAAACCATTCATACCTGCTGAAATGAGATAATCGAGAGCTTCTCCTGTCATATATCCATTAGAAACAAACATTTTGTAATAGTCATTAGGAAGCAATTGGAAAACATCCACAGCAAATTCAAGAGAAAGTGTTGGCTCGTTAAACGAGAAACAAACTCCATTTATGGAGGGATTAAAACTGGCATTTTCAACAATTTTTTCTGGAGTCATAAGACTTGCATCAGTAAATTTATCCGGTCGAGGATTCTTAGAAATATCCCAATTAATACACCAATCACAATCAAAATTGCATCCCCAAGAACCTAAAGTTAAGGAGGTTGATCCAGGAAAATAATGATAAGCTGGTTTTTTTTCGATAGGATTAAGACTATAACTGGAAACATCTCCGTACTGAATAGAGTAGAGTTTTCCTTCAAAATTTTGCCTTGTTTTACATTTACCCATTTCTCCCTCTTTAATCACACACATTCTTCGGCATGTTAAACATTGAACAGTATCACCATTCATTCTCTTGAAAAGATATGACTGTTTAATTCGAGGATCTTTAGTGTTCAATGTTTTCATCCTTTAAGTGAAACTGTATCTTATATATGTTTTGACACTTTTATCTTTGAAAATTAAAAAACTTAGAAACATTTTTTATTATCGTTTCATATCATAATTTGATTTTACCTATGGGTTATGTATTGATGAAAATACTTGAATCTGCTCCTTACCGATATGATAAAGGTGTTCGAATTCTTACTTTAGGTAAAATCGATAAAGCTTATGGTAGATTAACTCAGCAAGTAAAGAAAGGTGATAACGTTCTAGATATCGGCTGTGGAACTGGTATGCTGACTCTACACGCACTAATAAAAGGAGCAAATGTAACTGGGATTGATATTAATCCTGAAATGCTAGAAATTGCTCGTATCAGAATTGAAAATAGTGACTTTAAAGAAAATGTAAATCTTTTAGAAATGGGTGTGGCAGAACTAGATAATTTTGATGAGAATGAATTTGATGTAATTATGAGCGGTTTATGCTTTTCAGAATTAAGTAATGATGAATTGAATTATACTCTTAAATTTTGTAAAAAAATTCTCAAACACAATAGTGTGTTAATTATAGCTGATGAAGTAAAATCAAATCTTTTCGTTTTTAGATTTCTGAATTTTCTAATAAGAATACCTTTAGTAATAGTCACTTATATCTTGACTCAAACTACTACCAAGGCTGTTAAGGGGTTAGAGGAGAAAGTGACTAGAGCTGGTTTTAAAATAGAATCAATAAGAAAAAATAAAATGAGAAATTTTATTGAATTAGTAGCAAGAAAAACCAAGGAGAATTAATATGAGAGTAACTTACTTCTTCTATTATGTTTTCATAAATGTTGTTGAAACATTAATCCGTCTTTTTCCAGTTCCAGCAAAAACCGGGTATAGAAAAATTGGTTCTCCCAACGAAGATTCTCCAGTGTTATTAACATGTAATTTCCACTTAACAATTCATAGATTGAAACGAGCTATAAGAGGTATTAACTGTCACTTACTTATTGCAAACAGCAAAGGGATAAATGTCTGGTGTGCGGCAACAGGAGGTTTGTTAAATAATCATAGTGTTATCTCTGTAATTAAAACAAGTGGAATAGAAGAAAAGGTAAATCACAGAAAGATTATGCTTCCCCAGTTAGCTGCACCAGGAATCGAAGCTAAGGAAATTCAGAAGAAAACTAGTTGGAAAGTAATCTGGGGGCCAATTTATGCAAAAAGCATTCCAAGTTTCATAAAGAATAATTTTGTAAAATCAGAGATTATGCGTCAAGTAAAATTCCCAATCATCGAAAGAATCGAAATGGCAATAATGTGGTGGTTCTTTCTATCAGTGATTCAGTTTATTTTTTGGATTCCCTTTATTATTTGGAAACCATTCTTACTTGAAGAAGCTCTTTCTTTGTGTGTTCAGATTTTTGGAATATCGGTAATATCTTTTATTTTATTTCCATTATTTGAACCTCTTTTGAAGGTCAAGTACAAAGCAGATGTTAATTTTAATTTTAAACGGTTAATTGTGATTTTCATAATGATGCTCATAGCAGCTACAGGAGTAGTAATTTACACTTTTGTAATCAAAGACTATGCTAAATGGATGCTAATTCGTTGGAGCATTATTTCTTTCATTATGGTTATAATTATCAATATGGATTTGACTGGAACAACACCTGTTTTGAAGAGCGATTTACATGAAGAACGATTATATCATGTAGTAATTGATAAAGAGAAATGCAGAGGAACAGGAATCTGTGTTGAGGTATGCCCTAGAAATTGTTTAGAAATGGATACAAAAACGAACAAAGTTTCAGATCCAAGAGCTAAAGATTGTGTTCAGTGTGGTGCATGTATAGTTCAATGTCCTTTTGATGCCTTATTCTTTAGAAATAATCAAGATGAAATAATTTCACCTGAAAACGTTAGAAAATATAAACTAAATCTCATGGGAAAAAGAGATTGAATACGCTAAGTAAATAGGTTCTTTTAAAGATGAAAATATTGAAGAAGTAGGAATTTTAGAGAAAGGAATCTGTAAACCTGATTTGTCTTTCTCAAAAGAATCAATACTTCTAATGGACTTTGATTATACCAACTGAAAACAACTACTGATTTTTCGTTATCAATTGTGATTTCCTCGAAATAGAGTGATAATGGTGATGCAAAATCAAACGAGAAAGGTACTAAGGAATTATAATTAGTCATTGGAAGAGTAATCTTGGAACCATTTGTGTAAATAGTATTATTAGCAACATAAGTTGTTGAATTTGCCCATAATGGATCTCCAGTATTAGGATTAGATTCGAATCTAGGATAGTTAGAACTAGATATGTCTATACGTAATTTGTGACCTTCATTAAATAAATAAGCTGTACTATCAAGTTTCAAGTTTATTTCATAAATAGAACCTGGTGTAAGAAAGTCCCAGTCTGATAAACTATTTCTATTTCTTGATCTAATGATTGTGTCAGAAATAATCATAGACCTATTATCAGGATAGACATCAATTAGTTTGACAGTAAAATCAGTATCTGTACAATTTGAACTAACATAAAGAGTAACTTCAATTTGTCCTACAACAGCTTCTGGTTGTGTAATTGTAGACGTAGTAAATCTCAAAATGTCATCTCTGGCATCTAATGGTTGTTGATCATATATCCCTGCAGGAGTAGCTAAATTTCCTCCACCTATAGTTTGAACAGGATCATTAGGATCATACAAATACCACAAACTGTCAGTAGTTGATTCACTTGATGTGGGAAGACTTGCAGCAGGAATGTATGGTGGTGGAATCAAACTTAGGTTTGAATACATATATAGATCAAATGGTATAGACCAAATTGGCCAAGATGATGCTTGATACCAGTTATTAGCAAGATGGCCTGGATTATACTCCAAGGAACTCATGAGATAAAACATAACTGGAGGTAACATGTCCCAGATAGAAGAATTATCTAATAACCATTTTTCAAAAACAGCATTAGTTGCTTTAATAACTATTCCAGGATCTTGATGAGGAAAGAATATATCTCCAGTTCGAACTCCAAACATTCCAGCGTGCACCCATGGTCCCATGATCAGTTTAGCATTCCCAGCTGCCCCTGTTCCTCCTTCAGTTTGATAACCTGTAAATGCATCAATTGTATTTTGAGAGAAGATATCATACCAACCTCCCATGTGAATTGAAGCTGCGTTAATGTCTGAATAATTATTTTCAATATTCCCTTCTTTCCATATTCCTCCATACTTTTCATTCGTTTGTAGTAAATCGAAAGTTGTTTCAGGAAAACCATTAGCTTCAGTCCAAGGGATAATAAGCTCATTTCTCAATTGACCTCCTGTAAAAGCTGTAGAGTAAACATTAGGTGCTGCAACAATAGGGAATTGACAAACTAAAGATTCAGGAGCATTAGGTGCCATAAGATATTGAGCTATACCTAAAGCTGATAATCCCCAGGTACCGATTTTACCATTACACCAAGGTTGGTCTGTAATCCAATTTAGAGTGTCGTGACCATCTGTTTGTTCCGAGATAAAGGGTAAAGATAATTCTCCTTCAGAAGCATAGAATCCTCGAAAATCCTGCAAAACGACGATTATTCCTGTTTCTGCATAATAAGCAAGTGAACTAAGTGCATTCTTATTATACGGGGTTCTAGCAAAAATTACTGGTTTAGATTCGTTAATGTAAAGAGGTAAGTAAACATCAGTAGCTAACCTAATTTTATCTCTCATCGGAATCATATAAGTAATTTTAGCATAATGATCATAAAAAGTGCTATTAGCTGGATAATCCCATTGAAATAATTCAGAATGTGGAGCTTTTTTAGGGATGAAAATAACGAGAAGTGTAGTTGAAGTAGCAACAATGATTATTGAAGAAAAGATTAGAGCGACTAATTTAGTTTTCACAAATTAAAGTAATATTGGTTTAATATATTTTTTTGGTCTACTTTTTTTTCTAATTATTCATAGCATTTAGAGATTTCTTCATAGAGTTCATCTTTCTTGGCAATAATTAATCCTAACCACATAACAAAGTCCAAGAGATACTTTCTAACAGGTTCACCTAGATTTTCATTAATTGCCATTTCTATATTTTCTGTTGTAGTTGATTCCATGTTTTTAATCATTTCTTGATTGTTTATTTCGTACATATTTATTAGAAATCTCTCAAAACGCTCTTCGTTGAGTTTACGACCAGGAAACTGGTTATTCAAAACATTTCCAACGAAACGAGTTACCGATATCCTTTGTCTAAGAATTTCTTTATCTTCCGTTTCATCAAATAGTATAGTTTCTCCCAATAGAAGAAAGAATTTAGCAGTAGTTCCAAAAGTTGTTTCTGAGACAATTTTAGTACTCCCATCTTCTTGAAATTCTTTGTATAATATTTTACCAGCTTCCTCAACCATACCTTCGTCTTTTAAAGCTTTCAAATATCGGTAAATTGTCTTAACTGATTTTTCTTGAGATTTCTTTTTACTCCTTGAATCTACAATAATCCAGTTTTCAAATTCTTCAGATATTCTTTTAATTGTTAGTGGTCCTTTCTGTGATAAAATTTGTCTCAGAAATTTAAGATTTTTATCATTAAAAACAGTTTTATCATCTGAACTATAAATGTGTTTAACAGCAACTGGTTTTTCTGAAGATATTTGGGTTTCTGTTAGAAATTCTCTTTTCTTTTTCATTTTTGTTACACTTGATGTAAATGAGTTCTCATTGTTGTAAGAATATTATTCTTATCGCTGAGAGGTTCTATTGGACATTTATAAATATGGTGCTCTTTGGTTAACCCTTAGATTTTGCTTTAGACTACGTATTTGAATTTAATAGGTGTATTAAGTTTTCTCGATGTTATGAGAACTCAATCTTATTCACGTAAGTTTTTTAAGTGCTTACCATTTGGAGATATTATATTGTGAGTCAAAGAGCTTACTCTCTAACAATTATAGGAAGTTTTAACTTGTTTCCAATGTATTATTTCGAAGATGGTTACGAAGAAGATGAAATAGAAGATAACTAATATCTTCCTTTTTATCACTTTTCTATTTACAGTATGAAATATATTCTAAAT
>DXJF01000107.1 GCA_019057375.1 Candidatus Heimdallarchaeota archaeon
GCTGATTTAAGGGTTAGTTCAAGTGTTGTTGGAAAAGAAGCAGCTTCTTTAATTGAAGTTTCATTCTCTAATATTGTTATTGAGAAAGAAAGTTACATAATCAAAGAAGGGGAACCTGAGGAAAAAGTTGAAAATCTTTTAGCAAAACTGAAAGAAGATGAGGTAAAATTAGGAGCGTGATTATGGTGAAAACATTAGTTTTTGGTCAAGTCAGAGAAGATAATATCGAGGAAAACACTCTTGGAGTCTTAAACAAATTAACAGAGATTTCTGGAATCAGTGAAGTTATAGTTGCCTTATTCGGTCATCAGATTAAAGATGAATGGATAACAGAACTTGGAAAGCATGGTGCTTCAAGAGTTGTTTCTGTAAAAGCTCCTGAACTAGAAGTCTATCTTAGTAGACCTTATGTTAAAGCAATGCTAGAGGTTATTGAAAAAACTGAACCTAAGTTAGTTATCGCTGCAGGAACTGTATATGGAGAAGATTTAATTCCAAGACTTGCAGTTCATCATGGAGTTTCATGTGCTCAACGTATCAATGATATTTCAATAGTTGGTGAAGAACTACACTTCCATACTCCAGTTAGAGATGATCAAGCAATGAAAGTTACCAGAATTGAAGGTGCTATTAAGTTCGCAACTTCCAGAGCTGGTGCATTCTTTGTAAATGAAAATCCAACAGGTGGTTCACCAAATGTTGAATCTTTTGATGTTACTTTCAGTGAAGAAGATATGCTTGTAAAGCATATAGAAATCAAGAAAGCTGAGAGAACTGTTAATTTGAAAGACGCAAAGATTATAGTTGCAGGTGGAAGAGGAGTTGGTGGAAAGGAACAATTCCAGATTATTAGAGAACTTGCTGAGATATTGGGTGGTGAAATAGGAGCAACTCGAGCTTGTACAGATGTTCATTGGATTGAAGAAACATATGAGATTGGTCAAACAGGACAATCAGTTTCACCAGACCTATATATTGCTGCAGGTATAAGTGGCGCTCCACAACATGTGAGTGGTATCAAAGCAAAAACTCTGATAGCAATAAACACTGATGAAGGAGCTGCAATCTTTAACTTTGCTGATTATGGTATTGTTGGAGATCTTCATGTAATCCTTCCTATCCTTAAGCAAAAGCTTCAAGGATAATCTTTTTTCTATCTTGAACAAACTTTAAATAAAAAAATTGAGTGGTTATTATCGTGAAAGGCTTATTCAGAAATGAACGAATAAATGAACTGAAAAACAATAGAGCTCCTATTAAGATTCCTGAAACAGCAAAGATAGTTTTACATCTTATCGCAGAGGAATCTTCAACTATCGATAAGAACTACAATATTGAAATTATCTCACGAAATCCAAAATTTCTGAAACCTATCAAATATATAGGAATGGAAATGAGCCACACATTCGATGGTTTTCTTACTTATACCACAGATTTATCTGGTGGAGCAAGATCATATGCTCATTTATATCGAAGAGGAATAATAGAAGCTGTAGAAGGAAGTCTACTAAAACCAATTGTAGAGAAAAAAGAGATTCCTAGTATAGATTTTGAGAGGGAAATAATTACAGCAATTCCAGATTATGTAGAAGTTTTCAAACGAATAAATGTTAAACCCCCTTTCAGTTTGTTTCTTTCTCTTGTTGGTGTTGAAGGATATTTAATGAAATTGAATAAAGAGATACTTGGAGCAATTACAACACCGATTCAAGAAGATGTAATAAAACTAGATGAAATTTACATTGAAGAATATCCAGAAACAGAAAGTATACCTATTTTAACCCAAACTTGGTTTGATGACATTTGGAATGCTTGTGGTATGTTCAAATCCTTTAACTATGATGAAAATGGAAATTGGGGATATGGCTTGAATTCGTCTGAATAGTACGAATTTGACAAGTAACATAGTTTATAAATAAATACTTAGAAATCAAATCATAATGTCAGAAGAATTTGATTTTGATGTGGCTATTGTTGGTGCAGGACCTGCTGGTATTTCAGCAGCTTTAACACTTGCTCAAGCTGGTATCGAAACTGTTGTTTTAGAAAGAGGACAATATTCTGGTGCTAAGAATGTTAGTGGTGCAGCTTTATATGGCCCCATCCTAAATGAAATAGTCCCAAATTACTGGGAAGATGAGAATTCATTTGAAAGATATCTTACAACCAAAAAAATAACGCTACTCTCAGAGTCTAAAAGTGTAACAATTGATGCAGATCTTAGGAATTTCGCTCAAGTTCCATACAATGGTGTGACAGTTATAAGACCTAAGTTTGACCGCTGGTTAGCAGACAAAGCAGAACAAGCTGGAGCTATGATCTTACTAGATACAATGGTAGAAGACTTAGTGTGGAATGATAAACAAGTTATTGGTGTAAAATCAGGAGATGAAGTTCTTAAAGCGAAACTAGTAATTATTGCAGAGGGTGCAAATAACATACTGGTTGAAAAAGCAAAACTTGCTAAAAAACCAAAAGCTCGTCATTTTGCTCTAGGTATGAAAGAGACCTATAAACTACCTAAGAAAAAAATGGAAGAGAGATTTCATTTAGATGATAAAGAAGGTATTAGCAATGAAATTTTAGGGTATTCAAAAGGTATTCCTGGTGGAGGGTTTTACTACACAAATCAGGATACTGTTTCTTTCGGACTCATTCTTAATATGGATGTTTTAACCAAGAAAAAACTGGAAGCACCGGAAGTTTTTGAGGAGTTCAAGGAACATTCCTATATCAAAAAACTGCTGAAAGACGCCGAGATGATAGAATATTCTGCCCATATAATTCCAGAAGGTGGTTTCAAACACATGCCAAAATTATATGGTAATGGCGTTTTAGTCGTCGGTGATGCAGCTAGTATGGTTTTGAATGCAGGTTTATACATAGAGGGGATAAATTTCGCCTTAGAATCAGGTAAAGTGGCTGGAGAAGCAGCAATAGAAATATTGCAGACAGATGATTATACTAAAAATCAAACTAAGCTATACAAGAAGAAACTTAAGGAGAGCTTCGCTTACAAAGACCTTAAAACATTCAGAAGAGCTTCACACTTTCTAGAAAATAAAATGATGTTTACCTATGTTCCTGATTTATTGACAGGATTGTTCGAAAAACTATTACGAAATAATGGATATCCAAGGAAGAGAATAGTAAAATCAGCCATAGGATACGTTTTCAAGAAAGGAAAATTGTTTAGATTATTTAAACTTCTAATAGGAGCGGTGAGATCATTATGAGCAAATCAAACAAACCCAAAACACTAGAGGAAAAACTGGATTTAACAAAAATTACAACCGATCATAATTATGCACATATTGAGATAAATCCGGAAATCTGTAAAGCAAAGTGTACAACTTATGAGTGTGTTTATGGATGCCCAGCAAATTGCTACAAATTTACAGAAGGAGAGGAAATTGAAGGACCTGTTGTCTTTGATTATGTAGCGTGTTTAGAATGTGGGACATGTCGTCTTGTTTGTCCTCATGACAGTGTTGATTGGAAATATCCTAAAGGTGGATTTGGAGTAGAATTCAAGCACAGCTGAATTTATCCAATTTCCTCATTTTCTCCTTTAAATATTCAAATGTGGTTATTTTCTTAGTAATTATTTGGTACATTTGTATGTTAATTGAGAAATATCAAGCAAAATCACTAATTAGGACATCCAAGAGAAGTCCTCACCATATTCATTTGAATATTTATCAAGGATGCTTTCACAACTGTTCATACTGTGATGGAAAATCTGATGAATATTTTATGCATGATGATTATAGCAATAAGATTAGAGCTAAGATTAATGCACCAGATTTACTTGAAGAATATCTTATTAACAAAGGTTTTTTACCAATTAATAGAGAAAAAACAAACACACTTTTGGATTTCATGCCTCAATCAAAGAGAAAAAAAATATCAAGTAATAATCCAAAATTCATCATTAATATTTTTGGCAATATTTGTGATGTTTATCAACCTGCTGAAGCGGAATTAGAAATAACGAAAAAAGTTCTTCAAATAGCTTATGATTATAGTTTCCCAGTTAGAATATTAACTAAAAGTGCTCTAGTCTTACGAGATATTGATTTGATAAAAAAAATCAATCAAGATACATTTGCAAGGGTCGCATTTACGATCACCCTCTCTGACCCACATGAACAACTTATTTTTGAACCCAATTCAAGTTCAACAAATGAAAGGCTGTCAGCACTTAAGAAATTTAGAGAAGAAGGAATTTCTGCAGGGGTTTATATTACTCCCGTAATTCCGTGGATAGGAGATACAAATACAAATCTGATTGAGCTTTTTCAGCAATTGAAAGATGCAAAAGCAGAATTTGTCATAACTGGAGGATTAACATTAAAACCTGGCAGAAACAAAGAAGATTTTCTGAAAATAATTGATGAATATCACCCAGAGTTATTGGTTTTATATGATGAGCTGTATAGAAATAACTCTATTTATGGCCAACCAGAAATGAAAATTTGGGAGAAATACAAATTGCAGAATCCAATAAAACAAGGCTATCACATGAGTAAGGAATACGGCATAAATTTCTATGAACCGCGTTATATTCCAGAAGGGACAATAAGAACAAATCTTGAAATTGCAACTGTACTGTCTAGAATTGCTTTTCTCATGGGGGAAATTTATGAGGAATCTTGGCAAAAAGCATTCGAAATCCGAGAAGCAGCTATTGAATTGGAAAATTATTCTTCAGACATTAGTCTGATGCAATTTGAAGAAATCCTCTCCCTGCCTTTTGAAAAACATGTTTTTCGACACATAATTGAAATGCTTCAAACAGGAAAAAGCAGTTATCTAATAAAAAAAGAAGATTATTCTCAGCTTTTTTTCAAAATTGATGATTTTTTTTCTAAAAACTCTTCTTCCTTGCGATAAATTTTAAATAAAGACCGTGTATATGTTCTTGAGTTTAATGAGTGAATTGGATAATTTAAAAGATATCATTCCTGATGTAATCTCTGGATTCGTCCGTTATGCAGACTTTGATGCTATTCCTGAAACATTTCCTATAAAGAATAAAGAAGTTCTTTTACCCTTACTTAAGAGATTAAAAGAAGCTGGTTCTAATGGATGTTTGTTCTATCTATATGATGAGGAAATGGTTAATTTTCTTAATGCATTACATTCTGAGATGAAAGATTTCCCCATAATGATTATCGTCCGTTTTGGTGATATTAGTACGATCACAACATTGTTACAAGCCTTAGAGTTTAAACCTTTTGTGATTTTCTTAGACTATTCTATTTCTGATCAAAGAGATACTGAGATAGTTCTGAAATATTCTAACTCAGTTTCTAAATTTACAGAACATATAGGGATATTTAGTATTGAACCAATTGGTACTGTTTCATTCTTCATAACAGCAAATCCTGATATCAAAATCTACCTAATTCCTTTCAATCTGCTTGGTTTTGGTGTTCAAAATAGAAGTTTGCTTGAAATGATAGTCAATTCATCTGAAAATCTTTACATTACAATGAACCCATTAGCTCAAGGACGAGTAAAATCTCGCCAATCTTTCGATTATATAACGACCCATAAAATTCATGGTGCTCTAGTTGAGATTGGAGAAGCAGAACTCAACCTAGAAACAACAAAATTTGCCAAATACTTTTTTGAAACTCATGATTTCCTACAAATTGCTCTTGAGTTTGAAGACCATTCAGAAGTATGTGATACATGCGGTTTAGGCATGTATAGATATTACCCTCCTTCTGGAGGTAGTTGGTTCTATTGTCCTCAATGTCAAGCTAAGAAGGAAATTCCAAAAGGTTAGCTTAGGTAGGTGGCTTCAATTAAATCCTGTCCATTTTGTGGAAAAGAGATACTAGACATAAGTTTTTTCTGTTCTTTTTGTGGAAAGAAAGTAAAAGAAGAAACAGATGAGAATGAACTCAGGGTATCTGAAAGAGTAGGAAAATCTTTTCAAAAGACAGTTAGTAGTTTTAAGCAGCAAGCAGCAAAATTACTTACAAACTTAGAGCAGAAAGTGGATAACTCTACATCTTTATCCTTTGTTAATAAACAGAGAATTTCAAATTTACTCAATCAATTTCAAGATAAAGAACAAATTGAACTTGCTGAAGAAACTCCTGAGATTTCAGAATGGGCTACACTTGTTGAAGAGGCGATATCTGGTAAGAAATGTATAATTTGCTTGCAAGATTTTAAAATAGATAATCAAATCGAAACTAAAGTTATCCTATGCCCTGAATGCAACTATGCTGGACATGTAAAACATTTCATTGTTTGGTTGGATAAGAAAAAATCCTGTCCAATGTGTAGATCAGAATTAGACAAAAGCAAGTTACTTAGAGGTTTTCTAACAATAAAAGATGGCAAAATGGTATTCTCAAGCTGGGAAAAGAGTGTTTAGGAACAAGTTATTTGTTTCTTCGTTGAGTCATCTCTTCTCTAAATCCATTTAGAAGAAGTTTATACTCTTCAGCTTTTTGAACAGAATCATCTGAATAGATAATTGGTCCTCCAACTGTTATCAAAGATTTGCTATCATAGTGAAAAATTGTACTTTTTACAATGAGATGCTGTTTACCATACAATGGAACCATTGCAACTACATTGTCGCCTATTTTTTCTCTAATTCGTCCGACATCCTTAGAATCTATATGTTCTGCATTACCTATCCAAAAACCGTCAACTTGAGCTTTTTTGCACCGTTCTGCGATATAAAGATAGATAGGTTTCTCATCTAATTGCGCAATTTTGTAAAAAATAGATTCTGGATTGGAAAGAAGTGTCAAAACTATAATCCCTAAATCCTTTTGGTGAGCAAGCAAAGAAGCTTTTTCGATATTTGCTCCAAAGGGAGAAAATGTAAAAGCATCAAATCCCTCTTCTTTAAACCAGAAAATTGCTGATTCATTAGAGGTATCAATATCACTTAATTTGTGATCAATAATAGATAACATCTCATTTTGATGAATAAGAATATTTAGTGATCTTATTTCATCCGCAGTAAGACCAATTAAGAACTGCCTATTTATTTTAATTACTGAAGTATGAGGAGCTACATCTTTAATCATGGTTCGCATGAAATCAAGTCTATCATCATCCTTCATTGTATATTTACTTCTTTGAGATGGTAGAACAGGATCAAGTCCAACACACAAGATACTATTCTTGTGTGAAACAATCTTCAGATATCTTTGAAGAAATGAATTCTGAGATGAAACCATGAAAAATGATTCTTGTGAGTATATTTAACAATTTGTTTATTAGAAGTGGTATTAATTTGCATCGTATTGCAATAAATCGGTCATTTTCTTAAGGTAAACGTATTGTTTATAATTGATTATTTTCTCACTAATTTGAGAGATAGATAAATGAAAATTGAGCATTTATTTTCAGTTAGAGAAATGTCAAAAAAGGATATATTCAACACCTTCTCTCTAGCTAGCAAAATTGAACAAAACCCTGAAAAATATTCTAACTCCTGCAAAAACAAAATTTTAGCAGCACTTTTTTTTGAATCCAGTACTAGAACTAGATTATCCTTTGAAAGTGCAATGTTGAGACTAGGAGGGCAAATTCTTGGATTTACAAGTGCAAAAGTCAGTAGTGCAGCGAAAGGGGAGAGTATCACCGATACAATCAGAATGACAAATCATTATGCACACATAGCTGTAATTCGTCACTTCATGGAAGGTGTAGGAGAATTAGCAAAAGAATTTGCTACAATTCCAATGATTTCAGGTGGAACAGGAACACAAGAACATCCCACTCAAGCTTTGTTAGACCTTTATACAATTCACAAGGAATTTGAAGATATTGAGGATTTGAACATAGGTATAATGGGGGACCTCCTTTATGGTCGAACAATTCCTTCTCTTCTTTTTGCTTTATCCAAATTTGAGAATATCAAATTACATCTGATTTCACCTCCTGCTTTAAGGATTAGAGACAATGTAGATTTTAGACTAAAAGAGACCAATTTGAACTATTCTGTAGTTGATAATATGAAGGAAGTTATTGATGAGCTAGATGTTTTATATGTAACCAGAATTCAAAAAGAAAGATTTCCTGATCCAACTGATTATGAAAGATTAAAAGATGTGTACAATATCAAATCTTCTGATATTGAAAATGCTAAAGATAATCTAATCATTATGCACCCTCTACCTAGAATTACTGAAATTAGCTATGAAATTGATGCCCTCAAACAAGCTAGATATTTTGATCAAGCGAAGAATGGAGTATGGGTTAGAATGGCTCTGATTTTGAAGTTTTTAGGACTTGATATTAATGAATAATGAAAAGAATAAATTAATAGTAACTAAAATCGAAGACGGAACTGTTATTGATAGAATTCCACCAGGAAAAGCATTACGCGTATTGGAAGTTCTTGGCATTGATTCCAACTATCCCTATACTGTTGCATTGGCTATTCGAGTTCGTTCTAAAAAGAGATCCTTAAAGGATGTTGTCAAGATAAAAGGAAAAATACTTAGTGAAAAAGAAGTTCAAAAAATGTCCTTTATTGCTCCTGGTGCATGTGTAAACATTATCAAGAATTTTGAAGTTGAAGAGAAAATCAAACTAGAAATACCTAATCATGTTGAGGAATTCATCGATTGTTTGAATCCAAATTGTGTTTCAAATGCAAATGAACCTATAGATTCTTCATTTGATATTGTATCAAAAGATCCTTTGATTCTTCAATGTATCTACTGTGATAGAATTATGGAAGAGAAATATCTCAGTGGACAGCTATAGAAGAGATCCAATGTCTTTTCTAAAGAATAGTTCGCCTCTAATTTTATCTATATTCTGATAAACTTTATCTCTTGCTATTTCGAGACTTTCTCCTTCTTCAACTAATGCTATTGCACGACTAGTTGTAGTTCGTATTTGCTTTTTGTTACTGTAAACGGATGCAAAATAAAGGTCTGAGGTCAGTGAGGGTTCAATTGTAATTGTTTTATCTTTTTCTGGTTTTGTTGGGTATCCCTTAGGAACCAAATATGTACACACTGTTGCTAAGTCTTTAAATTTGACACTTCTTAAGTTACCATCAATTGTCTGTTGTGTGACTTCATTAAAATCAGAATCTAACAATTTTAGAACATTCATTGCTTCTGGATCCCCAAAACGGACATTGTATTCAATCAAAAATATCCCATCTTCTGTTTTCATGAACTGACCATAAAGAATGCCTTTGTATCGAATTCCGTTTTGGTGATTTAGAGCTTCTATTGTGCATTGCATAATATTTAGCGCCTTTTCATATTCTGCTTTATTGAGAAAAGGTAATTTATGTGAAGGGAGACTGTAAGAACCCATACTTCCAGTATTTGGACCTTGTTCATTCTCATATGCACGTTTATAGTCTCTCACTAAAGGCATAGGAATAATATTTTTTCCATCAGTAAAAACTTGTAATGAAAACTCTTTCCCTTTTTTCTTCTCTTCAATCAGAAATTCCCCATCTTTTTTTAGTAATTCTTGTACATAAATCTGGGCTTCAGTTAATTTTTTGAAATGATCACCAGATACTTTGACACCTTTCCCACCAGACAAACCATCAGGTTTTATGACAAAATCCATCCCAAATTCACTAACAGCTGTTTCAAGATCTTTAGTTGTTTTTCCAATGACGTAGGGTACATTCCCAGATATATCATAAGCATCTAGAAGCAAACGTGTGAAAATCTTGCTTGTTTCAATTTTTGCAACTTCTTTTCTCGGACCACAAACAGGGATTTTTAGTTCATCCTCGAGATAGTTTACTATTCCATTTGCTAGAGGATTTTCGGGACCAATAATGGCATAATCAACTTTTTTAAATTTCTTAAGCTTATCAAAATTATTGAGATTTCCCAAAACAAATTTCTTTGATATTCTAGCAATTCCAGGATTCTCTTTTGACATATAAGAATACAATATGCCATTATTATCAACTATCTTTTTTGCAATTGAGTGTTCTCTAGCACCATTCCCAACTAACAATACTTTACAAACCACTTTTAGACCTCTTCATAATGACTTCTGTTTTGTAATTCTCCATTTAGATATTTTATCCTAATTTCTTGAGCATAAGATGTGGGATAACTTCCAGATAAACATGCAGTACATAAATCAGTGAAACCTATTGATTTCTTAAGTGAATCAATTGTTTGGTAATATAAGCCATCAACATCTAAAACATTCTTGATTTCTTCTAGATTGTGCCCTGATGCGATTAATTCTTCGTCTGTAGGAAAATCTATTCCATAGTAGCACGCAAATCTGATAGCTGGACAAGTGATAGCAAGATAGATTTTCTCTGCACCATGCTGTCTTAAATCTTTAATGATTTTTTGACTTGTTAAACCTCGTACAATTGAATCATCAACGACCAAAATTTTCTTTCCTTTGATATATTTGGGGGAGTAAAGGAATTTTCTCTTTGCTACTCTAGACCTTTCTTCTTCACTTTTCATTATGAAGGTTCTTTGCAAATACCGATTTTTGATTATCGCTTCTCTTACTGGAATATCTAAAACCTCTGATAATCCTTGACTGGCTGGTCTTGAAGTATCAGGTACTGGAACAACATAATCAATTTCATGATTCTCATTTAAAATTCGCTCACCAAGTTCTTTACCTAGATTTAATCTGACTTCATAGACTAATTTTTGTTCAATTATCGAGCAGGGATTAGCGAAATATACATATTCGAACATACAATGTGCATGATCTCTCTCGAGTAGCTGATGTTTTTCAATCTCATCATTCTTAAACAATATCAATTCTCCTGATTTTACTTCCTCAAAATTACTGATACCTAGATTCTGCAGAACAACTGATTCAGAAGATATAACAGAAACATTAGAATCTTTTCCAAACACTAATGGTCTAATCCCCTTAGGGTCTCTAAAAGAAAATATCTGATCATTAAAAATGCCTATTATGGAATAACTTCCATCAGCTATTTCCATAAAAGTATTAGTGGCCTTAACTATATCCCCATCATGTTTGTTTACAAGAGATCCCATTAACTCAACTATAAACTCTGTATCGCTTTCGAACGATTTAGATGATAATGTATGTACATTGGCTATATTTCCGTTATTTACTAAAGCAATTGATCCATATTTTGTTTTTGCAGTAAACGGTTGAGTATATCGATTTATATTCGAACTTTCAGTTCTTGTACCAAATGTAGGGTATCTTGTAGCTCCTAATAGTGATTTAGTTACCTGTTTCTCTTCAATCTGTAAAAGATCGGGGTATTTGTCGGTCTTGCTTAGACACATATTTGCAGTTTTACAATCTACCCAAGCAATGCCACTAGCGTCTTGTCCCCTATGTGTTAGCATCTGTAATAGAATTTTACCCTGAGCTAAGGAAGATGATCCTTTAATTCCTAACACTCCACACATTTATATCATAATCCTTACATTTCTTCCTGAAATAATTACTTTATTTTGGGATATTAACGAAATTGCCCTTGGTAAGGCTTCATGCTCTTTTGTGAGAATTTTTTCAGACAACGATTCTTCTGTCTCTTTCTCAGTTATCTCAATTGTTTCTTGCAAAATTATTGGTCCCGAATCTACTTCAGAATTAACAAAATGGACAGTACATCCTGAAACCTTAACTCCATAATCTAATGCCTGTTCCTGAGCTTTTAATCCAGGGAAAGAAGGAAGTAGTGAAGGATGAATATTTATTATCTTACCATCATACAGATTTACAAACTCCGTTGATAGGATCTGCATAAATCCTGCAAGTACAATTAAATCAATTTCATTCTCTCTTAATGTTTGTATGAGCTTCTGTTCAAATTCATTCTTTGTGATAAAAGAATCTCTTGATATTACAACTGATTTTTTATTAAAAATCTCCGAATATTTCAAACCTTCAGCTTCTTTTTTGTTTGATATAATTAACTGAATTTTAGCTTCTCCAAGCCTTTTCTCTCTTTCTGCGTATAAGATTGCTTGAAGGTTTGATCCTCTACCAGAGATTAATACTGCAGTATTCATTTTCTCACCTTGTATAAAGAACATCATACAGAGGAATTGTTATTGTAGTGTCATCTGTTATTTCACCTAAGATATAAGAAGGAAAATGCTCATTTAGAATCTGAAGAGTTTTTTCTACTTCATATTTTGGAACAATTACAATAAATCCTATTCCCATATTGAAAATTGAAAACATTTCTTGATAAGATATATTTCCAATTTTTCTAATTTCATCGAATATTGGGGGGATATCTGGCCATTTTGAGAACTTAAATCCTAAATTTGTTATCCTAAAGAGTTTCTTTATTCCACCACCAGTTATATGAGCTAATCCAGTAACTTTGCACTTTTGTAAAAGATGTTGAATTGGGGCCACATAAATTCTAGTAGGTTTGAGAAGCTCATCTCCCACTTCTATTTTCCAAGGAAATTCTTCATTAAGATCATATTTAACGTCTAGGACTTTTCTTGCAATAGTGAAACCATTTGAATGAATACCGTTGCTTGAAATCCCTATTATTACATTACTATTTTCTATCTTGCTTCCATCAATTATTTTATCTTCTTTTATTATCCCTAGTGCAGTTCCTGCAAGATCGAAAACATTTTCTCCTTTAGCCAGAAGATCAGGTATTTTTGCTAATTCTCCTCCAATGAGTGGAATTGAGGATAACTCACACCCCTTGACTAATCCCTTAACAATGTTTTCTATTGTTCTAACATTGAACTCCGATACTGCTAAATAATCAACAAATGCTTTAGGTGTGACTCCCATTGCTAGTAAATCATTTACATTCATCGCAACGCAGTCAATTCCTATGGTATCATACTTTTTCATTTTTTGTGCAACAATCAGCTTGGTACCAACACCATCTGTTGTTAAGGCTAATCCAAAATCACCAAATTTTATCATATTAGCATAGTGGCCTTCTTTGGCTAATACATCCCCGAATTGAAAACTGCTTTTGACTAAGTTGTTTATATTATGTAATATATCTGCTTCATCTCGTAAATCAATTCCTACCTCAACATAGGTTGATGGAGTTGTTCTTTCTTTTACCATGATTTCATCTCCCACTAATAATCGTTTAAACTAGTTCCATTTTTCAATTTCAGAATTCTAATAGCTAGATGTGCAGCATTCTCTCCATTATCAATTCCAACAGTTGCAACAGGAACTCCCTTAGGCATTTGAACTATTGATAGCAGGGCATCTAAGCCATTTAAAGCAGCAGAAACAGGAACACCAATTACTGGTTTTTTACTCATTGAAGCTACTACTCCTGGTAACGCAGCAGCTAACCCTGCAATACATATGAAAATATCAGCCTTTGAATTTATTACCTTTACAGCAAGTTTTTCATCATCTCTATGAGCCGAAATATAGCTTATTGTATATGGTATTTGATACTCATCTAATACTTTAGTAGTTTTTTTAACAATTTTTTCATCGCTTTTGCTTCCCGCAATAACATCTATCATATTATTCCTCCATAAATCTTGGAATTGCATTTTTCCACTTTTGTTTCATCTTCCCTATCTCTAAAGTTAAGAAATTTTCAAAGGCAATTATAGGCTCTAAAGTTGTTTCACCTATCACTGTATAGGGGATTTGCCCTTTCAGAATTTTCTCAACATCTTCCATTTTTGAAGAATCAATCTCAATAAAATATCTTGCAGGAGTTTCAGCGAAGAGAAATTTCTCTAAGGAAATCTCTTCTGATGCAAGAAACTTAGCATCTAATTTTATACCTATATTTTTCTGGAATGTCATTTCAATAAGTGAAACTATAGCACCACCATTAGATACATCATGACAGCTGGAGATGTAAGAATTTTCATTAAGAGTTTCTATAATCTTAATAGCTATTCTCTCTGAATCAAAGTCATAAGGTGAAATTTTTCCTGCTAATATGTTATGATTGTAGCGCAAGTATTCTGATCCATTTAGATTTCCATCATTTTGACCAATTAGGATTACAATATTCTTTTCTTTTTGAAAATGATTTGGAATTATTTTTTGGTAATTTTCTATAATTCCTAGCATACCAATAGTTGGTGCAGGATTGATTCTGTCTGTCTTTCCGCCTATATTGCTTTCATTGTAGAATGATACATTTCCTCCCACAATTGGGATTTGAAAATCATTTGAAAATTGCCCTAATCCCTTTACAGATTCCACAAATTGCCAATATGAATCTGGTTTTTCAGGATTACCGAAATTTAAGCAATCCACAATAGCTAAAGGTTTAGCTCCAACAGATACGAGATTTCTCATTGCTTCAGCTGCACTATTTGCTGTTCCATTGTATGAATCCAGATAAACCATAAATGAATTACAATCCAAAGAAAGAGCGATATGTTTACCATTATCTAATCTAAGGACAGCTGAATCTGAACCTGCATCAACTACTGTTTGAGTTTGAACATGTTGATCGTATTGTTGATAAACCCAAGCTTTATCACCAATATTTGGGGAAGAAAGAAGTTTCTCTATTTCTTCTCTTAAGTTTAAATCTGGATTTTGCTCATATTTGGACTGAATCTTAACATAATAGGGTTCTTCTTGAATTCTCTCGGGTTCTGGAAAACCCTCTACAACTAAATTTATTGGTAACTCAACTACTTTATTACCTTTGAAAAAACCTATGAAGTGGCTATTATCTGTTACTTCTCCTATAACAGAATACATCAAATCGTATCTTTCTAGCACCTTGCATACTTTGTCTAGATTTTCTGGACTTACTACTGCTAGCATTCTTTCTTGAGATTCTGATACTAAAATCTCCCAAGGTTTCATAGAAGGCTCTCTAAGTGGTACGTCTTCTAATCGTATTATGGCGCCAGTTTGTCCTCTTGAGCACATTTCTGTTACAGCACAGCTTAAACCTCCTCCACCTAAATCTTGTAACCCTTCCAGCAACTCTTTTTCAATAATGTCAAGAGTTGTATCTATCAAGATTTTTTCCATTAAGGGGTCGCCAATTTGAACCGCTGGTCTATCTTGCTCACTTTTATCATTAAGGTCTTTTGAAGCAAAAGAAACGCCATGGATACCATCTTTTCCAGTTAGAGCGCCATATAAAACGAAGAAATTGCCAGGTTTTTCTGCAATGCTTCTAACAAATTTATCTTTCTTAACGACACCTATACACATTGCATTAACTAAACAATTCTCTTCAAAAGCTGAAGCAAATTCTACTTCTCCTCCAACAGTTGGTATTCCACAGCAATTTCCATAAAATGAGATCCCTCTGACTACATTTTCAAAGAGATGCTGAGAATGCTGAGAATCCAGATTTCCAAATCTGATGGAATCTAGAATTGCTATTGGGCGACAACCTTGTGATAAAATATCTCTAATAATCCCTCCGACACTAGTAGATGCCCCATCATAAGGAGATATTGCTGATGGATGATTATGACTTTCTAATCCAAGCCCAACTAATAATCCTTCTCCAAGATCTATTAAACCCGCTCCTTCTCCTATACCAAGTGCAAGGTATGGAGCTTCTGTATTAAAGTGATGAAACCATCTTTTAGAAGATTTATATGAACAATGCTCCGACCACATAGCTTCAAAAATTGCTAGTTCAGCTTTATTTGGATCCCTTTGAATATCTGCTTTGATAGTTCCTAATTCTTCAACAGTTAACATTTTAATTCACCTATTAAATTTGTAAAAATCATCTTTCCATCTTCTGAGCTTAAATAGTTAAAACTTGCTCTTTCAGGATGAGGCATAAGCCCTAAAACATTTCCTTTTTTGTTTACAATTCCTGCAATATTTTCCAGAGATCCATTCAGATTACTCTCTTGAGTTGTTGTTCCTTCACTATCACAGTATCTAAAAGCAATTAGTTTACTTTGTTTGAGTTCTTGAATTTTTTCAGGTAAATCATAATATCTCCCATCGAAATGTGCAATAGGTATCTTCAGAACTTTATCTTTCATACCAGCTAGAAGAGGACTAGTCGTTTCCTCTGTCATTATGTATACCCACTTACTGATGAATCGAGTAGAAGTGTTTGTTGTTAAAATTCCAGGTAGAATATTCGTTTCACATAAAATCTGAAAACCATTACAGATTCCAATTATGAACCTCTCCTTCTCGACAAAATCTTTCAACTCATTTATTATAGTTGAATGAGCAGCTATTGCGCCTGGTCTCAAATAATCACCATATGAAAAACCTCCAGCTAGCACAATAGCATCCATTTCTTGAAAAATCTCAACATCATCTGGAAAAATATATTCATAATCCACTTCTAAGCTCTTTAAAACTCTAGCAACATCAGGTTCGTTGTTAGTTCCAGGAAACTTTGTAATTCCTATTTTCAGTTGCTTCACCTTTTTACAAATTATATTTTAATTCTATTTCAAAATCTTCTATGAGTGGATTAGAGAGAATTTCTGACGATATCCCTTTTATTTCTTTAAGCAAGCTAAAAGACGGAAATTCTGAAAAAATTAGTTTAGCATTTTTTCCAAGCCTTGTTGTTTCAATTGTTTCATGTTGATTTCTAGTTAGAGATCTTTGTGTGACAGCTCCAGCTGGATCTAGCACAGAACTTTTTAGGTTGATATTAACATTCGCTTCTGTTTGGGTTTCGATATTAGGTAGATCATTAATTGTATTTAATCTATTTAGGATATCTTCATAGTGGTGGATTACTTTGCCTAAGTCTTTCCTGTATCGATCTTTATCTTTTATTTCACCAGTTTTCTTTACCCAAAGCCTCATTGTATCTGTAGAAATCTCATCTGCAATTAATAAACATCCATCCTTATTTCTACCAAACTCAAGCTTGAAGTCGATTAGATCTAGATTAATTAAGTCAAAAACCTCTTTCAGAATATGATTAACAGCTCTAGTGATCACTTCCATAAGCATCGCTTCTTCCGAATTCATCCACTCCATGTTAACAGCAACCTCTTTGTTAACTAGAGGATCATGCAAATCATCATTTTTCAAGAAGTATTCTATAATTGGTGACTCAAATTTGATTCCTTGATCAACACCATATCTTCTACAAAAACTACCAGCTGTTTTGTTTCTACAAACTGTTTCAACTGGAATAATTTCTACTCTCTCACAAATCATTTCATCATCTTTGGAAGAAGAGATGAAATGTGTTTCAAGACCATATTCATGAAGAATCTGAAATAATCTCGTTGAAATTTTACAGTTAATTACACCTTTATTGTCTAATTCATTCAATTTCACTCCATCAAAAGCAGAAATTGAATCTCGAAAAATAATTTTTACTTTCTCATCTTCAATAAACTCTATATTTTTTGCTTTTCCAGAATATCCTGCCAACACAAACACCGTTTTGCAATGATATGCAAATTATCAATCTATTGAAACTGCGAGATTTAATATAGACAATTAATAAATGTTGCTACTAACCCCTTTAGTTTCAGCAAGTGTAAGGCAAAGCAAGAAGGTCCGAAAGATGAAACAGTTAGAAGGAGAAGGCTATTTGCAAATCAGTGTAAATACCTTTTTATTTCTTGAGTATAATAGTAACAAAAATATAGTTGTAATTGTGACGTGTTTCAAATGAGTTCAGCAGAAAGTTATAGAGATGCACAAGAGAAGCTGATGACATTGAATCTTCTTCAGATGGCCTTTAAGGAATTTAATACTCTTGAAAGCATGCGAGCAGCACTTGAAAAAAATGGTGTAGAGGTATCAGTAGCTAATCTTTCTCGTTATGTCAATGGGAAAGCTATCCCCAAATCGAAGTTAAAAGATAGTCTTTTAAGAGCCCTTACTCAAGATTCTGAATTTGGTTTAACAATTGAGAGACTGATTAATAAGCACATCATAGATGATGTGGATGAATTTGGTAACATAAAAATCTCTAATCTTTACTTGCTAAATGATTCTAAAGCATTGAAAGCAATTCTTTTTCTAGCAATGTACCAGGAAATTATTCCTCTTGATATTGATAAAATAATTACTGCTGAAGTTGATGGTATTCCAATAGCCATGACTTTAGCTCATCTACTCAATGTTGACTGTATATATGCTAGAAAGAAGAAACCTCTAGGAGCAGAAAATTTCATCACAGCAGATATTCAAACTGCTTCTCTAGGGAGAGTTGAGACTATAGGTGTTGATGAAAAATTCATTCGACGTCAAGAAAAAGTGTTAATTGTTGATGATGTAATAAGATCAGGTTCCACTCAAACAGCACTTGTCGAACTTGTGAGGAAATGTGGTGCTACGCCAGTAAAAGTTGTTATTATTGCGGGTATTGGGGCTCGTTGGGAAAGGATAACAGAATGGAATAGAGTGGAGCTTGAAGTATTGAAAGTTTATACAGATAAAAGTTAAAAGAAGTGCTAGAATATGATTCAAGAGATATTGAAAGGTTATAATTTAGAAGATGTTTCAATAGGAGTAATTGGGTCCCATTCTGCTCTAGATGTTTTAGATGGAGCAAGAAGACTTGGATTCAGAACAATAATTATATGTGAAAAAGGAAGAGAAGAACCATATTCACGATTTGATAGAATAATTGATGATTTCATCGTGTTGGATAAATTCTCAGATGTTTTTTCAATACAAGAAGAACTTCAAAAAAAGAACTGTATCTTCATCCCTAACAGATCATTCGCAGTTTACTGTGGGTATAATAGAATAGAGAAAGATTTCCGAATTCCTCTTTTTGGTAGTAGAGAGCTTTTAAAAGTTGAAGAAAGAACAGGAAGGCACAATTATTACAAGATACTCGATGAAGCTGACATTAGATATCCAAAAGTTTACAAAACTCCAAAGGATATTGACGGTCCTGTAATATGTAAAATGCCACATGCTTTACAAAGAATAGAAAGAGGATTTTTTGTTGCAAAAAATAGAGAAGAATTTAAAGATGAATTTGAAAAAAGAGTTGAAAGCGGGAGTATCAGGAAGGAAGATTTTTTCCATGCGTCGATTGAAGAATTCATTTCAGGTGTTCCCTTCAATTTCAATATATTTTATTCTCCTTTGCTTGACAGTATTGAATTACTGGGAATAGATCGTCGTTTTGTAACAAATTTAGATGGTATAACTCGAATGCCAGCAAATCAACAATTGAAACTTGAGTTAGAAGAAGAGATGAAGGAAATTGGTAATTACTCTGTAACATTACGAGAATCAATGCTGCGTCACGTTTATCCAATGGGAGATAGATTCGTAGCAGCTTCCAAGCACCTTTATCCCCCTGGGATTATTGGCCCTTTTGCATTACAAACAATGATAACAAAAGACTATGAGTTTATTGTGTTCGATATCTCAATGAGAATGGGTGGAGGAACTAATAGTTTTATGGGAATCGGGAGTCAATATTCAGCTGTTTATTGGGGAGAACCAGTTTCAGCAGGTAAAAGAGTTTGCATGGAAATAAGACATTCTATTGAACAAAATAGATTGCAGTACATTGTAACTTGAGAAATAGATTCTTTTTTTTTAATTTTCTTATTTATAATCATTTGAGACCTTCTAATCTTTGTTTTACTATTTTAATAATGAAGTTGTATCTAAACAATTAAAAAACATTCATTTTCGTACGACTTGAAATATATTGATTATCTCTACAATAGGAAGTCACTCAGCATTACAGCTTCTTTATGGTGCAAAGCAAGAAAACCTAAAAACAAAAGTGTACTGTTTGGAAGGCAAAGAAGCACTTTACAAGAGATATCCAGTAGCAGGAGAGATAATTACTTTAAGTAGTTATGAAGATTTACTAAACTTGAAACCCGATAGAGACGAGATTTTCATCCCACATGGGACTCTCATAGCAGCTTTAGGAGAAAAAATCTCTGAGATTCCTTTCAAAATATTTGGTAATCGGGAGGGTATGATTTGGGAAATGCAAAGAGAAAAGAATGTCAAACTGCTAGAGAATGCAGGAATTAGAACACCCCAAACTCTTTCTCTTAATGAAATCAAGAGTTTATCTATAGTTAAATTTCCCGGAGCTAAAGGTGGAGCAGGTTATTTTCTCTGTTCATCCTCTGATGAATTTGAGGAAAAGCTTTCAGAACTTCTATCTAGTAAGACTATTACAGAAGAAGATGCTAAAACAATTCAAATCCAAGAATATATCACGGGTGTTACTATGTATCCACATTATTTTCATTCTTTGATATATGATAGAGTAGAGATGTTAGGAATTGACAGACGCTATGAAACAAATGCGGATGCACTGGGGAGACTATCTCAAAATCAATCTTCCATTAATCCTTCTTACAAAGTAGTGGGTAATCAGCCATTAATTGCCAGAGAATCTTTACTCCCACAGATTCTAGATTATGGTGATAGGTTAATTACAGCTTCACAAAAACTCTTTCCTCCAGGTTTAATTGGTCCATTCTGCATAGAAATGGCTATAACACCTGAAAAAATTATTGCTTTTGAATTTACGAGCAGGATAGTTGCTGGAACCAGTCTTTATATCAGTGGCTCTCCTTATTCCAAATTTCTATTTGGTGATGAAATGAGTATGGCTAGAAGAATTGCTAGAGAATTGAAAATGGCAATGGGACAAAGAAGATTAGAGGAGTTTCTTTCTTGAAGAGATGATCAAAAATGGATAGAATAGGGGTTTTTGATTTCGGAGGTCAATATTGTCACCTAATCGCGAGACGAATTAGGGATTTAGGAGTTTTCTCTGAAATAATGCAAGACCCATCTAACACCTATTCCGGAATCATCCTCTCAGGAGGACCAGGCAATGTTTATTCAGAAGAATCTCCCCAACTTCCAGAGGATTTTTTCGAAAAAATCGATGTTCCCGTTCTTGGAATATGTTATGGTCATCAAATGATAGCTCAAGCTTTTGGTGGTGTGGTCCAGAAAGGTATGGAAAGAGAATATGGTAAGAAGATAGCTATGTTGAATAATACTTCACCAATTTTCAATGGTTTAGAAAATAATGAACAGGTTTGGATGTCTCATTTTGATCAGATAGTAGAACTACCCCCTTCTTTTGAAAACATTGGATCTACAGATACATGCTCTATAGCAGCTTTTCATAATCTCGAGGAAAAACTATTTGGAGTACAGTTTCATCCAGAAGTTATTCATACAACAAATGGTTCTAAAATTCTGGAGAATTTCCTTAAAATAACTAATTGCAAAAGAGAATGGAAACTTAAAGATTGGATTGAAAACAAAATCTCTGAATTGAAGCAATTTATTGGACAAAAGCAAGTTATAATGGCAGTAAGTGGTGGAGTAGACAGTACAGTAGCAGCTATATTGCTTTCAAAAGCAGATGTTAAAGCTCATTTTATTCATGTTGATACTGGCTTAATGAGACTAGATGAATCAAAAGAGGTCTCAGAAATTTTTAGAGATTTGGGTGTAGAAAATCTTCATGTAATAAATACAAAGGAGAGATTTCTATCCAAATTAAAAGGTATCACTGATCCAGAAGAAAAAAGAAAGATAATAGGGAAGATGTTTATTGAGATTTTTGAAGAAGAAGCTAAAAAATTGGGTGATTTTGATATTCTTGTTCAAGGAACAATTTATCCTGATAGGATAGAAAGTGCTCAACCCAGTCAACATGCAACAGTAATAAAGACACATCACAATGTTGGTGGCCTTCCGGATACAATAGACCTAGACCTTGTTGAACCTCTTAATGATTTATATAAAGATGAGGTTAGACGAATAGGAGAAATTATAGGACTTCCAGAGAAATTTATCAAAAGGCATCCATTCCCTGGACCTGCTCTGGCAATAAGAATCTTAGGAGAAATAACAATAGAACGTCTTGAAATATTGAGAGAAGCTGATGCAATTGTTACTGAGATTATCCAAAAACATAATATTTACGATTCATTATGGCAAGTTTTTCCAGCTTTACTACCTGTAAAATCAGTTGGAGTTATGGGAGATAAAAGAACATATGAATATATACTGGCAATAAGAGCTGTTGAGTCGATAGATGCTATGACTGCAGACTGGGCAAGAATTGATTATGATATTCTGGAAGAGATATCGAATCAGATTGTTAATAAAGTTCATGGAATAAATCGAGTTCTTTATGACATAACAAGCAAACCTCCAGGAACTATAGAATATGAATAAAGGCAAGAAAAATGAAACCAAGTAGCAGAGAGTTAACCAAACACATTATTGATAATGGAATTTTGAAATTTGGAGATTTTACATTAAAATCAGGAAAGAAATCTTGGTTTTACATTGATCTTCGACTTATCCCCTCTTATCCAGAAACATTTAATTTAGCAATTAGATGGTTCAAAGTGCTATTAGACAAAATAGATGAATGTGATGCTGTAGCTGGAGTTGCAGTGGGAGGAATTCCTTTTTCATCTGTAATTGGATACAAACTAAAAATACCATCATTAATTGTAAGAACTCATCAGAAAGACTATGGTTTGAAAAAGAAAGTAGAAGGGATTGCAGAAGCTGGATCAAAGATAGTTTTGATTGATGATCTAATTACCACTGGTTCAAGTAAAATTCCAGGGATTTTAGCACTTCGAGAGAAGGGTTTCATTCTTGAAAACATGGTTGTTTTGATTGATAGAAGCCAAGGTAATCTTGGACAAATAGAAGAGATAGGTGTCAAACTTCATTCTTTTGTAACCATTGAAGACATCTTCAATGAATGTCTATCATTAGATGATAAATTAGTTCCTTCAGAAATAAAAGAGACTATTAAGAAAAATCTATGATTTCTTCAATCATTTATGTACTTATTGAACATTTTGCAGAATTTTTCTGCTTCCTGTTTAGGATTGGGGGAATAAATTATTGAACGTCCTACATTCACCATGGTTCTCTTCCCAAACATTTTCAGGATTTCTTCAGCATTTCCTCCTTGTGCACCAACTCCTGGTACAAGAACTAGTATATCGTGCCCTAAAGTAGCTTTTAACTTACTCAAATTTTGAAATTCCACATTTCCTGTAGCTCCTACTACACATCCATCTACATTATTTGCTAGACATTGTTGAGCTATGAATAAGTATAGGGGACTTGATCCAATATGTGCAGTTTTTTGAATAATGGCTTCAGGATTGGACATCAAAGTAAGAACTATTATCCCCAAATCTCTCTCATGTGCAGCTAAGGTAGCTTCTTTAATATTTCCTGCAAATGGAGAATGTGTAAAAGCATCAAACCCTTCTTTTCTAAACCAAAAAATTGCAGAATCATTAGATGAACCAATATCTCCAAGTTTATGATCAATAATAGATAACATTCCTTGCTTGTGAATCAAATCATTTAATCCTTGAATTTGTTCAAGATTAAGACCTATGAGATACTGACGATTCATTTTGATAATGCTAGTGAAAGAAGAAACTTCTTCTATTATTTCTTTCATAAATGATATTCTATCTAAAGTTGGCATTACATAATTATTTCTCTGATTAGGAAGGGCAGGATCTAAACCCACACATAAGACACTTTTCTTGCTTTCAACTATGTTCTTATACTTTTGAATAAAAGAAGGAAGTTCTGCACTCATCAGGAAATCGTTTTATAATTTTTATTTAAACTTTACATTCGAATTAGAGAATTGTTTTTCACTATATGCTTTATTCTTCCATAAAGAAACAAATTTTCAAAAGGTGACCATTTAGCTTTTGATTTAATCCAAGATTTATCTACTCTAAATGGTTCATTAATATCAAGAACGATAAAACTATTTAGAGATTCATCAGTTTCTAAATTTAATAGTTTTGAAGGCAAATAATGAAATGCTTCAATGGCTCTATCCCACTCAATTTTCATATTCTTGACTAAAGTAAGTAAAGCTGGAAGCAGTTCTTGAACACCTGGCATCCCACTAGGATTCTCTTTTTCTTTTTCTGCTAAAGTATGAGGAGAATGATCTGAACTTATCATATCGACAACACCTGTTGCTAAAGATTCAATTAATCTATTGTTGTCACTTATTTTACGTAAGGGGGGATTTACTTTTTTATAAAGCCGAGGGATGTTGGAGTCTTCATTAAGAAAGAGATATCGAGGACATGTGTCTGATGTAAGATTAGTAGAATCAATTAAATCTAGAAATTTTAAAGATAGAGAACTACTAATATGTGTCAAATGAAATTTCAGAGAAGGAAAATCACTAGCCCATTTTAACACTGCTTGAACAGCAAATGCTTCAGCTTCAGGGGGGCGTTTCTTTGAATGAGTATTTTCTTTTTTGCTTTCTGCTATTGATCTAGGATCTTCTGCATGGAATATTATCGGTTTACTGGATTCAATACTCTCCAGCTTTACCAATGAATTCTCAATATTCTTATAACTGATACTTAGATTTCCAAATGATTCAGACATGAAAACTTTATACGCATCACAGTGTGAATCCAGCCCTTCAATTTCATCAAAGTTATAATTAGTGAGGGCAGCAGCAACAAGTATTTCTATCCATTTTTGCTTTGATGAGAGCTCTTTCTTTTGTAAAACAGCTTTAGTTGAATCAGTTATTGGATTAGTATTAGGCATATCTAAAACATGTAAAATCCCACCATGTAATGCTGCAAATGCCCCTGAATGCATATTTTCTTTATGCTCAAACCCAGGTTCTCTAAAATGAACATGTAAATCAACAGCAGGAGGTAAGGCAATAAAATTGGAGCAATCGATTTCCTTCTGACCAAGTCCTTCAGTGGTCACATCAACTTCGAAATCCTTAATTTGAAAATCTCTAATCTGATGGTTCCAAAACTTAAGATTTTGTAGAACTACCATTTCTTAGATCCTCTTTTTTTCACCAGTTTCAAGACGTTTATAGACACCAAAATCACTTATTTGCTCTAGTTTTTCTGTATTAAATACAGGTCCATCTACGCAAATTCTCCAACCTGTTGGATCCACAGCGCAATAAGCACAAGCTCCAAAACCACATCTCATGTATCTATCAGCTAGACTCATTTGCATATCAACAACTTTAGGATAGTTCTTTCCAATGTCAAAGATTACTTTCATCATTTTTTCTGGTCCTGCTGCATATATTACAGATGATGTTTCTGATTCTTGAAGGAATTTTTCTAAATCAATAGTTGGAAAACCTTGGTACCCAAGAGAACCATCATCAGTACAGACATGGAAATTAATTTTACCTTGATCATGAAAATCTTGCAACCATTCATAATACATTAATCTATTCTTAGATCGGGCACCTTCAAAAACATGGATGGTTTGTTTATTCTCATTAGCTACCAGTACTTCAGTAAGCAATTTCAAAGGTGTCATACCAAAACCTCCACCAATTAGAAGGTGATTCACATCTTCTGGTGGAGTGAATGGTTTTCCGTAAATACCTCTGATTCCAACTAGATCACCTACTTCTTTCTTATGCATAGCTTCTGTTCCAGGACCCATTTTAGCTATTCCAACTTCTAGAATACTATCCTTCAATCCTGCAATACATATTGGGTATTCATCTTCTCTTGGAACCCATAGCATGATAAATTGTCCTGGTTTAGCACTTTGAATCTTAACTGGTAGTTTTATTTTATAGCAATAAGTTTCAAAGCACTCTTCCCATTTTTCAACTATTACGCTCATAACTGGTTTATCATTAGAGAGGGTCTGTTTTATCATTTATGAGCTCCTCCAGTAATTTCACCAATTGAGTCGATCTGTTGTTCTTTCATATATTTCTTTATTTTCATCTGGAAGAATCTAACCATATTTTCAGGATATGCAACGCCTAGAGAAGTTCCAATTTCTACAGCTGTAGCTCCGGCTAAAAGGTATTCTATTATGTCCTCTCCTTTAAAAATCCCTCCTACGCCTATCAAAGGTATTTCATCCCCAAAATGCTCGTAAAGATCATACACATATCTTATTCCAACAGGTTTTATTGCAGCACCAGATAAGCCCCCTTTCTTAAACCCTAGAATTGGTTGTTTAGTGTGAATATCAATAACCATAGCTTTCAGTGTATTTATTGCAACTAAAGTATCACATCCTCCTTTAACTGCAGCAGAAGCAATTTCTATTACATCTGATACATTGGGAGTTAATTTAACCCAGAGAGGTGTTTTGGTTTTTACTCTTAGTTCTTTAACAATTTTATAAACTAAATCAGGATCTGTTCCAATTTGTGCTCCTCCCATCTCAGTATTAGGGCAACTAAAGTTTAATTCAAAGGCTAGTACAGGAAGATCTTTTAACCCCTCAAGAACTTCTTTAAATTCCTCCTTATTCTCACCAAATATTGATACAATGGTTGGAGTAGAGTTCTTCATTAGAATTTCAATGTCTTCTCTAAAGATTTGGTATCCTGGATTTGCTAATCCAACGGAGTTAATCACACTTCGAATTTCATTTAGTGCAAAAACACTAGGATTAGGATTACCAGCTCTAGATTTAGCTCCAATGCTTTTTGTTATTACTGCTCCAAGACCAGCTTCATACATTCGATTTAGAGTGGAATATGTCGTCCCTAAAACTCCTGAAGCTAATATCATTGGATTTCTAATTGTTACATTACCAATTTTAGTTGCTAAACTCATAATCATAAGATTTCTACAATCTTGAAAAGTCTTACTGCTTTTCAGAACTATTCTTCTATAGCGTAAATTATATTAATCAATCAATTAAAGCTTTTCAGAGATACCTAAAACTAAAATTTGTTGGTTCAATTATTGAGTAGAACTTAAAAAGTGTTCCAACCTTACTCAATCAGGAGGTCTTTATATGCCCAGAATCGCTGTAATTTCTGATATTCATTCAAATATCTATGCTTTAGAGGCAGTTTTTCAAGACATCCAGAAGAGAAAGAATATCGATGAGATTATCTGTTTGGGTGATACTGTTGGGTATTATCCGTTTCCAAATGAATGTATTGAGCTAATTAGAGAAGAATGCTCCATTACAATGTTAGGTAATCATGATGCAGGAGTAATTGGAGATGAACCTTCTTTTTATTTCAATCCAACTGCATATACAATGATTCAATGGACACAAGAGAACATTCATGCTGATAATAAGAAATGGTTAACCACTCTACCTCGGAGAAAAACAATTGAAAGAAATGGTAGTAGTATCTATTTAGTTCATGGTTCTCCATTCAAAACTTTTGATTATATGGACACCTATTCTGATAAACAGTGGAAAACAATGCTTAAGGAAGCATTTGAGATTACAAAAACAGATGTTCTAATGGTAGGACATACACATGTTCCATTTAAAGTCAAAGTTAAAAAACACAATTTCTTAAATCCTGGTTCGGTAGGACAACCACGTAATGGAAAACCTGGTGCATACTATTCTATTGTGAATACAAGTCCATATAGCGCAACCATGGTTCATCTGAAGTATGATTACAAACCTATTCAAGAGAAAATGATTAATTTAGGTCTTCCTAAATCCTTGAGCGATAGACTTAACCATGGTTTGTAGAAAAATAAACTATTCATAACGAAAATCTAGATCAATATCTTCATCATCAAGATCCTTTAGTTCTTCTTCTAATTTATCATTATATAAATCGTAAAGAATGACTAAAGCCACCCCTTCATGTATCCCTGTCTTTATGGATAATTTTGCGTATGAAATTTCTGGATTATCTGGAAGAACATTCTCTCGAACATAGCCCTTAAGATTGTTGTAGTTTGGAATGGTTCTAATTCCATCAATCAAATCAGATAATCTCCCATCAAATCCGGTAAAATTAACGTTTAAGTGCTTCTGTCTTTTGATTTTGGTAAGAACAGCATTATAAGATTTTTCTTCCTTTATTCTTTCCTCTTCGACTTTTTTATCTTTATCCCCAATATAATCGTACAGAGTTGTCAACCTTTTACCCCACTCTTAAGAGTCGCTATTGAGTTATACGATGTCGCTTAAAAAATGTTTTGTAATACGTTTATTAAACAAATAATCAGTTTATTGAAAGAAATTTTAGTTAGTATAACAATATATTTGCTGAAGACAAGAATCTTATCCTTTCAGATACGATTGATTTGGTCACTAAGATGATTAATTCTATATTTCATTAAGAGCTTACTAGTATAAGTTTACGTTCAAAAGTATAAAAAAACCTTTGAGCATCATAACCTCAGAATAGAAGAGACATAATCAAAGGATGTGAATCCTGGTTTTAAGCCCCTAATTACCAGCACATAATAGTTTTATGAAAATTCCTACAACTAGAGGTTTAACAGAGTCTTTCTCCAAAATATTTTACTAGCATTTTATCTAGTTTATTAAAAACAAATAAATTTTCTTTTGACTCACAGACACATCTAATAGATTAAAGAAAAAGTTAATTTAATCCAATTATGGAATGCAAAATTTACGAATATTGTCGGAAAACACATTGATTAAAAGAAAACACAATTATTTAGACACAGGATAAGGCAAAAGAAGGGATATTTAACTAAACATCGCTCCAATTCATTGAGCGTTCTAAAGCTTTTTTCCATGTCTGAAGCAATGAGATTCTTTCATTTTGGTTCATATTAGGTTTGAATTCCTTTTCCAACTGAAAATTTTGACTAATATCATCAAGACTAGTCCAGTAATTAACTGCTAAACCAGCTAAATATGCAGCCCCGAGAGCTGTTGTTTCGTTTACAACGGGTTTTTGAACAGCAACATTGGAAATGTTAGATTGAAATTGTAATAATGGGAAATTTTTAGTTACTCCCCCATCTACTCTAAGCACATTTATGGATAATCCTGAGTCTTTTTTCATCAGCTCAAAAATATCTTCTGACTGATAGCAAATTGATTCCATGGCAGCTCTTATTAAATGGTCTCGAGTAGTACCTCTTGTTAAACCAATGATCATTCCACGAGCATATGCATCCCAGTGTGGTGCTCCTAATCCAACAAAAGCAGGAACAAAGAAAACACCTTCTGTATTTGTTAGCTCATTCATAATTCTCTCAAGGTCCGATTTATTTTCTAAGATCTTAATTCCTTCTTCTAACCATTGAATGACGGCTCCAGTGATGAAAACGCTACCTTCAAGAGCATATTGAATATCTGAATCTATTTTCCAAGCTATTGTCGTTAATAATCCACTCTCTGACTTAACTGGTTTTGATCCAGTATTCAGTAACATGAAGTTGCCTGTTCCATAGGTATTCTTAATAGAACCTTCCTTAAAACAAGTTTGACCGAACAGAGCTGCTTGTTGATCACCTGCAACTCCAGAAATTGGGATTGAGTTTTCAAATATTCCGTCCTTTGAATAACCATAAATTTCCTTATCACTGCTTGGTCTAACCTCTGGTAAAATATGCAAAGGAATATCTAAAACGTCTAGAAGCTCTTCGCTCCAAAGACCTTTATGAATATCGAATAATAGAGTTCTTGATGCGTTTGAATAGTCTGTTAAATTCTTACCAGTTAGGTTCCATATTAACCAACTATCAATTGTTCCTACTGCAAGATCTCCGAATTTTAATGCATCTTGAACTTTGGAGGAATTATCTATTAACCATTTAATTTTGGTACCAGAAAAGTATGGATCCAGAACCAGACCAGTTGTACTGTTAAACAGAGCTGAATATCCATCTTCTTTTAGTTGAGAGCACATATCAGCAGTTCTTCTACACTGCCAAACAATAGCTTTATGCAAAGGTAAACCTGTACTTGTGTTCCATGCTACGACAGTTTCTCTTTGATTCGATATTCCAATCGAGCATATCGCTTCAGATGTTATCTTTGCATTATCTAGAGCATTTCTCATAACTATCTTTGTTTTTTCCCAGATCTCTGTAGGATGATGTTCAACCCAGCCTGGTTTCGGATAAAATTGTTCATGCTCAACATAGTCTTTAGCTATCTCTTCACCACGTTTGTTGAAAATCATAGCTCTAGTACCAGTTGTACCTTGATCAATGCTCAGAACAAATTTCATAATTTTAAACATGGACTGGACTTAAAAATTTTTTTAGGTAAATCAGTCAATTGATTTTTCTATTTGCTTAGCAGTTGGGACTTTCTTATCTGTTAAATCTTTTTTTCCTTCCTTCTTTAGAGTTTCAGTTCCTTGAGTCGAATAATATCTACCTTTCCATGAGACTTTCTTACCTCGTAGACCTGCATAAATGGCTACTCCGATTACAATAAAATTAGCTAATTGTGTAATTGGGAAGAACAAAGCTATATACCACTTAGTATCTCCTCTCTTGTTCCAGTAGAAGTAAATAGTTGCAGCATAAGCTAGATACAATCCTGTATTAACAATAATTCCAATTGTATAATCCCAGATAAAATAAGGTCCATTACTGAAGTATGATAGTATCATGAATGTTGGAGCTAATACGAAATAGATCAACCACAGAATCATAAAGAAGATTCTCCAAGGAGTTAGAGTTACAATACCTCCCCATATAGCTCTTCTAAAGGCTCTGAAATACTGACCAAAGCCATCAGGATACATTCTGGTTTGAACTAATTTGGTACCGTCAGTATAGCTTAATCCTAATTCTTTTTCTTTAACCAGTTTAGCTAGAGCAACGTCTTCAACTAAAGAACTACTTACCGCTGTATGTCCACCTAGTTCCTCATATCCCTCTTTTGTGAATAACATGTATTGACCAGAAGCAATAAAAGAATTTTTATTATATCTATTGTTTACATCATCTCTAGGGCCACCACAAAGGAAACTAAGGAAATACAAATAGCTTGGAAAGAATTCATAAAATCTATAAGCTTCTAAATAAGGTAACATTGAAAACAACGCAACGTCAGAGCCTAATAGATGGGAGACGGTGATTTTAAGAGATTCTGGTGAGTGTTTGGTATCAGCATCTGTGAATAAGATCACATCACCTTTTGCTTCTGCATACCCTACATGACAACCGTATGATTTACCAATCCATCCTGTTGGTAGGTTTTCATCTACTAAAACCTTAACTCCATAAGTTTCTGCTATTTCAACAGTTTTATCTTTTGACCCACCATCGACAACAATGATTTCATAATTAGGGTAATCAAGTTTAGTAACACTTCCTAGGCATTTTGAAATGTTATTTTCCTCTTCTAATGTTGGAACGATAATTGATACAAGTGGCAACTCATCATCCTTTAACTCTAGAATCTGCCAACCATTCCTACTGTTTTGGACTAATACAAAGAAGTAAACAAAACAGACAATCACCAAGAATAGATATAGCGATTCAATTACCCAATGCACCTTTGTCACCCAACATCAGTGGTTGCGTTATAATTTAAACAGCTTATTTAAATATTTTATTGACAGAGAATAAACGAATATGATGGAATTCGAGAATCTTAGAAATATTCATTTTGAAGAACTCTTTTTAGAATCATAATATCTGTTTTTCCAAGAGAATTTGATCCCTCTGAAACCATAATAGAAGGACACTAGGATGATTATTAGATTTATGAGCATTGTTATAGGATAAAATAAGAAAATGATGAAATTCCAGCTACCTTTCTTTCTCCAGTATATAGAGAGAATTGTGGCATAAAGAAGATATAAGACTACATTGACGATTATTCCTATAGTATAATTCCACCACAACCAATTGTCGAGGATTAGTAAATATCGGATTAAGAAATAAGGAGAAACAAGCATATAGATTATCCAAAAGATAACGAACATTAGTCTAAATTTACTTAATAGCCAAAAACCTTCATAAATTGTTTTTCTAAACCCTTTAAAGAAATCTGAAAATCCATTAGGATACATACGAGTTGAAACGAGAGATGTTGAATCTTTAAAGTTTAATCTCATTTCTTTATCTTTACACAATCGAGCTAATGCTAAATCTTCAACTAAAGATTTACTTACAGCTGCGTGACCACCAATTTTGTTATAGCTTTCCCGTGTAAATAGCATATATTGACCGCTTGCCATTACTGAATCCTTTGCATATGGATTATTGATATTGTTAATTGGTCCTCCTCCTAAGAAGCTCAAAAAGTAGAAGAAACTGAGAAGGTATTCATACCAACGTTTTGCTTTCTGGTAGGGAAATAATGAAAACAAATCACTCTCAGTTGCTAATAGATGGTTAACCGTTGTTCTTAATGATTGAGGAGAATGATTTGTATCTGCATCTGTAAATAGGAGTACATCCCCCTTTGTTTCTTTATACGCAATCTGACATCCATATGATTTACCAATCCATCCTTGTGGGAGATGAGAATCAATAATGACTTTAACTGAAAACTTCTTTGCTATTTCTACGGTTCTGTCTTGAGAACCACCATCAGACACAATAATTTCCTTTCTAGGATAGTCTAATTTTAACAAACTTTCAAGGCAACGTTCGATGTTATTTTCCTCTTCTAACGTAGGTACTATTATACTCACTAGTGGAAGATCATCATCATTAATCTCAATTGTTTGCCAACCATTCTTACTATTTTGGACTAAAACAATGAAGTATACTACGCAGGCTATTACTAAAAAAAGATAAAGAGATTCTAATACAAAAACCATTATAGTACACTTCTGATAAAGATGCTTCCAGCTTGTTTATAATTATTTTTCATTGAGAAAAAGTGATAGTTTGGAAATAAGTTTTCATTAAAATGGAAATAACTAAAATAAAAAAGAAAGAAAATTAAGTTGTTTGAATAGGACCTTCTGGAGTCATATAAACTGTGTGCTCGTGCTGACTCACAAATGAACCTGCAGTATCAGCAAGTACATGATATTGATAAAGTGCTCCTGCTTGAATTAGTTCTCTGATCCCCATTTTAGCTCTTGCTGTACCTATTTCTTTATAGATCCATCGTGTAGCTACTGGTAGTCTGAAATATTCTTTATCCAATAATCTCCTTACTTGTTTAGCTGCATCGGTTCTTAATGGAAACCTTCCTTCTGCTAATCGAACAATGTTTAATTTTGTACGATCTTGATGAGAATCACCTGATCCTGTGGTTGCGAATGTTTCTATAGCAAAGGCTTCATCCTGTAGAACTAGATTTCCCTTTCTACCAGATACATTAGGAATTGTTTTAGGTCCATGAACTCTATAAGGCATCAGAAGGTGACCAGAAAGGTCTTTAACAGTTGTAAAACCATATCCGGCAATTATGTTCTCAATTAAATCACCAAGTTTGCCAGTATAACCACCAACACGAATTACTTTTACTGCTGTTTCAGTGGCTTCTTTGCTGGCTTTAATTAGATCCTTATGAACATCATCAAAAGCTACAGTAAATGCGGTATCGGCAATAAAACCGTCATGATGAACACCAACATCAAGCTTTACAACATCACCTTCTTTGATAATTAATTCATCTTCCCAAGTACAGGCGTAGTGGGCTGCATGATTATTTATAGCAACATTCAGAGGAAATGCGGGTTTCATACCTGCATCAGCAATCATCTTATCAGCTGTTTCACACAAATCTAAAGCCTTAATCCCAGGTTTAACCATTTCATTTAGTTTATGCAAAATGCTTTTTGCGACTTCTCCAGCCTTTTTATATTTATCTAGTGGAGTTTCTTCCTTAACTTCTTCTATTTCTTCCTCGACTTTTTCAGGAGTTTCTTTTTTGACTTCCTTTTTAGTCTTTTTTTCTTCACTAGCCATTAATTTCACCAGAATTGAAAAATATTCTAATTCTGTCTTTATAACTCTGACGCTTTATTCACTTTATGTGTAAAAAAGAAAGAAAAAGAAGAAGATGCATTATCCAGTTATGAAATTGGAAAACCATAAAATATACATACAATTGCAGCTATGAATAGTACCCCAGCGATTATCCAACTGAAAATATTTTTATTAGAGCTGAATTTGGTATCACCATCAAGAGTATACATCCTTTTGATCATAACCACAGGCCTTGGTGTTCTTCTATACCAGCCTTCAATTGTAACTTGAGAACCAATTAGACGATCGACTCTAAAGAGAGCAGTAATCCATCTCATGAACCCAAATAAAGGATTATAATCCAAAGTTATAATTCCTGAAGGATCTTGTAGTACAACATCTTCACTGAAATAGTAACCAGGTTGACCTCGACCTATTATTGTTCCTTGCAATTGAATTGGTTTTCCTCTAAATGGAGATGCCTCGGCATATCCATCATCTGATACATCAGTAACTGCACCCATTATAGATATGAGAGGTAGTTCTTCACCAAGTCGAGGAAATTTGATTCTTGTTCTCCAAACCCATAATAATGCAGCTAATGCGAAACCAGATCCAACACCAATCCACATCCAGCTAGAAGTGAAACCAGGGAGTCCAAATGCATAGAAAATTGCAATAATTCCAGGTAAGATAAAAACCAAAGCTGGGGCAATATACATCAAGAAGAGATCAATTAGAAATTCATCCCATAATGATTCCCTTATTTGATCAGCACCTAAATCTGGAAATGCTCTTTTCATATTCATTTCTTCAGCTAAATCATCAAGAGCTAGTAATCTTTTGGCAGCAAGTGGATGAGTAGACTGAAGTTCTAAGAAACCACCCCAAGGACTTTCTAAATCCCATGCTGCAGCTTTTACAACCATTTCTGGGTCAATATCACCAACTTGAGATTGAGCATAAGCGGTCATTACTAAACCCTTAGCTGCATTAATATCAAAGATGTTTAATGATCTTGTAGCATTAGTAAAACCATATCTTCTATAAGCTCTGGTTCTAACTCTTCTATCAACTTTTTTATCATTCATAGTCTGTGCATATTGAGCTTGAGATTGTACCATACCATAGGCAATCTTTACCAGTGCAGTTGAAAGTGCAGCAGGATTTCTGGTTTCTTGTCCGGAAAATCTATCTGCGTAATATTCCCTAACTCTACTTAGAAACATAACTAGAAACTGACTGATTATATAAAACAGATAAGAAACAACCATGGTTACTATTGCAGCTGCAGCAATACCAGCAGCAGCTTTATTATCATCTCCACCTGAGAGTAATCCTGCTCTCATAAAACCTCGTGAAAATATATAGAATGTATAAAGAATCATTGGTACTGCGGCAGCAATAGTCATAAAGAGAAAATCTCGATGAGCAATATGACCTAATTCATGACCAACAACCGCTATCTGTTCTTCTGGTGTTAAAAGATTAATAATACCATCAGACAAAACAAGCCTTGCATTCTTTTTTAAACGTCCATACGTTAGAGCTGTAGGATTTTGGTCGTGTATCATTCCTACTTTTTTGATTGAAAGCTCTTGCAATTGAGACTGATCTGATATAAATTGTGCCAAATGTGGAGGTAATTGCATAGGATCAATCCATGTCATTTTATGTAACCATCTGAAACTTAAATCTAGAAGCCATGGAGAGATCAAAAACTGAATAAATATTATTGCAATTGCTATGATTATTGGTAAAAGAACTATTGAAAATGTTTTTGAGACTAAAGTTATGTCTCCCACATAGTACGTTATTAGCATTGCTCCAATTGCAACAGCATAAACTAAACCCCAAAGGAAAGCTAAAGTTAACATTCCTCTGAAAATTATCCTGAATTTCATAGTATCATGGTACTGTATAACACACTAGTATATATTGCTTTATTTTTGAATAAAAAAAGTAAGAAAGAAACTAGTCATTTTTCTTTCTTCTATAATTTTGTGATAATATATCTCTTTCAACAGAAGGATAGAAATTACTTAAGTTTCTCAACAATTGGGATTAAATCTTTCATGAATTCAACAGTATAATCTGGTTTGATTACTTTTCTTCTTGTTCCAGGAGCTCCTTTTGAGCCAAAATAAATAAATTTGACTTTTGCATTTACGGCAGTTTCGGCATCTATCCAGCTGTCCCCCACAAAAACTACATTGTTATTCTGAGCGGAAAATCTTTTCATCGTTGTTTCCAGACCTTCCGGATGAGGTTTAGTATTTTTTACTTCGTCTCTTGTAAGAACAAAATCAAAATATTTCTGCAATTTAAATTTCTCAAGACCATAATTTGTTAAATTTCTGGAATTATTTGTAAAAATAGTTAATGTATACTCTTTCGCCTTAAGGAATTCAAGAGTCTCATAAACATCATCATCGACTCTTGCATCTTCATATCCTTCTTTCTCGCTTTTTTCTATTATTCCCCAAGCCTGTTTCACTTTTGTATTAGTTTTATCGTTTCTTTCTATTAAATCGACCAGCTCAATAATTGATCTCGGAGAACCTACAATTTTCTCATAGTGATTTTTACTTACAGTATCTTTCAAAATTTCCCATATTTTCTGCCTTGTACCAAAATAATCAATATTTGATTGAATTATTGTTCCATCCATATCAAAAACAACTAAAGGAAGTAATTTCACCATTTTTATCACTAAGAGAGTTAATTTGGTATTTTTCTTCCTATTTTTATCTCTTTTTACACGAACAAAACAATAGTTACTTTTTTATTTTTGTGTTTTATTATTATTTTGGTGTTCCTTTGAGTACAAAGAGTCTTGAATTCCAATTTTTACATTATGAACCTGTTTATTCAAATCTAAAAACATCATATAACGAATATTCTAAACTGTATAATGAATTTAAAAAAGCAGGAGAAGATAATGTTGCATTCAAAGTTTTATCATATTATTATGCTGGAATGCTTTATGTTGTTAAAGGAGATGAATTATTCAGTAAGGATAAGAAAGCTGATGCTCAAAAAAACTATGAAGAATCACTGAAGTTGCTAATAAGAGCAAAAGCTTCTAGAGGGAGAGAAGGAGATAGAATTTTTGATGAGATGGTTAAATGGATAAATTATGCTGAGGGAATGTGTCGAATTTGCATTTCATTTCTTGAACAAAGCATAGAAAGTCAAATTCAAGCAGCAAAAGAAGCAATTGGTTTCTTTGAAAAATTTACAGAAAATCGCAAAAGTGACGATAATCAAATTGATGTGAGTGTTTCAAATTCAAGAATAAGTTATGCCAAATATCTCTATGAGTTAAAGCTTTCTGAATCAATTACAGATAATACAAAAGAGTCAAAGAAACACCTTCTTTATGCAAGAACAGAATTAATGAAAGCCAACTTTTTATTTAAATCACTTGATGAAGAAATGGAAGATATGCAAAACAAGATAGATGAGATAACTAAATCACATATAATAGGGAGAGCTGAATTGTTTTGGGATCAAGGGACAGAGAATATAATCATAAGTAACTTCAATGAAGCTTTAAGGTTTTTTGCAATAGCGTCCAAATATTATTCTAGAGCAAGTGTAATTTGCTCTAATTTTATGGAACAACGTCTGTATCTAGCTTTATCTCGAATCACTCAAGCTAGTCAACTTGAATCTGAAGCTAATGAGCTCTATAAAAGAAGAGATAATCCAATAGATGCAAGTAATAAGTTTAAAGAAGCAGTTGAATCAGTAGATATTGCTTTAGGTCTTTTATCAAGTATCAAAAGCGAATCACTTATCAAAAACATGACTGCTCAACGATCTTTCTATGAAGCATTGGCTTCAGAAACAGAGGGAATTGCTCTTTTTGATCAAGAACAATTCAAAGATGCGTTATCAAAATTTGAGGAAGCTATGAAAAGGCTTGAAGAGACTCACATAAGTGCTTCAGAGGGTAATCTTGAACAACTATTAGAGTTTGTTAGAACTGCAAAAAGTGAAGTTGAAGGATACATTTCAATGGCTCAAGCAATGTCCACATAGTTAGTTATCGAAAACTTTAAACCAAAACCCGATTATTTTCCTATGAGGAATTAGCTAATGATGACACAACGGTCGAGTGAAAACATGATCGCTGATGGGCGGTCTGAGGCAGTTCTTCATTCTTTCTAAGCAACAACCGTGTTGATAATTTCTTGATATTTATAGAATGAGAGCCTACGATGACCAGTTTGTCCAACTAATCCTAGTGAATTTCCACCTGATAAGTCATCTATTAGTGAGAAATAATTGAAACCTTTTATCTTGCTTTCTTTTACACATATCTCAAGTAATCTAGCTAAAGCAGCTTCTTGAATTCTTTCACCGTACATAACAGCTGATACACCAAATTCACACACCCAGAAATCTTTTGTGTTACTTGTTACATCTTGAAGATAGGGGGCTAAATCAAGATCCCTACCATGAATTATATAAAAGTCGATTCCCATGAAATCAAGAGTAGTATTTTCCCATAATTCTTCGAATACACTAGTTTCATAAGAATATTTATCAAAATCATTAAATGAGAGATTTACACCTATCTCTGTATCATTTGTAAAAGTTCTAAGATAGCTCAAAGAATCGTTTATAGTAGACGCCCAGATTGCAGGTGTTTGTAACTCTTTAACAAATGCTGAAGAGAACCCTAAGGGTTCTGGGTAAATAAGTAAGTATTCAGGAGTACAGTTAAGAATCAATGTTTTAGCTTGTTGTTCGATGGCATCAACATAATCAGTGAAATTGACCCCCTGATAATTCCATGTTGGAAAACCGTATCCATACGTTGATAACATAATTTTAAAACCATTTGCATGGAGTTGGTCTGTGATATCTACAAGTTCTGTTAGATTGTTATCAATAATCTCTGCTTTAATATCAATTCTTACAGTGGAAACATTCAGTTCCTTGATTAAAGCTAATTCCTCTTGAAAGAGTTCTTCATAATTAGCCAACAGGGTTTGTTGATAAGTAATTGTCTTTAATGATACACTGAATTCAAAATCAGTTCTTTCAAGATATGTAGGTTGATAGTCTGAGCCTTTAAAATCACTGAATGAAGTGAATGTACCAATATTTAGAAGGCTAAATACTATTAGTAAAATAAATAGAATGGCAAATATTCCTTTTGAACCATTATCTAGAAAAGAAAGTATTGTTGACCACATTGCAGGTTTCTTCTTTTCTGGAATCACAATCTCTTCTGTAAATACACTCTCTTTTGAATCTTTACCTTGCTTTTTGGTTTTTTTAGTTGGAGTTTTCTCAGGTTCCGGTTCTGGTTCAGGAGGTCTCATAAATTTTATAGGAGCAGCAAGGGGAATCAAAAGAAGTGCAGGAAAGAAATAACCTACTGGACCATATAGAAAAGCTTGGAAAGCTGAATATCCAACTGAAGGAATAATCATAATCCACTCTAGAATTCGAGGCAAGCCAAAAATTGTTTGAGCTTCAATGAAATTTAGTAATAACATAAATGACTGCAATGATAAAACTGTGAAGAAAATATAGTTAGCTTTGCCCCATCTTGAGACTTCAATTGAATTTTTGAATGCTAAAATTGTAGCTAATAAGTTGTTTACAAACAGAAGAAAACAACCTACTAGACCCCCCCAAACAAAATCTACTGACAATGAAAAATTAAACCAAAAGAAGAAAAGAATCGTTCCTACAAAGATTAGTCCGGCAGATGATAAATTCCATGCTTTCCTTTCATAAAGAGGATTTGATAAAGAATTATAAATCAACTTAAGTGACAAACCCGCATTATATAACAGTGCGATATAAACAAAAATGAATGAGGCTTCAGGAGTAATAATAGACATCTTTCTCATGTGAAAAAAGATGACACGTTTAAATGTCTTACCATTTAAAGTAGAAAATCATCTGAAAATAAGATTATGAAGATCTTCTATTGTACCTCTGTAATCAGGCATAATGTCTTCTGTCATATTCTCCTTATTTTCAAAAGCGGTCTCCACTAGAAAAGTTTTGTAGCCATACTTCTTAGCTACCATATCCCTATAGCCATCATTTCCTACCATTAATGATTTCTGTGGATTTATTGCAGTCTTTTTAGCTATGTTTAACCAATAATTGCTATTATTTTTGCAATAATTAGAATTTTCAGCGTGTGTAATAAGATCAAAGACATTTTCAGGAATACCTCCCCATTCCATTCTTTTTCTTACAGCTATGAAAGGAAAAACAGGATTGGTTGCTAAAATCAATTTCTTTTCAGGAAGGAGTTTCTTAAGATTCTGTAATAAAGTACTAGCACCTTTCATCTTGGAAATTAGTGGTTTTATAGCTTTATATTCAGTATCGTAGAACTGTAAAAATCTTTTTCGTATAGTCTCATAATCTATATCAAATTTTGGACAGAAATCTTCCATAAAATCAACAAGAGTTGTAGTATTCCCGTTGTCACCATTTTCCATCACATCTGTAGATTTGAGTAATTCTGTGTAAAATGTTTCAGGATTAGGAACTAAATCTATGAAGAACTTCGCAGCTGCTCCTAGATAGGTCTTAATGAAAGATTCTGGTTCAAAATATATCAAGGTTCCATCTAAATCAAAAAGTAATGCTTCAAAATTCATTTTTATCACTAGTCTAGTCATTTTAGAAATTTATAATGTGTATCCAAACAAATACCGATACAACCAGGACCTGTATGAGTAGTTACAGCCATCCCTAGATCATCTATTGATATGTTGTGTTCCTCAGGCTTAAACCTATCAACGATGTGATCTTTCAGTAATTTTGCAGAATCCATATTCTTTGCATGCATAATATAAGCATTAAAAGTATTGGGTCTCCCTGTTTTTTCATAAACATACTCAAATGATTCAATGACAGCGTTTTCATGACCCTTAACAGTTTTAGCTACATCCATCTTACCATCTTCAAAAACTATTACAGGTTTCCTATCAGCAATTTTACCTACCCAGTACTTCGATCTACTAAGTCTACCTCCCCTGTGTAGATATTTTAAATCAGCTACAGTAAAACCAACTGCTAGCTTATCTCTATATTCATCTAATTTGGGGATTATTTCATCGGCACTTAGACCTTTTTCAGCAAGCTCAGCTGCCATGATTGAAATTATACCTATACCAAAAGTTGCTAGTTTTGAATCGTAAATAAGAATTTTAGATGGGTTCTTAACCTTCTGTTCATATCTTCTTCTAGCATTAATAGCCGTATTGAAGGAACCAGAAATACCTGAAGAAATGACTACATTTATTACTTCATCCGCTTCCTTTCCTAATTTCTCAAATAATTCATATTGGTGGTAAAGAGTTGAATTAGCAGTTTGAGGGTAGACTTTAGAGGTGAAAAATTTATCGTAATATTGCTCTAAATCGATATCTATTCCTTCATAGTATATCTCATCCCCAAATCTTATCACTGTTGGAACTAGTGATAGATTGTACTTCTTGATTAAATCTGGAGTTATATCTGCAGCGCTATCTGTCATTATTCTTACAGTCATCTGATAAACCTAATGGAAAGAAAAAAAAGTTAAATTTAAACTTTGCTTGTTTAAATCTAATATTCAAAGTTTTTGGTCATTATTGGAACTATTGTCCTAGGACCAGTATGGGCACTTATTGCTCCACCCATAGTAAATATCTTACCAATTTTCATACCAGGATATTGTTCCTCGAATTGTGAGGCATATTCTTTTGTTTCATTGTAAAATGATGCTTGTACGAAATGTAATGTTAATTCACTAGGGTCAGCTTGCAAATCATCTATCAACATCTCAACGATTGTTTGTATTGTCTTATCTATTCCTGAAGCACTTTTAACAGGTTCAATTTTACCATCGATAAAAGTGAGAATAGGATTTTTTGAAAGAAGAGAACCTAAAACATACTTGGCTCGACTTAATCTTCCACCATCAAAAAGCCATCTTAAGTCATTCACTGTAAAATAAAATGATTCATCTTTAGTTCTCCATTCATCAAGCTTGGGTATAAGTTGGTCAACACTTAAGCCTTCTTTGATAAGATTGGCTGCTTTTAGAACAATTAATCATAAAGGTGTACTAGCTTTTCTAGTATCATAAATGTGTATTTTAGCTCCATCCGGATTCTGTTTTTCGTACATTTTCTTAGCCATATTTGCATTAGCTACAGCACCACTAACTTCAGCTGAGAGATGCATGGAGATGATATCATCTGCTTTATCTGCGAATTTTTCATAAGCTGCGAGTAAATCTGCTTGAGTAGATTGAGATGTTGTTGGATGAACATCAGTTTTATTAAGTCGTTCATGTAATTCTGAAGTTTTTAAATCCGTTAGTTCCTTGAAAGCATCAGTTCCAAACATTACCTGCATAGGAACCCACTCAATGTCATATTTCTCGTAGAGAGTTTCATCATTTTGTAGGTTTAAATCGGCGCTTGTGTCACATATGATCTTAATTGTCATAGCTGTATTGCAAATAGCTTTTTTTTAAATACTTACTACTTTTATGAATAAATAATAATGACTATATTTATCACTTCATCCGCTTCATTTCCTAATTTCTCAAATAATTCATATTGGTGGTAAAGAGTTGAATTAGCAGTTTGAGGGAGGACTTTAGAGGTGAAAAATTTATCGTAATATTGCTCTAAATCCATATCTATTTCTTCATAGTATATCTCATCCCCAAATCTTATCATTGTTGGAACTAGTGATAGATTGTACTTCTTGATTAAATCTGGAGTTATATCTGCAGCGCTATCTGCATTATTCTTACAGTCATCTGATAAACCTAAATGAAAATAAAAAAAAGTTAAATTCAAACTTTGCTTGTTTAAATCTAATATTCAAAGTTTTTTGTAAGCATTATACCAATTGTTCCAGGACCAGTATGAGCTGCTATTACACCACCCATAGTGAAAATCTTTCCTTTTTTCAAACCGGGATATTGTTCCTGAAATTGAGCCGCACAATCTTCTGCTTCAGAGTAAATGTCTGCTTGAGTGAAATGTACTGTCAATTCACTAGGATCAGCTTGCAAATCACTCATCTGCATCTCAATTATTGCTTGTATAGCAGCATCCTTTCCTGAAACACTTTTAATGGGTACAATTTTCCCATCTATCATTTGGAAAATGGGTATTTTTGACAATAGAGAACCTACAACATACTTTGTCCTGCTCAATCTTCCCCCTTGAAACAGCCATTTTAGGTCTTTTACTGTAAAGTAGAAGGATTGATCTTTTGTTCTCCACTCATCAAGCTTTGGTATAATTTCTTCAGCACTCAAACCTTCCTTTGCAAGGTTTGCTGCCTTTAAAGCAATCAACCCGAAGTTTGCACTAGCTGTTCTGGAATCAAAAATGTGTATTTTTGCCCCATCTGGATTCTGTTTCTCATACATTTTTTTAGCCATACGAGCACTGGCTATAGCTCCACTAATTTCTCCAGAGATATGTATAGAAATAATGTCATCAACTTTGTCACCAAATTTTTCAAAAGCAGTGAGTAAATCTGCTTGAGTAGACTGAGAAGTTGTTGGATGAACATCAGTTTTAGAAAGTTTTTCATAGAATTCTGATGTTTTGATATCTACTAATTCCTTGTAAGCTTCTGTTCCAAACATAACTTGCATTGGAACCCATTCAATGTCATATTTCTGGTATAATGTTTCATCATTTTGTAAGTTTAAATCGGCGCTTGTATCACATATGATTTTAACTGTCATAGCTGTACTTCATAAAATAGCTTTTTCTTAAACATTTACTACTTTTATGAATAAATAATAATGATTTAGATAACAACTGATTAATTTCCGAATGTGAACGAAGAAAGATACAGAAGAGCAAAATATTTAAATTGGCTGATTCAAGCATGTTTAGAAGATTAAGGAATAAGAAATCAATGATTAAAAGAATCTTTAGATCAGCAACAGTATATCTTACAATTATACTATTTCTAGGCTTAACTATTTCACACTCATCCACTAATAGTGCAATTGCTCTTAATTCAGAAAACAATATGACTACAACAATAAACAAGACTCTTCAAACATTTAATCAATTCAATGATTCTTTCCTTGATAGACCCATTCTTGATATTGCTAAAGATGTTAACGATACAGAAATCAATCCAGATATCGAGGAATGGATTTTTGTTAACATTACCATTAAGAACATCGGTAACCAAACTGCATATAATCTTACAACAGTTGATCCAAGTTTTTCTGATTGGGCTATTTCTAGTTTAAATCTAACAACCCAAAAGTATGTAATAGTAGAACCAAATGCAACTATATACTATTACTATTACTTCAAACCTCTTTATGAAGGAAACTTTACTTTGGAACCAACTACTATAGAATATTACGGCATTGATGAAACAAAATATGATGCACAGTCACAGAGATTCATCATTTCATCTATTAAGCCTGAGAATATTGTAGTTTTAGATGCAAAGCTCTGGTTGAATATCTTGTATTATTCATTAGCTATAGTATTTGGAATAGGAGCTCTTGTTTTAATTGATTATCTTGTTTTTAAGAGACCTCGAGAAGTTAAGAAAAAGAAGGAGAAACAAAGGGATAAAAAAGGAACTGTTACCCAAAAAAGTAAGAAGCAGATTAAAAGAAAAACCAAGAAAAGAAGGTAATCTTTCCTTTTTCTTTAAAACGTCAACAAATCTCATATTTTATATATTACCAGAAGCAAGTGATTTTGATGTCTTTAAAAGAAATTACTAACATGGACCTAAAATACATTTTAGTTGGGGGAAAAGGAGGCGTAGGGAAAACAAGTGTTGCCTCGGCACTAGGAATAGCTTTGGCTGAACTAGGTAAAAGAGTATTAATTATCTCAACTGACCCTGCACATAGTGTTTCTGATTCGTTTGACATGGATTTCTCCAAGGGTGAAATAACTAAAGTCAAAGGAGTTGTTGGTGACCTATTTGCTCTTGAAATCAATCCTGCTGCAGCAGGTGATGAAATATCTAAGGCTATAGGACAACCTGTTGATTCAGATCAATTCTCACAATTTTCGGCTATTCCTGGTTTAGGGGAATTACGACAAGGTTTGGGTCAAGATTTACAATCGATTCCTCCTCCAGGTATGGATGAAGCCCTATCTTTTGCAAAAATTCTAGAATATGCTGAGGATGAAATATACGACACAGTAATCCTTGATACAGCTCCAACTGGTCACACTTTACGATTATTAAATATTCCTGAGTTCCTTGATTCATTTTTAGGAAGAATGCTTAAAATGAAAACTTTCCTTTCAAATGCAATGACAATGATGAAATCCTTATTTGGAGGAAGTCAAGAAAAGGACAGAACTGTCGAAACTCTTGAGACTATGAAAGAGAAGGTTTTGGTTGCGAGAGACAAGTTGATGGATGAAGAACAAACACAATTCATTAAAGTACTAATTCCAACAATGATGAGTGTTTTTGAAACAGAAAGACTTGCAGAAGAACTAGATCAACATCTCATTTCACATAGATTTGCGGTAGTAAATCAGATAAATCCAGCTAGTGATGTTTGCACCTATTGTATGCATAGACACAAAGAGCACATAAAGAATATTAAATATATCAAATCAGCCTTTCCAGAAACAACCATAACTGAAATTGAAGCATTAGATAGAGAAATTAGAGGACTAAATATGCTTCAGGTATTCAAAGAAAAACTACTATAGTTGTGATGAAATGTTTTCTCAGACAGACTCCTCAATATTAAACGAAAAAGAATCTGGTACTTCATATGCAGATGGTCATTGCCATCTGATTACTGATTGGTTTACCATGGAAGATATTGAGATAATTGTCGATAAATCTCAACGAGCAAACGTGAAAGTTATTGTAAATAGTGCACTAGAAGAAGAAAAATATCAGTTTGGACTAGAAACCACACAATTCAAAGAAATTTATCTATCAATAGGTGTTGAAACAACAAAAATCTCCCAAGAGAGATATGATCAATTTGTAAAATTTTTCAATGAAAATGAAGATAACATTGTTGCAATAGGTGAAATTGGTCTTGATTTTCATTGGATAAAAGAATCTGATTTGAGAAAACTTCAAGAAAAATACTTTAGAAAATTAATAGATTTTGCTCAAGAACATGATAAACCAATTGTAATCCATTCAAGAGGAGCAGAGGGTAAAGCAATTGAAATTCTCAAAGAGAAAGGAGCAGAGGATGTTCTTATGCACTGTTTTGGAGGTACAGAAGAGCAAGCTAGTGAAATCTCCAAATTATCATGGTATATAACTGTTCCAACCAGCGCAGTTTTTAGAAAAAACTTTCAAAATATCCTCAAAGCAACTTCTTTAGACAGTTTAATGTTTGAAACAGACAGTCCATTTCATTCATTAGAAAAAGGAGTAAATAATGATCCATCTAGTATTCCAATACTTTGTGATAAAGCAGCTAAGATGCTTGATCTAGATGAGAAACTATTAGCTGATATAACTTTCAATAACACATGCACATTTTATAGAATCCAATCATAATATGGATTAAATAAAAGAAATATCAAATGAATTATCTCCTAACAAATAATAAGCAACTAGAGAAGGGTTTGTTTCAGTTTTAGGAATTTTCTTCATTTTGCTTAAAGTGGATTTAGTATCTTTTGAAAAATTCTCACTTGATGTGAAAAACACATTTTTCAAATCTTTAGTTTTAATAACAACCTCCAATTTCTCTTGTATTTCGTAAAAAAGTTGTTTTGTGTTTCGACTGTTAGATAGAATTTTCCAATTAGTTTGGAAATAATTATACAGATTATATGTTTTGAACGATGTAGTTAAGCTCTTTCTCCAATCAATTTTCTTTAAACCTGTTAAGTTCAAATGTTCATTCTTCGATATTATGAAGGAATTAATGTGTTTGTCTAAACTTATTGTTTCCTTCCTGATTTCATTAATATTCTTAGCTTCCACGATGAATTTTGATAATTCTTCAACGAATAAACCAGAAGAAGAACCTAGTGTATGAGTATCGATAATATCAATACTTATTTCAGAAACAAGTTTCTTTGCTACCAAAGCATTCTCAAATACAACTGGTGTTGCAAAGGAAGAATGAATACTGATAATAGAATCAAATTCTTCTGAGAGAAAAGTATAAAGCTCAACAAAATCCTTTATACTGGGAGCAAAAAGCTGTGCATTGGTATCGTTGGAAATTATTGAGAGTAATTTGTTTGTTTGTAATGTTTGAACCTGTGCTCGTTCTTTATGGGTTTCATTGTTAGAATCTCTTATTACATAACCTAGAGGAAAGATATTGTACTTTGGATACAGCTTCTGAGGTAGTTCAGTAGAACTATCTATAACGATTGCAGGATTCATAATTACATCCCATTGTAGATTGTAGTTTGATAAATATTTCTAATTATCGCTTTCTTGGATGGAAGAATCTTTAAGATGCTCATCAATAAATTCCTTATAATCCTCCAACTGTACCTCAACTGGTGTAGGACCTTGCCAATTACATTCTTCATTTGAACAAGTAAAGTGATACATGACATA